>DASQFQ010000073.1:0-5571 GCA_035633075.1 Solirubrobacteraceae bacterium | reverse complement strand
GGGTTCAGCCACACCACGCGGTGCGCGCAGCGCGCGAGGCGCGCCATCTCGGCCGCCAGCTCCTCGGGGTCGCCGCGGTCCCAGCCGTCGGAGAGGACGACCACCAGCGCGCCGCGGCCGATCCGCCGGCCGTGGAGGCGGTTGAGCTCGGCGAGGGCGGCGCCGATCCGCGTGCCGCCCGACCAGTCCGGGACGTGCTCGGCCGCGCGGCGCAAAGCGCGGTCGGGGTCGCGGCCGGCGAGCTCGCCGGTCACGCGGGTAAGGCGCGTGCCGAACACGAAGGCCTCGACCCGGGCGCGCGCGGCCACGCACGCCTGGAGGTACTGCAGGAGCATCCGCGCATAGGGCGCCATCGAGCCCGACACGTCGCAGATGAGCACGAGCCGGCGCGGCCGCTCGGCGGGCGTGCGAAAGCGCCGCTCCACGAGCTCTCCCCCGTGGCGGAGCGAGACGCGCAGCGTCGCGCGCAGGTCGTGCACGTCGCGCCGCCGCCGCGTCGGGTTCGTGCGGCGGCTCAGGCGGCGCGGCCCGCGCCGCGCCAGCCTCGTCAGGAGCCGTCGCGCGGCGGCCCGCTCGGCGTCGGTGTAAAGGGCGAAGTCCTTGTCGCGGAGCAGCTCCTCCTCGCTCCAGGCGGCGGGCACGGGGGCCGGCTCGAGTTCGGCCCGGCCCGCAGCCTCTCCGAGGACCCCCACGCGCGGCAGGGCCATGCGCGCCACCTGGCCGAGCTCCTCGAGCGGGTCGTGGCGCTCGGCGGGGGACTCGGCGAACACCGTCGCGAAGGCTTCGGCGAACGTGGCGAGGTCCGCGCGCGACGAGCACAGCGCGGCCCGCAGCGCGAAGTAGGCCTCCTCACGCGAGCCTGCGTCCACGGCGGCCAGCGCCCGGTGGGCGGCCAGCAGCTCTCCCACGCCCACGCGCGCGCCGCGCGCGCGCATCTGCGCGGCCAGGCGCGACAGCGCGGGTGCCGTCGTGGGCTCAGGCACCGCGCAGCACCCCGGTCTCGCGCACCCGCTCGATGTCCTCGCGGACCTTCAGCGCCACCCCCAGCGTGTCGTCGAGCGGGTCGTCGGGCCCGAGCGCCAGCAGGGCGCGCGCCCACGTGATCGTCTCCCCCACCCCCGGGAGCTTGTAGAGCTCCTGCTCGCGCAGGCGCGCGACGGCGGCGCACACGCGCGCGGCCACCGCGTCGGGCACCCCAGGCAGCCGCGCCCGCACGATGTCCGCCTCGCGCGCCGCGTCGGGGTAGTCGATCCAGTGGTAGAGGCAGCGCCGCTTGAGCGCGTCGTGAAGCTCGCGCGTGCGGTTGGAGGTCAGCACCACCAGGGGGCGCGCCCGCGCCTGCACCGTGCCCAGCTCGGGGATCGTGATCGCGAAGTCCGACAGGAACTCGAGCAGGAAGGCCTCGAACTCGTCGTCGGAGCGGTCGACCTCGTCGATCAGCAGCACCGCGGGGCCGTCGTGCTCGAGCGCCTCGAGCAGCGGCCGGCGCAGCAGGAACTCGCGGCCGAAGAGCTCCTGGGTCTTGCCTGTCTCGCCTGACGGCTCGCCTCCGGCCTCGGCGGCGCGAATCGCGAGCAGCTGGCGGGCGTAGTCCCAGTCATAGACCGCGTGGTGGAGGTCGATGCCCTCGTGGCACTGCAGGCGGATCAGCCGCGCGCCCGACGCCGCGGCAAGCGCGCGCGCCACCTCGGTCTTGCCGACCCCCGCCTCGCCCTCCAGCAGGAGCGGCTGCTCTAGCGTGGCGGCGAGGTAGACGGCGGTGGCCAGAGCGCGGTCGGCGAGATAGCCCTCGCCGGCCAGCGCCCGGGTCACGTCGTCCGGGCTGGCGTACCCTGCCTCGCCCTTCTGGCTCGTCACCGGCTACGCCTCGGCCGCCTCCTCAAGCGCCCTCCGGCACAGCACGCGCGCGAGGTGGCGCTTGTAGTCCGCCGAGGCGTTGAGGTCGGCCGGGGGGCTCGTGCCCTCCGCGGCCTGCTCGGCCGCCCGCGCGATGCCCTGGGCGTCGAGGCCCTGGCCGCGCAGGGCTTCCTCCACGGCCGTCGCGCGCAACGGCACCGAGGCCAAGTGCGTGAGCCCGACCCGGACGTCCTCGCAGGAGCCGTCGCTCGCCTTCTTCACCGTCGCCGACACGGCCACCATCGCCCAGTCCTCCTGGCGGCGGTTGAACTTCTGGTAGCCGTGGCCGTAGCCGTCCAGGGCCGGAAGCCGCACCTCGGTGAGGATCTCCCCGTCGGCCACCGCGGTCGTCAGGTAGTCCTGGAACAGCTCCGAGGCCGCGACCTCGCGCGACCCCTGGGTGCCCACGATTGTCACCGACCCCTCCAGCGCCAGCAGGATCGCCGGCATGTCGGAGGCCGGGTCGCCGTGGGCCAGGGTGCCGCCGATCGTCCCGCGGTTGCGGACCTGCTGGTCGGCGATCGTGGCCGCGGCCGCCGAGGCGACCCCGAGGCCCGCGGTGGCGACCCGGTGGTGCGTGGTCATGGCACCGAGGTGCGTGGTCCCGTTCTCGTGTGAGATGTCGCTCAGCCCGGGGACCCGGCGCAGGTCCACGAGCAGGGTGGGCGCTGCGAGGCGCAGCTTCATCAGCGGGAGCAGGGAATGCCCGCCGGCCAGGACCTTGGCGTCCACGCCGCCCTCGCGCAGCGCGGCCAGCGCCTCCTCGATTGACTCCGGCGCGACGTAGTCGAACTCCGCCGGGATCACGACGCACCTCCGTTGGACTCGTGGATCGCTTCCCAGACGCGCATCGGGGAGAGCGGCATGTTGATGTAGCTCACGCCGAGCGGCCGCAGCGCGTCGATCACCGCGTTGGTGACCGCCGCCGAGGCGGCGATGGTGCCCGCCTCGCCCACCCCCTTGACCCCGAGCGAGTTCACCGGGGAGGGCGTCTCGGTGCGGTCGGTCTCGATGTTCGGCACGTCGGCGGCGCTCGGGAGCGCGTAGTCGGCGAACGTGCCGGTCACGAGCTGCCCCTCCGCGTCGTAGTGCACGCGCTCGAAGAGTGCCTGCCCGATCCCGTGGACGACGCCGCCGTGCACCTGACCGTCGATCAGCAGCGGGTTGATGGCCGGCCCGCAGTCGTCGACTGCGAAGTAGCGGACGATGTCGATCTTGCCGGTCTCCGCGTCGACGTCCACGACGCACGCGTGCGCCCCGAACGGGAACACGAAGTTCTCGGGGTCGTAGAAGGACGTCTCCTCGAGGCCCGGCTCCATGCCCTCGGGGAGGTTCTCTGGGATGTAGGCGGCGCCCGAGGCCTCGGCGAGGGTCATGCCCTTGTCCGGGGAGCCCCTGACGCTGAACTTCCCGTCGGCGAGCTCGATGTCCTCCGGCGCGGCCTCGAGCTGGTGCGCGACGATCTTGCGGATCTTGTCGACCACCTTGGCCGTCGCCTTGGCCACCGACTCCCCGCCCACGGCCAGCGTGCGCGAGCCGTAGGTGCCGAGACCCTGGGGCCCCGTGCCGGTGTCGCCGTGGATCACCTCCACCTGAGCGGGGTCGCAGCCGAGGCGGTCGGCGACGATCTGGGCGAACCCCGTCTCGTGGCCCTGGCCGTGCGGCGAGGTCCCGGTGAACACGGTGACCGACCCGGTGATGTGAACCCGCACCAGCGCGGACTCCCACAGGCCCGTCTGCAGGCCGAAGCCGCTCGGCCCCGTGACCCGCGAGGGGGCGAGGCCGCAGATCTCGGTGTAGGTGGAGAACCCGATCCCGCGGTGGATGCCCTTGGCGCGCAGCTCCTGCGCCTCGCGGCGGACCGCCGCGACGTCGACGTGCTCCATGAGCTTGTCCAGCGCGCCGGCGTAGTCGCCGGAGTCGTAGATCACCCCGACCGGCGTTTCGTACGGGAACGCCTCCTTCGGGACGAAGTTCTTGCGGCGCACCTCCAGCGGGTCCATGCCCAGCTCGGCGGCGAGCTGCTCGACCGCCACCTCGATCATGTGCGTCGCCTCGGGCCGTCCCGCCCCGCGGATCGCGTCGGTGGCGAACTTGTTGGTGAAGACGCCGACGACGTCGGTCTGCACCGCCGGGGTCTTGTAGACGCCCGCCATCACGAATGCGCCCAGCGAGGGGATGACTGGCGTCATCAGCTGCAGGTACGCGCCGAAGTCGGCGACGATCCGCGTATGGAAGGCGGTGATGGTGCCGTCGCGCTTGGCCCCCAGCCGCACGTAGGCGACCTGGTCGCGCCCGTGGTGGGCGACCGCCATGTTCTCCGAGCGCGTCTCGGTCCACTTGACCGGCCGCCCGAGCTTGCGCGACAGCCAGGCCACGAGGACCTCTTCCGCGTAGATCTGCAGCTTGGCGCCGAAGCCGCCGCCGACCTCCGGGGCGATCGCCCGGATGCGCTCCTCGCCCACCCCGAGCAGGAGGGCAAGGAAGAGGCGCAGGAAGTGCGGCACCTGGGTCGCGCTCCAGATCGTCAGCGCGCCCGCCCGGTAGTCGGCGAGCACCCCGCGCGGCTCGATCGGCGCCCCCGCGGTGCGGTGGTTGACGACCCGGCGCTCGATGACCACCTCGGCCTCGGCGAACCCGGCGTCGAGGTCTCCCCCGCCCAGCGACCACTCGTGGACCTTGTTGGTGCCGAAGGATTCGTGGACGAGCGGCGAGCCCTCCTTCAGCGCCTCCTCGGGGTCGGTGACGGCGGGCAGCGGGTCGTACTCGACGATGACGTCCTCGGTCGCGTCGATGGCGATATCGCGCGTGTCGGCGATCACCACCGCCACGGGGTCGCCGACGTGCATCACCTCCGACTTGGCGAGCGGCCAGTGCTCGGGAGCGTTGACCTCCACCCCAGGCGGGACCCAGGCCATCGGAAGCCCCGACTCGAGGTCGACGTCCTCGCCGGTGAAGACCGCGAGCACCCCGGGGCGCGCCAGCACCGCGGAGGTGTCGATGTAGAGGATCCGGGCGTGTGCCTCCTCGGAGCGCACGAACGCGGCGTGGACCATTCCGGAGACGACGATGTCCTCGACGTAGGAGGCGCGGCCGGTGATCAGGCGCGGGTCCTCCTTGCGGCGCATGGCGCGGCCGACGAACTTCCCCCCGGTGGCGCGCGTGTCGGATTCGACGGTGCTCATGCTCCCAGTCCCTCCTGTGCCACGGCCTGGCCGTTCTCACGGCCCTCCGCGGTTGGCGGCGGCTCGTCGATCGAGCCCGGCTTGGCGTCCTTCGCGGCGGCGAGGACGGCCTTGACGATGTTGTGGTAGCCCGTGCAGCGGCAGAGGTTGCCGGCCAGCGCCTCGCGCACGTCGTGCTCGGACGGGTCGGGGTTGCGCGCCAGCAGCTCGGCCGACGCCATGATCATCCCCGGGGTGCAGTACCCGCACTGCAGCCCGTGGTGGGCCCAGAAGGCCTCCTGCAGCGGGTGCAGCGTCCCGTTGGAGGCCATGCCCTCGATCGTGGTGACCTCGCCGCCGTCGGCCTGGGCGGCGAGCACGGTGCAGCTCTTGACCGCGTCGCCGTTCAGATGGACCGTGCAGGCGCCGCAGTTGGACGTGTCGCAGCCGACATGGGTGCCCGTCAGGCCGAGCGTCTCACGCAGGAAGTAGACCAGGAGCTGCCTGGCCT
>DASQFQ010000072.1:0-7603 GCA_035633075.1 Solirubrobacteraceae bacterium | reverse complement strand
GGTGAAGCGCGATTCGGGCAAGACGACACGGATCGGGCCGCGCGTCGGCGACCTCCAGTTCGCCGGGATGGTGTCCGCGGGCCTGATCGCCACCGTGCTCGTCCTCGGCGCCCTGATGGCCCCGGTGGTCGGCAGGAACGGCCACGTCGGCTCGCCCTCACACGAGCGCGACCAGACCGTGCGACTGAGCCCACCCGCACCGTCCCCGCTCGCCGCCGTTCCGGAGTCCGCCGGGCGTGGACCCGATCTCCGGCTCGCCGCACGGCGCAGCGCTCCGCTCGCCGCGCGCGGCACGATCGTCACCCAGCGCCTGGATGCCTCCGGGCCCGGCGCCGCCATCGCGCCACGCGGCGCCCCGCCACAGAGCGAACCGCTCGGCGCGAGCGACGGCGCCCCCGCCACCCGCCTGCCCGAGCCCCTGGACTTCGCCGCCAACGTCGCCAGAGACACCGATGGCGACGGCCTTCCCGACCTCTGGGAGATCCAGTACGGGCTGAACCCGCAGAGCGCCGGCGACGCCGGAATCGACAGCGACCACGACGGCCTCGACAACCTCACCGAGCTGCGGTTGCGCACATTGCCGACCGGCGCCGACTCCAACGGCAATGGGGTCTCCGACGGCGACGAGGACGCCGACGGCGACGGCCTGCACAACAGCACCGAGAACCACATCGGATCCGACCCGACCACCGCCGACTCCAACACCGACGGCGTGACCGACGCGTTTGACGACGCCGACGGCGACGGCGCGCCCAACCTCGCCGAGCAGGAGGCGGGCACCGACGCGGGTTCCCACGAGGACATCCCCACCGAGCCCGTCACGCCCGCGCCCACGCCGGTCGCCATCGAGCCCGATCCTGATCTGGAGGTCGACGACGGCGGCAGCGGGGCCGGGACCCCTCCGGCACCGCCCGCCGACGTCCCCGCCAATCCCGCTCCCGTTCCCGCGCCCGCTCCCGAGCCCGAGACGCCGCAGGCGCCGGCGCCCCCGCCCGCACCCGACCTCGCGACGCCCCAGGCGCCGGTGCCCCCGCCCGCTCTTGACGGCGAGCCCGAGCAGGACGCCGGAACGCCCGCCTTCGAGACGTCGGACGACGAACCTGCCCATGGCCACGCCCACGGCGAGCCGCTCGCTCTCACCCCCGATCTCGAGCCCGCCGCCTTCGCTCGCCCCGCCGTCCCGGCCGCAGCCCCCGCGCCCCCGCCGCAGCCCTAGTCCTGCGCGCAACGCGCGTGTGCCCGCTCGAGGCGTGTTGCGCGGTGACAGCGTCCCCAGGGCGAAGGTCGCTCAGTCGCGGATGCCGGGATCGCGGTCCGCCGACAGCTCGATCAGCGCGTCTTCGACGCGCTCGTCGTCGCGGCCGGCGAGCGCCCCCGCCGCACCGTCCCGGACCCGCGCGTCGGGGTGGCGACGCAATCGGAGCAAGGTCTCCAGGCCATACGGGTCCCCGAGGTTGCCGAAGGCGCCGGCGATCGTCGCGAGCACGCCCGGGTCGTCCTCCCGCGCCGCGAGCTCCTCCAGGGCCGCCGCGCTCTGATCGGGCAGCGTGCGCGCGGGCACCCCGAGCTGGCCGAGGACGTAGGCGGCGGCCGAGCGCGCGCGCGGGTCGGAACGATTGGCGAGCGCGCGCGCTGCCTCGAGGACCTCGGGCGTGCCTCGCCACGCCAGCGCCGAGAGGTTGGCGGGCCACTCCATTGAGGAGTCCCACTCGCGCACGGCGAGCTCGACGAGCTCCTCGACGCTGCGGTCCGGCAGCCGGGGGTCGAGCCAGTAGTCGGTCAACCCGGGGTCGGGCCGCCCCCGCAGCCAGTCGGCGGCGCGCATCGGCCGCCCCCCCGGCGGCTGGATCTCCAGCAGCTCGAGCGCTCCGCCGTTGCAGTCGAGCAGCAGGCGCTCGCCCTCGGTCCGCACCCGCCCGCCGGCCGGCGCCAGGGTGTCACCGTCGACGCGCGCCGCGAGCACCCCGAGGAACGTGCCGTCGGGCAGCGGCAGCCGCGCGCCGATGTGCGGGCGCAGCGCGCGCACGACGCGCTCGACCTCCTCAGGCGGGCGGGTGGCGTCGAGCGTGCGGTCGCGCGGCTCGATCTTGTGTGCGTAGGTCACGCCGGCCTCGTCCTGCTCGGCGAACGGCGGCCGCTCGTCGAGCGCCCGCACCAGCAGCTCTCCGCCCAGCGCCGCCAGCCGCCGCGACAGGCTCCCGTAGTCGTCCTCGGGGCTGATCGCCTCCCGCTCCCGGAGGCATACCGGGCCCGCGTCCAGCCCCTCGGTCAGGCGCATGATCGAGACGCCCGTCTCGGCGTCGCCCGCCATGATCGCCCGCTCGACCGGCGCCGCCCCGCGCCAGCGCGGAAGCAGCGACGGGTGGACGTTGAGCAGCTCGTAGCTCGTGAGCAACGGCTCCTTGACCAGCACGCCGAAGGCGCAGACGCAGAGGACCTCGGGTCGCGTTGCCGCGATCCGCTCGAGCGTCTCGGGATCGTGCAGGTGCTCGGGCTGGATGACGTCGAGCCCCAGCGCACGGGCGCGCTCGGCGACCGGCGGGGGCGCGAGGACCTGTCCGCGACCTTGCCGCCGGTCGGGCCGGGTGACGACGAGCGCCGGGCGATGCGGCCCCGCCGCGAGGCGGTCGAGGATCGCGGCGGCGAAGTCGGAGGTGCCGAGGTAGACCGTCCGCATCGGGGCGCTAGGCGCTGAGGCCGAGCGGAGACGAGTCGGCCGCCGCCTCCCTCAGGATCCGCATGGCCTGCTTGCGCTGTTCTCTGGACGTGCGGTCGAGGATGAGCACGCCGTCGAGGTGGTCGATCTCGTGCTGGATGACGCGCGCCTCCAGGCCCGTCGCCTCCACGAGGACCTCGTCTCCGTGCTCGTCGCGGGCGCGCACGCGGATGTGGATCGGCCGCTCGACCTCCACGAGCACCCGCGGCAGCGAGAGGCACCCCTCCTCGAGCGGCTCGGTGTCCTTCCCCGCCCACTCCAGCACGGGGTTCACGAGCGCCGCTACCGGCGCGTCGGGCTCGACCCGGTAGACGAGCACGCGGTGCATGACCCCGAGCTGGGTGGCGGCGAGGCCGATGCCCAACGAGTCGTGCATCAGCTGGCCCATGCGCTCGACCTCGTCGCGCAGCGGGTCGTCGAAGCGGTCCACCGGCAGGGCGCGCGTCTTGAGCGCGGGGTCGCCGAACTTGCGCACGAGGCGTAGCGCCGCCTCGCGGCGCGCGCGCGTCTCGGGATCGAGGGGATCCCGGGTCTCCTCGTGGTCCTCGGTGACCTCCTGGAGCGGAATCGGATCGTCGTGTCCGGCCATTCGAGCGCGCAGCCTACTGCTCGTTTCGCCCGCCCTGCCAGTGTGAGAGACCGGTCCGGGCCGCTCGCGCCGCCGTCACTGCGGATCGACGTCGACGGAAAAGGCCACCTGGCGGTGAGCGCGGTCGCGTGCGGCGCGCTCGACCGCGTCCCTCACGGCCGCGATCGCCGCCACTCGCCGGGTCGCCTTGACGACCACCTGAAAGCGCTCGCGGCCGCGCAGGCGGAAGAGGGGGGCGGGGCCGAGCACCTCCGATCCCTCCACACCGGCGGCGTCGGCCACGACCTGGGCGGCGGCCCGTGCGGGCGCCGCCCGCTCGGCCAGGCAGACCACGCGGATCAGGTCGGCGAAGGGCGGGTAGCGCAGCGCCTCCCGGCGGACGAGCTCGCCGGTCACGAAGCCATCCGTGTCGTGGCGGGCGGCGGCCTCGATCGCCAGGGCTCCGGGAGAGGTCGTCTGCACGAGCACGTGGCCCCCCCGCGACCCCCGGCCGGCGCGCCCGGCGAGCTGGGCGATCAGCGCGAAGGTCCGCTCCTCGGCGCGGAAGTCGGGGAAGCGCAACGTCGAATCGGCGTCGAGTACCACCCCGAGGGTGACGTCGGGGAAGTCATGGCCCTTGGCCACCATCTGGGTCCCCAGCAGCAGCCCGGCGGGCGCCGCGTCGAAGCGCGCCAGAAGCTCGGGGACAGCGTCCTTGGTCTGGGCGGTGTCGGTGTCCAGCCGGAAGACGGGGACGTCGAGGGCGCCGCCCAGCTCGTGCTCGAGGCGCTCGGTCCCCGCCCCGTGGCGGGCCACCGACAGCGATCCGCAGCTGTCGCAGCGCTGCGGGACCGGCTCGCGGTGTCCGCAGTGGTGGCAGGCGAGGACGTCCTGCGCACGGTGGAGGACGAGCGCCACGTCGCACTGCGGGCATTCCCACGCCTTGCCGCAGGAGCGGCAGGTGAGGAAGTTCGACCAACCGCGCCGGTTGAGCAACACGATCGTCTTGCGCGCCGCGGCGAGCGCGGAGCGGGTCTCGGGGTGCAGCGGATGCCGCGCGCCCCGCATGTCGAGGATGCGCACGGGGGGCAGGCGCCGGGCGTCGACGCGCTCGGTCAGCCGCAGCCGGCGCAGCGCCCGCCAGGTCTCGGGCCGCGGGGTGGCCGAGCCGGCGACCAGGCGCGCACCGGCGCGGCGCGCGCGCTCGGCGGCCACCCGGCGGGCGTCGTAGCGGGGGTCGCCCTCGTGCTTGTAGGAGGCGTCATGCTCCTCGTCGATGACGACCAGGCCGAGGTCGGCGACCGGCGCGAAGACCGCGGAGCGCGGGCCGACGGCGATGCGCGCCTCGCCCGTGCGCAGGCGCCGCCACTCGTCGTAGCGCTCCCCCTCCCCCAGCGCCGAGTGCAGCAGGGCCACGGTGTCGCCGAAGCGCGCCTGGAACCGCGAGACCGTCTGCGGCGTCAGCGCGATCTCGGGCACGAGCACGATCACGCCCTCCCCGCGCTCCAGCGCCGCGGCCGCCGCGCGCAGGTAGACCTCCGTCTTGCCGGAGCCCGTCACGCCGTGGAGCAGGAAGGCGCCGCCGGACTCGACGGCCGCGAGCGCCGCCTGCTGCTCGGCCGTGAGCTCGACCTCGCGGTCGGCCACCGCGCGGGTGAAGGGCGAGCGGCGCCGTGCCTGCGCGGTCAGCTCGACCAGCGCTCGCCGCTCGAGCCGCCGCAACGCGGCCAGATCCTCCCCCGCGGGGCCCGGGAGCCGCGCCAGCAGCGCTCGCTGGCGCTCGGAGAGCCGCTGGCCATCCAGCGCCGCCGGAGTCCGCCGGGCCCACAACCTTGTGCGCGGCCGACCCGGCGGCGGCAGCACGAGCGAGAGGGCGCGAGCGGGCGTCGAGGCATACTCGGCCGCCATCCAGAGCGCGAGCGCGACGAGGTCGGCTGGGACGGAGTCCTCGCGTACGACGCGCGGGGCGATCAGCCGCTCCGGCGGCAACTCGCTCGCCTCGGCCAGGCCCACAACGACGCCGTCGAGCACCTGGCGGCCGAAGGGCACGCGCACCAGCGAGCCCACCTGCACCGGCGCGTCGGGCAGCAGGTAGTCGAACGGCCCCGTCAGCCGGCGGGTGGTGGTGAGTGGCTCGACGCGCGCGATCACGGTCCGATGACGCTATTAGGCTGCTCGGCGTGCAGCGCATCCTCCACGGCGACAACCTCGCCCTGATGCGGGAGGAGCCCGGCGAGAGCTTCCAGCTCGTCTACATGGACCCCCCGTTCAACACCGGACGCGACCAGACGCGCCGGACGCTGGCCACCGTGCCGAGCACGGACGGCGACCGGACCGGTTTCGGGGGCCGACGCTACGCGACCCGGCTGTTGCAGGAGTCCAGCTACCGCGACGCCTTCGACGACTACCTCGGCTTCCTGCAGCCGCGGCTGCGGGAGGCGCGCAGGCTGCTGCACCCGACGGGAACGCTCTACTTCCACATCGACTGGCGCGAGGCGCACTACTGCAAGCTGCTGCTCGACGAGATCTTCGGCCGCGAGTGCTTTCTCAACGAGCTGATCTGGGCGTATGACTACGGCGGGAAGCCGCGCCGCCGCTGGCCGCCCAAGCACGACACGATCCTCGTCTACGTGCGCGACCCGCGCGAGTACTTCTTCGACGGCGAGGCCGTCGACCGCGAGCCCTACATGGCGCCCGGCCTGGTGACCGCCGAGAAGGCCGCTCGCGGCAAGCGCGCCACCGACGTCATGTGGCACACGATCGTCTCCCCCACGGGCCGCGAGAAGACCGGCTACCCGACGCAGAAGCCCGAGGGGCTGATCCGGCGCTTCGTCCAGGCCTCGACCCGGCCCGGCGACGCTTGCCTCGATCCCTTCGCCGGCTCGGGCACGCTCGGCGCGGTGGCGGTGCGACTCGGGCGCCGCTTCGTCCTCATGGACTCGAGTGCCGACGCGATCGCGGTCGCGCGCCGGCGCTGTCCAAACGAGTGAACGTGTCGTCCACGCCGGGCCAGCCTCCCGCCGCCGCCTCGGTGGCCGCCCGTGGCCCCGGCCGCGTCAACCTCATCGGGGAGCACACTGATTACAACGGCGGCCTCGCGCTGCCGTTCGCGATCGAGCGCGGAGTCACGGTCACCGCCACGCCGGCCGCCGGCGACGAGGTCGTCGCGCACGCGCTCGATGTGGGCGAGCGCGACGCCTTCCCGCTCGCCCGTCCCGGGCGGGCCGAGGGCTGGCGCGCGTTCGTGCGCGGCACGGTCGCCGAGCTACAGGCGGCGGGACACTCGCCGAGACCCGTCGAGCTGACGATCGACAGCGACCTGCCCGCCGGATCGGGCCTGTCCTCCTCGGCGGCGCTCGAGGCCGCGCTCTGCCTCGCGCTGCTGGCCGCGGCGGGGGAGCCCGAGCCCGACCGCCACGCGCTCGCCCGCCTGTGCTCGCGCGTGGAGAACGAGTGGGTCGGGGCGCAGACGGGTCTGCTCGACCAGCTCGCCTCCCTCCTCGGCCGCAAGGGCCACGCGCTGCGGATCGACTTCGCCTCCGGCGACGTCGACCCGGTCCCGCTGGAGCTCGGAGACTGGCGGCTCGTGACCCTGGACTCCGGCGCCTCGCACGAGCACGCGAGCGGCGGCTACAACGAGCGGCGCGCGGAGTGCGCCCGGGCCTGTGAGCTGCTGGAGATCGAGACGCTGCGCGACGCGCCCGAGGACCCGGACCTGCCGGCGCCGTTGTGGCGCCGCGTGCGCCACGTCAGCTCGGAGAACCGCCGCGTCGAGGAGATGGTGCGCGCACTCCAGCGTGGCGACGTCGAAGCCGTGGGGCGCCTGCTCGACCGCTCGCACGCGAGCCTGCGCGACGACTACGAGGCCTCGGTCCGCGAGGTCGAGGCGACCGTGGGGCGCCTGAAGGCGGCGGGCGCCGCCGGCGCACGGATGGTCGGCGGGGGGTTCGGCGGGCACGTGCTCGCGCTCCTCTCCCCGGGCGCCGAGCCCCCCGCGGGCGCGCTCGAGGTCGGCCCGGGCCCCGCCGCGCGCCTCCTATGAGCCGGGCTTTGACGTAGGGCTCCCAGAGGTCGTAGGTGACGACGGTGTTGAACGCCGACACATTGGCCGCCACGCCCGCCATGAAGGCCGCCACCAGGCCGGCCACCGCGACGCCGAGCATGCCGTTCGGCAGGTACTCGTTCATCAGCAGCGGGATCGCGTTGCCCAGGACCGCGACGAAGTAGATGGCGAGGATCAGGTAGTCGGTGAGGTTGGTGTCCAGCCGGATCTCGGACTGGCGAACACCTCGGACATCCATCCTCCCCCCCGACGACAC
>DASQFQ010000071.1:0-6437 GCA_035633075.1 Solirubrobacteraceae bacterium | reverse complement strand
CCCGCGCCATCCGGCCAGCAGGGCCACAGCCGCGGTCACGGCGAGGAGCAGGACGCCGAGCGCGGTCAGGCGGCGGCGCCGGTACACGGAGGGGGTCGGGGACGCCGTCTCCACCGGTCCGGGATACCCCACCGGCGTCCGGTCTACCGCGCTGGGCCGGGGCGTGCAGCGCGGAAGCCCCGGTCCAGCAGCTTGCGCGCCTGCGTCCCGGGGTCGGGCGAGTGCAGCAGCACGACGCCGAGGCGGATGGTCCCGCGCCGCGCCGTCGCCACCAGGCAGCGCCCCGCGGAGACGGTGTAGCCGGTCTTGACGCCCGTCACCCCTCGATAGCCCTGGCGCAGCAGCGGGTTGTTGTTGTAGAGGTAGACCCGCCCGCTCTTGATCGGGAACGGCAGCACCGCTTGGCGCCGGCGCACGATGCGCGCCAGCCGCGGCTCGCGCAGCAGGGCGCGCGCGAGGGCCGCGAGGTCCGGCGTGCACGAGTGGTTGCCGAGGTTGCGGAAGCCGTCGGGCGAGGAGAACCGCGTGCAGCTGAGGCCGAGCGCCTGCGCCCTGGCGTTCATGAGCGTCACGAACCGTGGCACGGTGCCCGCCGCGCGCTGGGCCAGCGCGATCGCGGCGTCGTTGCCCGACGGCAGCAGCAGCCCGTGCAGCATCGTGTTGACCCCGACGCGGCGGCCGCGGCGGAACAGCCCGACGCCGGACCCCCGGTAGCTCAGGGCCTGGCGGGTGATCCGCACCTTGGCGCCCCGCGGCACGCGCTCGGCGGCCACCAGCGCGGTCATCATCTTGGTCAGCGAGGCGATCGGCAGCACGCGGGTGGGGTCGTGGCGCCACAGGACCCGGCCCGTATCGAGGTCGAAGAGCAAGGCGGAGCGCGGGGGGTGCTTGAAGCGCAGGCGCACGGCGTCGCGCGGATCCTCGAGGCGCACCGCCAGAGGCGACGGGGCGGTGCCGCCTCCGGCCAGCGGCGCGGGCGCCGAGCCCGGGAGTGGCCCAGGGTCCCGGGGCCCCGGCGCCCCGGGCGCCCGCCGAACCCGCTCGGGCGCGAGCGCCAGCCCGGCGGCCAGCCCCACCGCCAGCAGCCCGACCACGGCGAACGCGACCGGCCAGCGCCGCCGGGTCCGTCGCCGTCCGCCCTGGAAGATCCGGTAGGGCACGTCAGCGGTCGTCGGGAGGGTGGCTCAGGACACCGAAGATGCCGACCGCGAACAGCGCCAGCACGAGCAGCGACACGATCACCAGCACATCGGGGCCGCTCACGAACAGCACGAACAGCGTCAGGAAGGCGAGCAGCGCCGTGAACGCCAGCGCCGCGCCGAGCACCGCGGTGCGCATCGACCGCCCTAGCGTCCCCACACCACGGGCTCGGACTGGCGCCGGCGCTTGCGATCGTCGGCGAAGAGCTTGATGGCCAGCAGGCCGAACGCGAAGCCGCCGATATGGGCGAAGTAGGCGACGCCGCCGCTCCCGCCGGTCGGGGTCGTGAGGTCGAAGTAGCCGAAGAGCACCTGCTGGACGAACCAGAAGCCGAGTATCAGCAGCGCGGGCAGCTCGAGGATCGTGAAGAAGAAGACGATGAAGATGACCGTGACCACGCGGGCCCGAGGGAACAGCAGGAGGTAAGCCCCGAGGACGCCGGCCACCGCGCCCGAGGCGCCAATGTTGGGGATCGCCGCGTTCGGCGAGATCGCCACCTGGGCCGCCGTCGCCGCGAGCCCGCCGAGAAGGTAGAACGCGAGGAACTTCACCGGCCCCATCGAGTCCTCGACGTTGTTGCCGAAGATCCACAGGAACAGCATGTTGCCGCCGAGGTGGAGGAGCCCGCCGTGCATGAACATCGAGGTGAACACCGTGACGTACGAGGGCGGGAGGTCGTAGCGGTCGCCGATCCGGCTCCCGCACTCAGCCACGCCCGATGAGAAGTCGACGATGCACTGCTGGCCCGGGTGGGTGACCTCGTAGGGGACAGTCGAGTAGCGGACGAGGTTGTCGAGGTAGTGCGGGTCGCTCGGGTCCCCGATCGACAGCCCGCCCTTCTGCCAGAAGAAGTACGCGATGACGTTGGCCACGATGATCGCGACCGTGACGACCGCGAACCGGTCGGTCGGGATGTTGTCCTTGAGCGGGAACACCTAGGCCGCGGCGAGCGGGCCGGTTCCCGGCTTCGTCTGCGGCACGTGCTGATCGGCGTGGTAGCTCGAGCGCACCAGCGGCCCAGCGGCGATGTGCTCGAAGCCGAGGGCATAGGCGGCGTCCTCGAGGGCCCTGAACTCGTCGGGATGCCAGTAGCGCACCACCGGGAGGTGGCGCTCGGTCGGGCGCAGGTACTGCCCGACGGTCAGCACCTGGACTCCGTGCTCGCGCAGCGCGCCGAAGGCGTCGACCATCTCCTCGCGGGTCTCGCCGAGGCCGACCATGAGGCCCGACTTGGTCACGATCTCGCCGGCGCCCATCTCCCGGGCGTTGGCCAGGACGCGCAGGGAGCGCGGCCACCGCGAGCCACGGCGAGCTACGGGATACAGCCGGGGGACGGTCTCGACGTTGTGGTTGAAGACGTCGGGGCGCTCGGCGATCACCTTGGCGAGCGGCATCTCCTCGCCCCGGAAGTCGGGCGTGAGCACCTCGACCTTGCACTGCGGCGCCTGCATCCGGATCGAGCGGATCACCCCGACGAAGGCGCCGGCCCCGTAGTCGGGAAGGTCGTCGCGGTCGACGCTTGTGATGACCGCGTGGCGCAGGCCCATCCTCGCCACCGACCGGGCAACGCGAAGTGGCTCGAGCGGATCGTTCCACGTCGGCTTGCCGGTCTTGACGTTGCAGAAGCCGCAGCGCCGCGTGTAGGTGTCGCCGAGGATCATGAAGGTCGCGGTGCCGCGCTCCCAGCACTCGCCCACGTTGGGGCACGCGGCCTCCTGGCAGACCGTGTGCAGGTCCTCGCTACGGATCAGCTCGGTCAGCTCACGGTACTTCGGGCCGCCCGGGGGCGGGACCTTGAACCACGGCGGCTTGCGGCCTCGGTACGGCTGGACGTCGGTGCCAAGCACCTTGTGGACGTCCATCCCGCCCGGGTTGGCACGGGAGCGGGTGACGTGGATGCGCTCCGTGACCTCGCTCACGGCCTCGGAGACTAGCGGCCGGGCCAGCGAAGCTAGCCCAGCTCCACCTTCTGGCGCACCCTGCCGGACTGACCGCGGTTCCCGACGTAGAGCCTGCGGGGTCGCTAACGCAAGATCGTCGGTACGGCGAGCCCCAGGCGCTCGACAGCCACGGCGCGCGCGCGCAGGCCGAAGGCCGCGCAGAAGCGGTCGGCCATGCGCAGGCGGAAGCCCGGCAGGCGCTCTCCGTGCCCGGTCTCAGCGCACACGGAGGTCATGCTCACGCCCGCCAGCCCGCACGGGACCACCCACTCGAACGGCTGCAGGTCGTTGTCGACGTTGATCGCGAAGCCGTGGGTCGTCACCCCACGCGAGACGTGCACGCCGATCGAGGCGATCTTGCGGTCCTGCACCCACACGCCCGTGAGCCCCTCGCGCGGCCCGGCCTCGATGCCCTCGTCGGCGAGCGCGGCGACGATCGCCTCCTCCATGGTCCGCAGGTAAGCGACCACGTCGACGATCGGCATGATCGGGTAGCCGACGAGCTGCCCCGGCCCGTGGTAGGTGAGCTTGCCTCCGCGATCCGTCTGCACCACGTCGATGCCCTGGGAGCGGTACCACGCCTCGCCCATCGGCAGCTCCCCCGGCTCCGAGCGGCGCCCGCGGGTGTACACCGGCAGGTGCTCGAGCGCGAGCAGCGCCCCCGGCAGCTCGCCCGCCTGCACGCGCTCACGCACGCGCTCCTGGAGGGCCACGCCCTCGCGGTACTCGACCTGCCCGAGGTGGCATACCCACAGCTCTCGGGAATCCATTCAGGCCCCCGTACCGCCGTCCGGAGCCCAGTTCTCCAGGCGCGTGCGCAGCGCCGCGAGGAACTGGGCGGCGAGCGCGCCGTCGAGCGCACGGTGGTCCCAGGACATGCACAGGTAGGTCATGGAGCGGATGACGATCGCGTCGTCGCCGAGCGCGTCGGTGACCACCACTGGGCGCTTCACGACGGCCTCGGTGTCGAGGATCGCCACCTGCGGCTGGTTGATGACCGGGGTGGCCAGGATCGAGCCGTAGCCCCCCGGGTTGGTGATCGTGAACGTGCCGCCGCGCACGTCGTCGGGCGTGAGCTCGTTGTCGCGTGCCCGCGCGGCCAGCTCGCGGATGCGCGCGGCCAGGCCCTCGACGCTGAGCTCCTGGGCGTTGTGGATGACGGGGACGATCAGGCCGCCCCCGCCCAGGGACACCGCGATCCCCAGGTGCACGGCCTCGTACTGCGTAAAGGTCTCGCCCTCGAGTGTCGCGTTGAGCAAGGGGAATTCGCGCAGCGCGTCGATCGTCGCGCGGGCCATGTAGGGCAGGTAGGTCATGCGCGACTGCTCGCGCGCCTTGGCGATCCGCGTGAGGTCGGCCTCGATCACCGTCGTGCAGGTCGCCGAGGTCTGCAGCGACTGGTGCATGTGGCGGCCGATGGACTGGCGCATGCGCGAGAGCGGCCCGCTCTGGACGGGGCCGAGGTCGGTGTCACCGGCCGCGGCGGGCGCGGCGGCCCCGAAGCGGGGCGCGCGCGGCTTGCGCGGGCCGGCCGGAGCCTCGGGCCGGTACGGGCTCTCGATGTGCATCGGCGCCTGGTCCGCCTCGGGCGTCCGGCCCTCGTCACCGGCTACGCCTCGCGCGCCACCGTTCTCCAGGAACGCCAGGACGTCCTGTTTGCGCACGCGGCCGCCGCGCCCGGTGCCCTCGATGCGCTCGAGGTCGAGGTCGTGCTCGGCGGCGATGCGCATGACCACCGGGGAGTAGCGCCGCGGGCCGCCGCGCGGCGCCGGGGCCGCGGCGTCGCTCTGCGCCGATGCCTCGTGGACCTCGTGACCGTCGCCCTGCAGCTCCCCGGCGTCGCCGGGCGCCTGCAGCGCGGCGGTCGCCTCGTCCGTGCCCGTCGAAGCCGCCTCGTCGGCGTGCGCCTCACCTGGGTTCGCGTCGGTCGCGATGCGCGCCATCACCGTTCCGACGTCGACCGTCGCGCCGACCTCGACGAGGATCTCCTGCACGCGGCCGCCCGCCGGCGACTCGACGTCCGTGTCGATCTTGTCGGTCGAGATCGAGGCGATGATCTCGTCCGCCTCCACCCAGTCGCCCGGCTGCTTGAACCATTCCACGACGGTGCCTTCCGCGACCGACACCCCCATCTGGGGCATCGTCACGTCAACGAGCTGAAGGTCAGTAGGCGAGGAGCTCACGGCACGCCTCCTTGACGTCGTCGACCTGGGGCAGCACGGCCTGCTCGAGGGTCGGGGAGAACGGGATCGGCACGTCGGGCGTCGCGACCCGGACCACAGGCCCGTCGAGGTCCTCCCACGCGCGCTCGGCGATCAGCGCGGCCACCTCGGCGCCGGCGGCGCAGGTCATGTTGGCTTCGTCGACGATGACGACCTTGGAGGTTTTGCGCACCGACGCGAGGATCGCCTCGTCGTCGAGCGGGACCAGCGAGCGCAGGTCGAGGACCTCGACGGACGCACCATCGAGGTCGGCGGTCGCCTCGAGCGCGGTGTGCACCATGGCGCCGTAGGCGATCACCGTGAGGTCCTCCCCGGCGCGCGCGACCCGCGCGGTGAACGGCGTCTCGTGGATGCCCTCGGGCACGTCGCCCTTGACGCGGCGGTAGAGGTGCTTGTGCTCCATGAACACCACGGGGTTGGGGTCGCGAACGGCGGAGATCAGCAGGCCCTTGGCGTCCTGCGCGGTGGAGGGCGCGACGACCTTCAGGCCCGGTGCGTGCATGAACCAGGCCTCCGGGTTCTGGGAGTGGAAGGGCCCGCCCGAGAACCCGCCGCCGGAGGGCAGCCGCACGGTGATGTTCACCGACAGGCCCTGGCGGTAGTACATCTTCCCGGCGACGTTGACGAGCTGGTCGAAGCCGCAGGAGATGAAGTCGGCGAACTGCATCTCGGCGATCGGGCGCAGGCCCTCGACGGCCGCCCCGATCGCGGTGCCGATGATCCCGGACTCGGCGAGCGGCGTGTCCATGACCCGCAGCGGGCCGAACTCGTCGATGAAGCCATCGGTGACCTTGAAGGCGCCGCCGAAGACGCCGATGTCCTCGCCCATCACAAAAACGCGCTCGTCCGCCCGCATCTCCTCCCGCATCGCGTCGGAGATCGCCTGCAGGTAGGTCATGGTGGGCATCAGGCCGCCCTGCCTCGGCCGGAGGCCTCGTCACCGCTTCGCTCGTTGGAGAAGCCGCTCCAGGGCGCGTTGCCGTCCTCGAGCAGCGCCGGCTCGTCGGCGAACAGGCGGTCGGTGGCCGTCTCGCCGTCTGGCATCGGGCTCTGCAGCGCGAGCTCGACGGCGGCG
>DASQFQ010000070.1:0-1914 GCA_035633075.1 Solirubrobacteraceae bacterium | reverse complement strand
AGCCGCCGCTACGCGATCGTGGCGATCGTGATCCTGGCCTCGCTCCTGCCCACGCTCGACCCCGTGACCCTGATCCTCGAGGCGATCCCCCTCTACCTGCTCTACGAGCTGAGCATCATGCTGGCGGCGCGCTTCGGCCGCCCGGCGCTCGAGGACAGCGACGAGCCTCCCGCCGAGGGCCCCTAGCTAGCCTACGTCCTCATGCTGTTCGACCTGAGAGGGCGCCGCCGGAGGGCGGTGCAGGTGACCTACCTCATGCTCGCCCTCCTGATGGGCGGAGGCCTCGTGCTGTTCGGGATCGGGGGCGACGTGTCGGGCGGCCTCGTCGACGCCTTCAAGGGCGGCGGCGGCGGGGGGAACGGCGACAGCGTGCTCCAGGACCGCGTCGGGCGCCAGGAGGAACGGCTCGCGAAGAGCCCGCAGAACGAGGCCGTGCTCCAGAACCTGATCCGCGACTACTACTCACTGGCCACGAGTCAGCGGCAGAGCGGCACCGTCGGCTTCCCCGACGACGCCAAGGACGAGCTGCGCAAGGCGGGCGCTTACTGGCAGCGCTACGCCGAGGCGGTGGACGGCGACCCGAACGCGGACAGCGCCCGCTACGCGCTCCAGGTCTACGACGTCGGGGCGCTCAACCGGCCGAAGGAGGCGCAGGCGGCAGCGGCGATCATCGCGAACGACGCGAACGACGTGGCGTCGTATCTGCGGCTGGTGTCGTACGCGGCGCTTGCGGGCGACACCCGGACCGCCGACCTGGCGGCCACGAAGGCGGTCGAGCTGGCGCCGAAGGCGCAGCGCAAGCTGGTCAAGAAGCAGGCGGAGGCCCTCAAGCAGCCCCCGCAGCAACAGCAGCCGGGCGGCTGACGTACCCTACGAACCCATGAACTTCCACATCGAAGACGAAGCCGTAGACGACTCGACCCACGTGATCGAGCTCGGCGGCGAGGTCGACCTCTACACCGCCCCGGAGTTCAAGGAGCGCATGGTGGAGCTGATCGAGTCGGGCAAGAAGCAGATCGTGGTCGACCTCTCCAAGGCGACGTTCATCGATTCCACGACGCTCGGCGTGCTGGTGGGCGGCGTGAAGCGCCTGCGCCCGGCCGGTGGCGCGCTCGCCCTCGTCTGCACCGACGAGAACATCACGAAGATCTTCGAGATCACCGGGCTGGACCGGGTCTTCCCGATCCACTCCTCGCGCGAAGAGGCGCTGGAAGCACTCAGCTCGGGCGCCACTGACTAAAATCGCCTGCTCGGGCCGTTAGCTCAATTGGCAGAGCAGGAGACTCTTAATCTCAAGGTTGAAGGTTCGATTCCTTCACGGCCCATCGATGCAAGGGCTCCACTAGAGCGCGCCGCGGGCGAGCAGCCCGGGAACCTCCTCCGGCGCTACGGGGCCGGAGAAGTGCATGCCCTGGACGAGCGGGCAGTTCAGGTCGCGCAGCACCTGCACCTGCTGAGCGGTTTCCACGCCCTCGGCCACGACCTGCAGGCCGAGCCCGGCCGCTATGTCGGCGATTCCGGAGACGATCGCAAGGTCGGAGCGGTTGCGGGCGAGGCCGGCGATGAACGACTTGTCGATCTTCACCCCGTCGATCGGGAAGCGCCGCAGCGACTGCAGCGACGCGTAGCCCGTGCCGAAGTCGTCGAGCACGATCTTGGCGCCCAGCGCCTTGATGGCCTCAAGCGTCGTGATCGTCGACGCCATCTGCTCCAGCACCGCGTTCTCGGTGACCTCCAGCCAGAGGCAGGCCGGCGGGTCCCCGGTCAGCTCGATCGCCGCCTTGATGTCGTCGGTGAACTCCGAGCGCGTCAGCTGCACGGGCGAGAGGTTGACCGCGATCACGAATGCCTGCTCGCCGCGATGGGCGGCCGTCCAGTGCGCGGCCTGGGCGCAGGCCTCCTCGAGGACCCAGC
>DASQFQ010000069.1:0-2026 GCA_035633075.1 Solirubrobacteraceae bacterium | reverse complement strand
TAGTCGAGATTCACATAGCGCCGCCGGCCGCCGTGCACGCACGACACCTCGGTGTCGCCGCCCACCAGCCGCACCGCGGCGCAAGCGGCTTCCGAGCCATCCGAGGACCCCGCCAAGGAACAGTGCGACCGCCCGGCGGAGGCGTCGACGGCCTGCGAGGCCACGCTGTCAAGGGGGAGATCACGTGCGCTCATCGCTCGACCACGGTCACCGTGGACGTGCCGCCGAAATGCTCGACGGCGATCACGGCCGCGACGTCGGCCTCGAACCGCCGGCAGGAGAAGATGTGTCGATCGGCGGTGTCACCGGGTGTCCTTGCGCTCCCAGGCGCCGATCAGCAGCGGCCCGCACCAGGGCCTGGTCGCCGTGGGCGGACGTCGCGCACGGATCGATCGACGCCCGCGGGCTCGGTGAAGGCGGAGGACGTCATACCGGAATAGACGCGGGCCCGCGCGGTTTATTCCGCCCGTGCCGACGCGCACGCTCACTGCGGCGCGGGCGGCGAAGTGCGGAGCCAAGGCACTCGGCTCGCAGCCGCGCCCGAACCGACGACCGGCGCCCCAGGCGCACCCGCTGAGGCGGACAGATTCAGGGGGTCAGCGGATCAAAGCGGGGACGACCGTCTGGCCGCGCTGACGCCCGTCGTGAAGGTGACCGCCAGCAGGTACCTACCGTCCTCCCATGGTCCCAGCGGAATGACCCGGCCTAGATACACCGCCGGCTTCACCTCGTCGGCATCGTCGAGGACGACCGCACCCTGCGGGCCATCGCGATCTGCCCCCGTAGCCAACGCTTTAAGCGCGACTACGGGCAATCAGCTTCGTAGCAGCGACTGCAGCAGCGAAACGCTGCCCACTCGGCTCGGAAGCAGAGTACGACTGTAAGACGCAGGCGCTCAGAGCTGCGGGCGTGTTCCGCTCTGACTGGGTGACAACGGCTGATATGCCGGGTTGTCCCCGCCGGGGCGTTTTGTCGCGGTTTGCCGGCTCCAGTTGTCACGTGCGGGTGTTGAGCGGTAGCGCTTCTGGCGTGATCGTCGCTGTAGATGAGGTCGCGCGGAAATCGGGGAATGGCTTCGACTGGCGAATCCGGTCAGGCTTCGTTGCTGCTGTTGGGGATGCTGGCGGCGCTTCTGGCCGGCACGCTGATCCTGTTCGGCTTTGGCCAGGCGCTGGGTGCGCGCGGTCAGCATCAGCGCGCGGCTGACCTGGCGGCCGTCTCGGGGGCGCAGGTGATGAGCCGCCATTACCAGCGGCTGTTCGAGCCGGCGATCTTCGAGAACGGCCTGTCCAACCCGCGCCACCTGTCCAACGCCGAGTACCTGGCGCTGGCGCGGGCCGCGGCCCTGCGGGGCGCTCGCCGCAACGGCGTAGCGACGAGCGGGGTCGAGGTTGACTTCCCGGCTGGCGGCTTTGCCCCCACGCGGATCGAGGTCAGCACGCGCGGCGAGGCCCGCTTGTCTTTGGGGGAGCCGGGACGGCGGGAGGGCGTCTCGGTAAAGGCGAGCGCCACGGCGGAGATCGCCCCCGACCTCAACGTGGCTTTCGGCATGCCCACGCACGGCTCCGGCGGCGGCTATGAGGGCCCGCTGGCCTACCGGATGGGCAAGCCGATGCGTCCCGACGTGGCCGCTGCCTTCGACCGCATGGCCGCCGCCGCCCGCAGCGAGGCCGGTCTCTACCTGTCGGTCAGCTCCGGCTTTCGGTCGGACGCCGAACAGCAGATCCTGTGGAACGCCAACCCCAATCCGAAGTGGGTGGCGCCCCCGGGCACGAGCCTCCACCGCTACGCCACCGAGCTCGACCTCGGCCCCTCAGTCGCCTATCCGTGGCTCGCGGCCAACCACCGGCGCTTCGGATTCATCCTCAGATACGCCTGGGAACCCTGGCATTTCGGCTTCGGCGCCAACCCGCGCGACCGCGCTCATCCCGCTCAGTACGACCGGGGCTCGTGGGAGCCGCCGGGGGGCGACCACGGCCGAGTCCACCACCGCCTGCCCGCCTTCGTGCCGCCGCGCTTCCACGAT
>DASQFQ010000068.1:0-5082 GCA_035633075.1 Solirubrobacteraceae bacterium | reverse complement strand
CAGCATGCGGCCGGCCTGCGAGAGCGTCTGGGGCTCCTGGTCGCCGGCGCCGAAGCGCATCTCGATGACGTCGCGCTCCTGCTCGGGGAGCTTGGCAATGGCCTCGAGGAGGGTCTCCGAGGCGATCTGCTCGTGGACCTCTTCGTGCACCGACGGGGACTCGAGCGACACGAGGTCGCCCAGCGACGTGTCGCCGTCCTCGCCCACCGGCTTGTCGAGGCTCACGACCGCCCGGTCGGCCTTGCGGATCTCGATCACGTCGGCCAGCGGGAGGTCCGCCACGGCGGCGATCTCCTCGTCGGTCGGCTCGTGACCGAGCTTCGTGGTGAGCTCGCGCTCTATGCGCCCGACCTTGCGGGAGCGCTGCGCGACGTGGACGGGCAGCCGGATCGTGCGGCTGGTGTTCTCCAGCCCGCGCTGGATCGCCTGGCGGATCCACAGCGTCGCGTAGGTGGAGAAGCGGAAGCCCTTGCGCCAGTCGAACTTCTCGACCGCGCGGATCAGGCCCAGCATGCCCTCCTGGATCAGGTCGCCCAGGGAGAGGCCCTGGCCCTGATAGCGACGTGCGTTGGAGACCACCAGGCGCAGGTTGGAGTTGATCATGCGGTCCTTGGCGGCCAGGTCGCCGCGCTCGATCCGCTTGGCCAGCTCGATCTCCTCGTGGGGCTTGAGCAGCTCGTACCTGCCCGCCTCGCGCAGCAGCAGCTGCAGGGAGTCGAGCGTGGGGTCGACGTCGTGGTCCGCTGCCAGACGGGGGCGCGGGGTGTCAATGGTCGTGCTCGTGATGTTTCCTTTCGGGTTCATAACCGACTCGTCAAGTAGGAATTATACGCCAATGAAGTTGCCGGCGCAACCAGGCACGACGAATCGGCGTCGTCCGCTATAACGGACCGTCACCATCCTTCTGGTGACCGGTCGGCACCGGAGGCCGTCTGGCGCGTGGTTGGGGACCCGACGCGCGCGACGGTCTTACATCAACGCCGCTCGTTCCAATTAGTTACGCACTCGGCGACCCAATTGATCATCGGGGCGCTCAGCTGCTGGTGGCAGCCGACCCACAGCGAGGCCTCCGTGATGCGGTTGGCGCCGGCCAGATCGCCCGCTGTGCGGTGTTCGAGGCCCTGAAAGCCGGGTTGCAGCGTCATGTTGCCCGCCAGCAGCAGCCGCGAGTCGATCCGGTGCTCGAGCAGGTGCAGCTGCAGCGCCCGGCGCTCTGCAGCGCCGCCCTCGCGCAGCGTGATCGGGAAGCCGAACCAGCTCGGCTGCGCCCCGGGGAGCGAGCGCGGGAGGACGAGGCGATCCTCGAGGTGCGCCACGGCGGTCCGCAACCGCTCGAAATTGGCCCGCCGGCGCTGCGCGAAGACGGACAGCCGGTCGGCCTGGGCGAGGCCGAGGGCGGCCTGCAGATCGGTGACCTTGAGGTTGTAGCCGACGTGGGAGAAGACGTACTTGTGGTCATAGCCCTCGGGCAGGGCGCCATAGCGGCCCTCGAAGCGGCGGCCGCAGACGCCGTCGACGCCCGGCGGGCACCAGCAGTCGCGCCCCCACTCGCGCAGGGAGCCCAGCGCCCGCGCCCACGTCGCGTCGCCGGTGCCGACCGCGCCGCCCTCCCCCGTCGTCATGTGGTGAGCCGGATAGAAGGAGTAGGTCGCCGCGTCCCCGAAGCCGCCCACGAGCCGGCCGCCGATCCGCGAGCCCAGCGCGTCGCAGCAGTCCTCGATCAGCACGAGGCCGTGCTCGGCGCACAGCGCCTGAAGGCCCGGCCCGTCGAAGGGGTTGCCGAGGCAGTGGGCGGCGAGGATCCCGCGCGTGCGCGGCCCGATCGCCTCGGCGAAGGCCTCGAGCGAGGGGTTGTAGGTCCCGGGCTCGACGTCCACGTAGACGGGGCGCAGCCCCTGCTGGTAGAGCGGTGCGACAGTCGTCGGGAAGCCCACCGCCGGCGTGATCACCTCGTCGCCGGGGCGCAGCGGGCGCTCGTGCAGGTGCGAGCCCGCGGCCGCCACCGCCAGCAGGTTGGCGAGCGAGCCCGAGCCGACCAGCGCGACGTGCGGGCGGCCCGTGACCTCGCTCAGGCGCGCCCGGAAGCGGTCGGCGAAGCGCCCTTCGGTCAGCCACCCGTCGAGCGCGGCGTCGACGAGCGCGCGCAGCTCGGGGGCGCCGATCACCTTGCCCGCCACGGACACGTTCGTCTCGCCCGGGACGAAGTCGGGCTCCGCCTCGAAGGCGGCGCGGGCGTAGCGCTCCGCCGCGGCCAGCGCCTCGGCGCGCAGCGCGTCGAGGTCGGCGGCCACGGGCATCGCGCATAGGGTAAGCGGCCGTGTCGTCCCGCCCGTTCCCCGCCCTCCTGCTGGTCGCGGGGGCGCTCGTGTCGGGCGGAACCGCGCTGAAGGGCATCCAGCCCAACGACGAGGGCCTGATGCTCCAGGCCGCCGCGCGGATCGCGGGCGGCCAGGTCCCCTACCGCGACTTCTGGTGGTTCTATCCGCCCGGCCAGCCCTACCTGCTGGCGGGCCTCCACGAGATCTTCGGGCCGACGCTGCTGGCGTGGCGGGTGGTGCGCGTGCTGGCCGACTCGACGGTGGCGGCGCTGGCCTTCGCGCTCGCCCGCCGGGGCGCCCGCGACCGCGCGGCGCTCGCCGCCTGGGTGGCCGCCATCCTCACGATGGCGTATCCCAGCGGGCCCCATCCCTTCCCGGTCGCGCTGGCGCTCGCGCTCGGCGCGCTGCTGGCCTTCGAGACGCGGCCCGCCCTCGCGGGGGCGCTGGTCGGAGCGTGCGCGGCCTGGCGGATCGAGTTCGCGGCCTTCGCCGCCGCCGGGATCCTGCTCGCGCGACCGGCGGGAGCCGCGCGCTTTGCGGCCGCCGCGGCTGCCGCGGCGGCGGTCCTCTACGCACCGGTCGTGGTCGCCGCCGGAGCCGGGCCGGCCTGGGACCTGCTCGTCGACTATCCGCTCACCGACTTCCGCGACTACCAGGCGCTGGCCTTCCCGCTGAGCTATGACGGCCCGCTCAACACCAGCTCGCCCAGAGGCTTCCTGGACGACAGCGCGGAGCCGCTGCTGCTCTTCTACCTACCCCTCGTCATGGTGGTGGGCCTCGTGGGCGCGCTGGCCGCGCTGCTGGACCGCCTCGGCCCGCAGGTCGTGGCCACGGGGGTGTTCTCGCTGGGGACGCTCGCCTACCTGCTGGTGCGCGCCGACCTGTTCCACACGGCGCCGCTGGCGGTGATGGTCGCCGTGTTGGCGGCCTGGGTGCTCGGCGAGGCGCCGCGCATCCAGGCGGTGCCGGGAACCGTGCCCGCCGCCCGCCGCCCGCCCCGTCGCGGCTGGCGCCTCGCACCCGTGGCACTGGCCGCCCTCGCGCTGGCCTACGCGATCGCCGAGGGGCTCGACCGGCGTTGGCTGGCCCTGCGCCAGGACACCGTCGCGCTGCAGCTCCCCGCCGCCGACGGCGTGCGGGTGCCGGCGCGCCGCGCGCGCGAGCTCGAGCGCGTCGTGGCCAGGATCAGGCGCGCCGTGCCCGCCGGGCGGCCGGTCTACGTGGCCACGCGCCGCGGCGACCTCGTGACCTCGGGGCACCCGCTGCTGTACCTCCTCGCCGGCCGTCCGAACCCGACCCGCTATGACATTCCCGCGCCGGGAGTGGTGACCTCGGCGCCGATACAGCGCGAGATCGTCGCCGACCTCGAGCGCAGCCGCACGGCGCTCGTCGTCCGCTGGACCGACCCCGTCACGGCCGCCCGTGAGCCCAACGCCGCCGGGCGCCCGAGCGGCGTGCGGATCCTCGACGACGAGCTCGCGCGCCGCTACCGGCGCGCCGGGCACGTCGGCTCGTTCCTCTTGCTCGAGCGCCGCCCCTGAAGCAGGCCGGCCGCGAGGACAGGCCGCTCGTCCGGGCGCGGCGGCCGGTCGCCGGCGACAGCGGCAGCGACGACAGCCGCCAGCTCGCGCTGGAAGCGCGGGACGGCGAAGCCCGCGGCGGCCGCCACGCAGTCCGCGGGGTCGACCGCGTACGGGTCGAAGGCCGCGACCGCCTCGGCGAGCGCGCCGGCGTCGTTGGGCTCGTAGAAGGCGCCGGTCACGCCGGGGGTCACGCTCTCGAGCACCCCGCCCTCGCCGAGCGCGATCACGGGCCGCCCGGCCGCCAGCGCCTCGACGGCGGCGATGCCGAACTCCTCGGTGGCGGTGACCACGAGCGCGCGCGCCGCGGCCAGCAGCTCGGCCACGCTGGCGTCCGGGACTCGGCCCGCGAAGGAAACGGTCGGGCCGGCGAGCCGGCGCAGGCGGCGCAACTCAGGGCCGTCACCTACGACGACCAGCGGCCGGCGCAGGCGGTTGAAGGCCTCGATCGCCACCCCGACGCGCTTGTGGGCCATCAGCTCGCCGAGCACCACGTAGGACTCCCCCACGCGGCCGGGCGAGAACCGGTCGACCTCCACAGGCGGGTGCAGGACACTCGCCCCGCGGCCGAGGTAGCGCCGGATCCGGCCGGCGGTGACCTGCGAGTTGGCCACGTAGCGGTCCACGCGCTGGGCGGCTATCCAGTCCCACTGGCGCCAGCGCGTCAGCAGCATGCGCAGCACGGGGCGCACCAGCGGGCCGCGCGCCGCCAGAGTCGCCTCACGCTCGCTCCACGCGTAGCGGAACGGGTTGTGGCAGTAGCAGACGTGGACGGCCCCGGGGTCCACGAGCACGCCGTGAGCCCACGCGCTCGAGGAGGAGATGACGCTGTCGTAGCCGCGCAGGTCGAAGGACTCGATCGCGTGGGGATAGAGGGGCAGCAGCGAGCGGAACGTGCGCGCGGTGGGGCGAAGGCGCTGCAGGAAGGAGGTGTGCACGCTCCGGTCGGCGAAGCGGCCCTCCGTGCCCTCCTCGTCGTACACCGCCGTGAACACGTCGGCGTGGGGCCAGCCGTCGCAGATGGCCGAGAACACCCGCTCGGCGCCGCGCAGGTCGAGCAGGAAGTCGTGGACCAGAGCGACGCGGGGAGCCATCGGCCGGCGAGTCTAGATGTGAAGAACTCCACGCATGCTCCCGCAGCCGTCGGTTAGCGTGACCGCGGAGCTCACTCCCGCATGACCCGC
>DASQFQ010000067.1:0-10267 GCA_035633075.1 Solirubrobacteraceae bacterium | reverse complement strand
GCGCCGAGGAAGCCGTCACGAATCAGCGCAGCAGGGCCGTTCCGTCCTGTGGCGACCGTAGCGTGCGTCCTCGTGCGCCATCCCGACGTCCGCTTCGAGCTCGCTCCCTACGACTTCGCCGCCGCCGAGCGGCTGAGCGCGCGGCTCGGCGTCTCCCACGTCCTCGCCCAGGTGCTCGTCCGCCGGGGCCTGGGCGAGCCCGAGGCGGCGCAGCAGTTCCTCGCCGCGGAGGACACCCACCCGCTCGAGTCCTTCGGCGGCCTGCGCGAGGCCGCCGGGGCGATCCTCGGCCATGTCGGCCGGCGGTCGCGGATCACCGTCCACGGGGACTACGACGTCGACGGGATCTGCTCCACCGCCGTGCTCGTACGCGCCCTGCGCACGCTCGGGGCCGACGTGGACTTCTACCTGCCGAGCCGCGTCGACGACGGCTACGGCCTCGCCGCCGCGACCGTCGAGCGGCTCGCTGCCCGGGGCACGGACCTGCTGGTCACGGTGGACTGCGCCATCACGGCGGTCGAGGAGGTCGCGGCCGCTCGGGCGGCGGGGATGGACGTCGTCGTGACCGACCACCACACGCCGCGCGCCGACGGCGCGCTGCCCGACGCACCGATCGTGCACCCGGCCCTGGGCGGCTACGCGTGCCCCGACCTGTGCGCCGCCGGGGTCGCCCACAAGCTCGCCCAGGCGCTGCTCGCCGCCGCGGGTGAGGACCCGGGCCTCGCCGACTCCGACCTCGATCTGGTCGCGCTCGCCACGGTGGCCGACGTCGTGGCGCTCACAGGCGAGAATCGCCGCCTCGTGCGGGTCGGGCTGCGCGCTCTGTCGGTGACCCGCAAGCCGGGGCTGCGGGCGCTCATGGAGGTCGCTCGCGTGGACCCCAGCGGTATCGACGAGACGGCGATCGGCTTCCGGCTCGCGCCCCGCCTCAACGCCGCCGGCCGCCTCTACCGCGCCGACGCCGGCCTCGAGCTCCTGCTCACCGACGACCCCGAGCGCGCCCGTGCGGTGGCCGCCGAGCTCGACGCCGTCAACGCTGAGCGCCGCGACGTCGAGACCCGCATCCGCTTCGAGGCCGAGAAGCTGCTCACCGGGCAGCCGCCCGGCGCCGCCGCCCACGTTCTCGCCGCGGACGGCTGGCACCCCGGCGTCATCGGCATCGTCGCCTCCCGGATCGCCGAGCGCCACCACCGCCCCGCGGTGCTGATCGCGCTCGAGGGCGACGAGGGCACGGGCTCCGGGCGCTCGATCCGCGGTTTCGACCTCCTCGCCGGCCTACAGGCGGGCGCCGACGAGCTGCTGCGGTACGGCGGTCACCGCGCCGCGGCCGGCCTCACGATCGCGCGCGGCCGCGTGGACGCCTTCCGCGAGGCATTCGTGCGCCACGCCGCCGAGGTCCTGCGCCCGCAGGACCTCGTGCCCTCCGAGCGCATCGACGCGGTCGCTTCCGGCGACGTGCTGCGCCTCGACCTCGCCGAGGAGCTCGAGCGCCTCGCCCCCTTCGGCCAGGGCAACCCGCCCGTCTCGCTGCTCGTCCCCGCCGCCGTGCTCGACGACCCGCGGCCGATGGGGGAGGGCCGCCATGTCGCCTTCTCCCTCGCCGCCGGCGGCGCCCGCTCGCGCTGCGTCGCCTTCGGAGCGGGCAGCCGCCTTCCCGCGGAGCCGGGAGAGCCCGTCGACGCCGCGGTCCGCCTCGAGGCCAACCGCTACAACGGCAGCGTCGAGCCGAGGCTGGTGCTCCGGCACGCGAGGCCGCCGACACGACGGCCGATCGACGTGATCGGCGAGCCCGACTGGCATGCCGGCCTGCTCGCCGAGCTCGACCGCAACCTCGACCAATGGCCACCGCCCACCGAGCCCCGCGCCCCCCGGCCGACACCCCGGGCGTTGAGAGACAGCACGAATGGCATCGCCGGACTACTCGGCGACCTCGTCGCGACCGGGGAGCCAGTCCTCGTCCTGACCGCCCACGCGAGGCACCGAGCCCGCTCGATGCGCGAGCGCCTCGGAGGCTTCACCCTCACCTCCTGGGCTGCGATCGAGGACCAGGCCGGTATGGCAGAGCCCTTCCCGCACGTCGTCGCCCTCGATCCACCCGCCCACGCCCATCTGCACGAACTGCTCGAACATTTGCCGGGCAGGGGCTGGGCCCACCTGGCCTGGGGCGAGGCTGAGCTAGGCTTTGCCAGACGAATACATGAATGGGACTACGCCCTGCGCGCCCCGCTCGTCGCCGTCTACCGCGCCCTTCGCGAGGCCGGCGGCGCGTCGGGGGAGGCTTGCGAGGCGATGCTCGCCGGAGACGGTGCCCAGCCGCGGTCCGCGGCCCTCGCGGGGCGGCTGGTGCGGGTCCTCGCCGAGCTCGGCCTCGTGGCCCTCGATCGCGAGGGGCCGGCTCTCACGGTGGCCGAGCCGATCGAGCCCAGCGCGCTCGATCGGTCGGCGGCCTTCCGGGCCTACCACCGACGGCTCCAGGACGGACTGACATACCTGACGACCCCAAGACGAGCAGTGGCCTGAGCGACGCCCCGGCGGAGCGGAACGGGCACGGGGTCAGCATCGCCCCGCACCGTCCGGTGGACCGCGCGCACGAGCCGCGCGAGCAGCTCGCCGACGCCGCGGGAGACGTCACCGAACTCGAGCGCGAGCTCCTCGGCGACCTGTTCGCCATCGTGGAGGAGCACGTCGAGGAGGTCGCGCTGAAGGTCGACCGGGCCCGCGTGGAGCAGGCCTTCGTGTTCTCCTGCGAGCACCACGCAGACCAGCGCAGGGTGTCCGGGGAGGACTTCATCACCCACCCCGTCGGCGTGGCGAAGATCTGCGCCGGCATGCGCCTCGACACCGAGACGCTGTGCGCCGCTCTGCTGCACGACACGGTCGAGGACACCACGGCCTCGCTGCAGGAGGTCCAGGAGGCCTTCGGCGACGAGGTCGCCGGTCTGGTCGACGGGGTGACCAAGCTCACCGGGATCACCTTCCAGTCGCGCGACGAGGCGCAGGCCGAGAACTACCGCAAGATGATGGTCGCGATGGCCACGGACATCCGGGTCATCCTCATCAAGCTCGCCGACCGGCTGCACAACATGCGCACGCTGGACGCGATGCCGAAGCAGAAGCAGATCGAGAAGGCCAAGGAGACGCTCGAGATCTACGCGCCGCTGGCGCACCGGCTCGGCATCCACGCCATCAAGTGGGAGCTCGAGGACCTCGCCTTCGCGACGCTGCACCCGCGCAAGTACACCGAGATCAAGGGCCTGGTCAACCAGCAGCGCGAGGAGCGGGAGCGCTACGTGGCCAAGGCGGGCGGCTACCTGGCCAAGGAGCTCGAGGCACTCGGGATCCACTCGGAGATCTCGGGTCGCGCCAAGCACTTCTACTCGATCTACTCGAAGATGACCAAGAAGGCGCGCGAGTTCAACGAGATCTACGACCTCACGGCCATGCGCGTGATCGTCGACTCCGTCAAGGACTGCTACGGCGCCGTCGGCGTCATCCACTCGCTCTGGAAGCCGCTGCCCGGCCGCTTCAAGGACATGGTGGCGATGCCGAAGTTCAACATGTACCAGGCGCTCCACACCACCGTGATCGGGCCCGAGGGGCGGCCGCTGGAGATCCAGATCCGCACCGGAGACATGCACGAGACGGCGGAGTACGGCGTCGCCGCGCACTGGCGCTACAAGGAGGGCGCGCGCGGCAGCGTCGGCCTGGTCGACCCCAGCGAGGCGAAGCTGCAGTGGCTCAAGGGCCTGCTCGACTGGCAGCAGGACGTCGACGACCCGCGGGAGTTCACCGACTCCCTGCGCGAGGAGCTCCTCGAGGACGAGGTCTACGTCTTCACACCCAAGGGCGAGGTCAAGTCGCTCACCTCGGGCGCGACGCCGCTGGACTTCGCCTACGAGGTCCACACCGACGTGGGTCACCGCTGCGTGGGCGCCAAGGTCAACGGCAAGATCGTCCCGCTGCACTACGAGCTGCAGTCCGGTGACATCGTCGAGGTGCTCACCTCCAAGCGCGAGCGCGGCCCGTCGCGCGACTGGCTCGCGGTGGTCAAGACGACCCGCGCGCGCAACAAGATCCGCGCCTGGTTCAAGGCCGAGTCGCGCGAGGATTCCGAGCACACGGGCCGCCAGCAGCTGCAGCAGCATCTCCACAAGGCGGGCCTGCCGGCGCAGAAGCTCACGGGCTCGCCCCTGCTGGCCGACGTCATCCGCGAGATGGGCTTCCGCAAGGCCGACGACTTCTACATCGCGCTCGGCGGCGCCAAGATCTCGCCGAAGGTCGTCGTCAACAAGGTCATGCAGCGCCTCAAGCAGGGCCAGGCGGGCGTCGAGGAGCCCTCCGCCGCCGAGACCCTGCTCGACCAGCGCGGCAGCGCGGCTCACCGCCGGCCCGAGTCCTCCTCCTCGAAGTACGGCATCCGCGTCGAGGGCGTCGACGACGTCCCGCTGCGCCTCGCGAAGTGCTGCCGCCCGGTCTCGGGCGATCCGATCCTCGGCTATGTCTCGCTCGGCCGCGGCATCACGATCCATCGCGAGGACTGCCCCAACGTGGTCGCCCTGCGCCGCGACCCCGAGCGCTTCGTCCCGGTCGCATGGGACGGCGACAACGAGACGTCCTTCAAGGTGGAGCTGCAGATCGACGCCTGGGACCGTCACCGCCTGCTCGAGGACCTGTCGCGCACCTTCGCCGAGGCGGGGATCAACATCATCGAGGCGCGCTGCATCGTCTCGCACCCGATGGTCAAGAACCGCTTCGTCGTCGAGGTGGGGGACACGCAGGCGCTCAAGAGCGCGATCAACCGCCTGCGCTCGATCGACGCCGTCTTCGATGCGTACCGCATCACGCCCAGCGGGGGCTAGCGCACGCGCAGCCGTGCGCTCAGCCTGCGCGTCGCGCCGCTTGCGTCGCGCAGGGTGAGCGTCACGCGATAGATCCCGCGCCGCAGGGTGCGCCGCGCGCGGATCGCCACCGTACCGCGGGGGCTCGGACGGGCCGACCCGCTCGCGGCCGTACGGCCGCGGCGCGTGACCTTCATGCTCACCCGGCTCACCGCGCCGACGCGGGTCAGGCTGCAGACCACGCGCGCCCGGCGCCCGCGGCCTGTGCGGCGGCACGACCTCACGCGCGCGCTTTGCAGTGTGTCGCCGGACTGGATGCCGCCGCCGCCCGCGCTGCCACCGCCGGAGCCGCCCGTGCCGCCCCCGGTGCCCCCGCCGGTGCTCGCCGGGCAGCCGTTGGCGGTCGCGGCCGGAGTCGTGGGGCACGCGTCGCTCGCGTCCGGGACGCCGTCGCCGTCGGCGTCCGGCGGGGGCGGCGGCGCGCAGGTGTAGATCCGCACGTCATCGATGAACCAGCCGTAGTCGTCGACGCTGCTGTCCGTGCCGATGCGGAAGCGGAAGCGGACGCTCTGGCCGGCCAGCGAGGTCAGTGCCGCGCGGCTGGACTGGTAGCCGTTGCTCTCCCGGACGAACGCGCTGCGACCTTCCAACGGATTGTTCGAGACGGTCGAGATCGTCCCGTTGTAGCCGCCGTCCGTCAGCAGCGAGCCGATGTCGACAAAGCTGTCGCCATTGACGCTGATCTCGAGCATGCCGCCGTCATATGCGCCGTTGGAATCGTCTTCGAAGCCGTGCGCGTGGTTGAAGCGCAGGAACGCGGTGCTGCTCACCGGGATCACCACGCTGGGATTCATGGTGATCGAGAAGTCGCCCGTGCTCGGCCGGTCGTAGCCCCAGATGTTCCTCGTGCCGCTGGTCGCGTACGTTGCGTCGAAGACGCCGTTCGGGTTCTGGGGGTAGAACCAGCTGGGCTGCGTGGTCCAATTGCCGCTGCCGGGGTTCTCGAGGTCGTCGGAGAACAGGTCGGTCGGCACGAGCCCGCTCGGGCAGACCGGCGCCTCCGGATTGGGCGCCGCGGGCGGCACGGTGCTCATCTCGACCGCCGCCACCGCGTCGGTGACCTCGCCGCAGTCGGCCGAGGTGATGCCCGCCGTGCCGACCAGGTTGGTGCAGGCCTGCTGCAGGGCGCTGTTGAGGTCGGCGTAGTTGCTCGCCGACGTCAGCATGCCGGTCTGGACCTCGTAGTAGATGCGTGAGACCTTGGGGATGCCGAGGCCCGTGACGGTGCGGCCGTTGAAGGTTCCGCCGTCTGTCATCAGGAACGCGGCCTTGTTGTTGACGCCGCTGTTGGTGTGGACGCCGCCGCTGTCCTGTTCGTTCGGGTCGGACGTGTAATTCGGGCTGGTCATCCGATCGGGGTCGCCGAAGGGCACCGGGGGGTCCGCCATGTTGCGGACCGCCCCGCCTCCGGGCACGTCCTCGCCGAGCTGCCAGCGCACCGCAGCGTTGTCGTTGCCGGCGCCGTTCGTCAGGTCCACGAACTCGCCGAAGACGTCCGACAGCGACTCGTTGATCGCACCCGATTGGTAGTAGTAGAAGAGGCGGGCGCTGAAGTCGGTGACGCCGTGCGTCAGCTCGTGCCCGACCACGTCGTCCGCCGCAGCGAAGCCTTCGCCGTAGACCATCTGCTGCCCGTCCCAGAACGCGTTCTGGTAGGGGCACGGCGACGCCGGGTCGCAGTAGCGGACCGTTGACTTCAATTGCAGGCCCTGGCCGTCGAGGCTGTCGCGCCCGAGACCGAAGAAGAAGTCGTAGGTATCGCCCGCGTAGTCGAAAGCGAAGCCGACGTCCGTGTGGTCGGGTGGGGCCGGAGGGTTGCTCTCGCTGGCGACCGGCGCGGTGCACGGGTACTGCGTGGCGGCGTTGGCGGCGTCGCAGACGGAGCGGTTCTTCGCGTTCTCGATCTGCTCGACACGCAGTGCGACCGAGCCGAGAGCGGCGTCAACGAGGACCAGATCGTCGATCGGCAGGCCGCCCTCGCCCTTGACGTCGAGCCGCCAGATCAGGACCGGGCGCCCGGGTCCCGGTCCGCCCAGGATCCGCGCGTCGTAGATCCACAGGCTGGGAATGTCCGCGTCGAGGCGGAACGCCGCCACCCCGTGCTCCTTCGCGACAGCCGCGATCGCGGCGTCCCGGGCTGCTGCGGACCCCACCCGCGGCGACGTCGCCACGCCGGCGGCCGGCAGCGACTCGCCGCTCGCGGAGAGCACGTTGCGGTCGGCGTCCAGGTTGACGACGAGTTCGCCGCCAAGGATCGGTACGCCCTCGCGGAGCTGCTGGAAGCGGACCGCCGAGCGCCCGGCCGTTGCACTCTGACTTGCGGTCGCGCGTAGCTCGTGCGCCTGGTCGCGGATCCCGAAGGCGTCGCCGTAGCGCTCGAAGAACGTGCGCGCGACGGTTTTCGGCGGCGCCGACGCGCTCAGCCCTGCCGGCCGCGAGATCGGCTTGCCAGGCTCCGTGCCGACGAACCGCACCTTGCCGGTCTCCCGGTGCTCTGCGACACGAACGCCCTGTCCGAGCTCCCGCTTCAGCCGGGCGGCCCGGTCCCCGACCGCGGCCACAGCGGCGGCCCCCGGCGCGAACCCCGCCAGTACGAAGAGGCTCGCCACCGCGAAGACCGACCGCCTGATTCGCACGACGTCGATCCTCTCCCAACCGAAGCGAAGAATGCAACCCGCCGGAGCTCGCCGGCCAACAGGTCCAGCCGCTCCCGCACGACGCGTGCGGGGCGGGGTGCCCGCAGCAGCTCGCTGCGCCGGTCACGCAGCAGCGTCAGCTCACCACACGCAGCGCGCCCGGCTCCACGGTGAAGCGCACCTGCGCCTCATCGGCGACGTGATCGCCGTCGACCTGCACCGGTACGGGACGATCGTCGAGCGAGCGCACGCACACCTCGCCGACGCCGGCGAATGGAACCACCCGGCGGTGGCGGGCGATCGCGGCGTGCCGGGACAGCGCGCGGAAGGTGATCGTGGGGACGTCGAGCGGGCTCGCGCGGGTCAGGACGACGCCGGAGAGGTCGCCGGAGTCCAGCTGGGACCCCTCGGAGAGGTGAACGGGGCGGCTCTGGAAGTAGGTGTAGGGCCGGCCGTTCTGGATGAAGGCGCTGACCCCGCGCACCGTCTCGCCGTCGACATCGACCTCCAGGCGCGGCGGGCGGACGACGTAGCGCTCGAGGAACGTGGCGACGGCCGACTGGGTGAAGTAGTAGGCCCCCAGCCGTGCCTTGAGGTGAGGGTGGCGCTCGACGCGCTCGACGACGCTGGCGTCGAGCCCCACGCCCGCCGAGAAGGCGAAGCGGCGCCCGTTGGCGCGCGCGAGGTCGACGCGCCGCACCCGCCAGGCGTCGGCGAGGCGCAGCAGGTGCTCGGTGGCGTCCACCACGTCGGTCGGGATGCCCAACATCCGGCAGTAGACGTTGGTCGCCCCGCCCGGCAGACAGGTCAGCGGCGTCGCCGAGCCGGCGAGCCCGTTGGCCGCCTCGTTGACCGTCCCATCGCCGCCGAAGGCCACGACGACGTCGTAGCCCTCGCTCGCGGCCTCGCGGCACAGGTCGATGGCATGGCCCCGGCGCTGCGTGTCGACGGCGCGGACGTCGTAGCGGCCCTGGAGCGCGTAGACGACGAGATGCTTGAGGCGGTCCGACATCGTCGTCGCGTACGGGTTGACGATGACCAGCATGCGTTTGGACCGCGGAGTGCGCTCCAGCGCGGCCACCTCACCCAGCCGCTCCAGCGCCCCCGCGGCCTCAGCCACTACAGAAACCCGCGCTTGCGGAAGTAGGCGAGCATGCCCGCGAGGACCAGCACCATCGAGACGATGATGATCCAGAACGCCGTGAGGGACTCCTCGCCGGGGACGCGCACGTTCATGCCCCAGATCGAGGCGATCAGCGTGAGCGGGAGGATGATCACGGTGATCGCGGTGAGCACGCGCAGGACCTCGTTGACGCGGTGCGAGATCGCCGACTCGTTGGTGTCCTCGAGCCCTTCGACGACCTCCTTGTAGTTCTCGAGCATGTCCCAGATGCGCTCGGAGGCGTCGACGATGTCGTCGAAGTAGATGTCGAGGTCCTCGGCGATGTAGCGCGTCTTGGTGCGCTCCAGGTCACGGAAGGCCGCCCGCTGCGGCCTGACCACCTTGCGGAAGTTGATGATCTCCTGCTTGACGTTGGAGATGTCGCGCACGATCTCCGAGGAGCGCACGCCGCCCTCGAAGATGTCCTCCTCGATGCGCTCGAGCTTGTTGCCCATCTTGCGCAGCATCGGGAAGGAGGCGTCGACGCAGTCGTCGACGATCTTGTAGAGCAGATAGCCCGCGCCCTTGGATAAGAGCTGGTCGCGCAGCTCCTCGCTCGCCCGGCAGCGGTCGAACAGGTAGGAGATCGGCTGCAGCGGCTCGTTGGGCAGCGTGATCAGGTAGTCGGGGCCGACGAAGATGTCGACCTCGGCGGCGTTGAGGCGGGACACGGCCTTGTCGTAGCGCGGGAAGTGCAGGACGATGAATATGTAGTCGTCGTACTCGTCGACCTTGGGGCGCTGGTTGCGCGAAAAGACGTCCTCGTAGTCGAGCGGGTGGAACTCGTAGCGCTCCTCGAGCCACGCCTGGTCGACGGCGCGCGGGCGCTCGATGTTGATCCAGCGCAGCCCCGGCGCCTCGACGATCTCGACGCGCGGGTCCTGGCGCTCAGGCGGCGCGGGCGCCGGCTGGGAGCGCGAGCGCGTGATGCGGCGACCGAGCCGGGACTTGGGGAGGTTCGGCATGGCGCGGACTGAAGGGGTCGTCGGTCGCGGTCGTCACCCGCCAGATTCTACGGTAGGATGCCGCGGTACATAGCAGTGCGCATCCAGAGGGGTGGAGGGACTGGCCCAGTGAAACCCCGCCAACCATTTCGCCGGCGACGGCGAAAAACGGTGGCAATTCCATCAGGCTCCAAGACGAATGGCCTGGGAGATGCGGTCAGGGCGCTCTTCCGGTGCCTCCGCCGCAGCTCTTCGGGCGGAGGTTTTTTTCCACATGCCGGCAGATGCCCTGAAGTGCAAGGAGTGCTCGACCACCTACCCGCTCGAGGCGCGCTACGTCTGTGAGCGCTGCTTCGGCCCGTTGGAGGTGTCCTACCTCCCGCCGGAGTCCGACGCCGCCGAGCTCAAGCGCCGCATCCAGGCCGGGCCGCACACGCTGTGGCGCTACGCGGACTTCCTGCCGCTCGCCGGCCCGCGGCGCCCTTCGCTGCCCACGGGCTGGACGCCGCTGGTGCGCGCCGACCGCCTCGCCGAGCGGCTCGGTCTGCGCGAGCTGTGGGTCAAGAACGAGACCGCCAACCCGACGCACTCCTTCAAGGACAGGGTGGTCTCCGTCGCGCTGGCGCG
>DASQFQ010000066.1:0-8838 GCA_035633075.1 Solirubrobacteraceae bacterium | reverse complement strand
GACCCCCAAGGAGGCCTACGAGGAGCTGATCCCCGCCTTTCAGCGCACCGCCGCGGGCAAGGGCGTGAGCGTCGATCAGTCCTACGGGGCCTCGGGCGACCAGTCGCGCGCCGTGACGGCCGGGCTGCCAGCCGACGTCATCGCCCTCTCGCTCGCGCCCGACATGGACAAGCTCGTCGAGCCCGGGATCGTCGACGCGGGCTGGGCCAAGGGGGAGTTCGGTGGGTTCGTGACCCACTCCGTCGTCGTGTTCGCGGTGCGCAAGGGCAACCCCAAGGGGATCCGCAGCTGGGATGACCTCGTCAAGCCGGGGGTCGAGGTGCTCACGCCGAACCCGTTCACCTCGGGCGGCGCGCGCTGGAACCTGATGGCCGCCTACGGGGCCCAGCGCAAGGCGGGCCGCAGCGAGGCGCAATCGCTCGGCTTCCTCAAGCAGGTGCTTGCGCACACGCCGGTGCAGGACAAGTCGGCGCGCGAGTCGCTGCAGACCTTCGCAGGCGGCAAGGGCGACGTGCTGCTCGCGTACGAGAACGAGGCGATCACCGCCCGCGAGAAGGGCGTCGAGCTCGACTACATCGTCCCGGAGGCCACGATCCTGATCGAGAACCCGATCGCGGTCAGCCGGCGGGCGAAGGCTCCGCGCCAGGCCAGGGCCTTCGTGGACTGGGCCCGCTCGCCCGAGGCGCAGAAGATCTTCGCCGCCAAGGGCTACCGGCCGGTGCGCGAGGAACTCGTCGACGCCAAGCGGTTCCCGGCGCCGCCGTCGCTCTTCCGGATCGGGGAGCTCGGCGGCTGGGACACGGTGATGAAGCGGTTCTTCGACCCCGACAAGGGCGGCGTGGCGGCCATCGAGCGCGACTTGGGGGTCTCCACTGCCAAGTGAGGCCCTCACCGCCCGCCCCGCGCGGCTTGCCCTCCCCCGCTTGCCCGGCGCGGGATCGATCGTGGCCGGCGGTTTGACCGGCGCGTGGCTGACCCTGATCGTCCTGCTGCCGCTCGCCGCCGTCGTGGCCGCCTCGCTCGACGGCGGGCTCGCGGGGCTGTGGGCGAGCGTCACCAACCCCCAGGCGGTGGCGGCGCTGCGGCTCACGCTCGTCGCCTCGGCCGTGGTGGCGGCGATCGACGCCGTCATGGGCACCCTGATCGCGTGGGTCCTCGTGCGCGATCGCTTCCGCGGCCAGCGACTGGTCAACGCGCTGATCGACCTGCCCTTCGCGCTGCCGACGATCGTCGCCGGGCTGACCCTGCTCGCTCTCTACGGGCCCCAGGGCCCGGTGGGGATCAACGTCGCCTACACCCAGGCCGCGGTCGGCCTCGCGCTGCTGTTCGTGACGCTGCCGTTTGTCGTGCGGGCGGTCCAGCCCGTGCTGCTCTCGCTCGACCGGGAGGTCGAGGAGGCCGCAGCCTCGCTGGGGGCCGCCCCGCCGACGATCTTCCGCCGGATCGTGCTGCCCGCGTTGCGCCCCGCGATCCTCGCCGGCGTCGGGCTCGCGTTCGGGCGGGCGATCGGCGAGTTCGGCTCGCTGGTGCTGATCAGCGGCAACCTGCCCTACAAGACCGAGGTCGCATCCGTGTTCGTCTTCGCGCAGATCGAGAGCGGCAACACCACGGGCGCGGCGGCGGTGTCGGTGCTGCTGCTCGCGCTGTCGTTCGTGTCGCTGCTCGGCATCGCCGCGCTCGCGGGCCGGGGGCAGCCGCGGTGAGCGCCCGCCTCGCGCTGCGCGTCACCGCGCTCGGCTACCTCGGACTGCTGCTCGTGGTCCCGGTCGCCATGGTCTTCGCGCGCGCCTTTGGCGACGGCCTGGTTCCGGCCTGGGAGGCGGTCACGACGCCGCCCGCGCTGCACGCCTTCTGGCTCACGCTGGTCGTGGTCGCGATCGTGGTGCCGGCCAACACGGTGTTCGGCCTGCTGACCGCCTGGCTGCTGGTGCGCAAGCGCTTCCCGGGTCGGCGGCTGCTCGACGCGGTGGTCGACCTTCCGTTCGCGGTCTCCCCGGTCGTCGTCGGACTCGCCCTGATCCTCGTGTGGGGCCAGGACGGCTGGCTCGGCGCCGGCCTCGCGAGCCTGGGCGTGCAGGTCATCTTCTCTCTCCCGGGGATCGTGCTCGCCACGATCTTCGTGTCGCTGCCCTTCGTCGTCCGCGAGGTGGTGCCCGTGCTGCGCGAGGCGGGCATCGAGCAGGAGCAGGCGGCGAACACGCTCGGGGCCACCGGCTGGCAGACCTTCTGGCGCATCACGCTGCCGACCGTCCGCTGGGGGCTCGCCTACGGGGTCATCCTCACGACCGCGCGGGCGCTCGGCGAGTTCGGCGCCGTGTCGATCGTCTCGGGCAAGATCGCCGGCCGCACGGAGACGCTCACCCTCCACGTGGAGGAGCGCTTCCAGTCCTTCGACGTGGCCGGCGCCTACGCGGCGGCCGTGGTGCTGGCGCTGCTCGCCGTCGGCGTGCTGCTGGTGATGACGCTCGTCAATCGGCGAAGCGAGGCGTGATGATCGAGGCGCGCGCGATCGGCAAGCGCTACGGCGAGTTCGTGGCCCTCGACGACGTCTCCATGGTGGTCCCGGAGGGCTCGCTGACCGCGCTGCTGGGGCCCTCGGGCAGCGGGAAGTCGACGCTGCTGCGCGTGATCGCGGGGCTCGAAGCGCCCGACGCGGGTCAGGTGCTGATCGACGGCACCGACGCGACGCAGACCCCGGCGCGCAGCCGCGGCGTCGGGTTCGTCTTCCAGCACTACGCGGCGTTCAAGCACATGACGGTCGCCGAGAACATCGCCTTCGGCCTCGTCATCCGCCGGCGGCCCAAGGACGAGGTGCGCCGCCGCGTCACCGAGCTGCTCGACCTCGTCGGGCTCTCCCACCTCGCCCCGCGCCATCCGGACCAGCTCTCGGGCGGCCAGCGCCAGCGCATGGCGCTGGCCCGCGCGCTCGCCGTCGAGCCGCGCGTGCTGCTGCTCGACGAGCCGTTCGGCGCCCTGGACGCGCGCGTACGCGAGGAGCTGCGCGACTGGCTGCGCCGCCTGCATGACGACGTCGGCGTCACGACCGTCTTCGTCACCCACGACCAGCAGGAGGCGATGGACGTCGCCGAGCAGATCGTGGTCGTCAACGAGGGCCGCGTAGAGCAGGCGGGCTCCCCCGAGGAGATCTACGACCGGCCCGCCACCGACTTCGTCATGAACTTCGTGGGGCCGGTCACCCGGCTCGGCGACCAGCTCGTGCGGCCGCACGACATCGAGGTCCTGCGCGCGCCCCTCGACGCTACGCGCGAGGCCGTCGTCACGCGCGTCGCGCGGCTGGGCTTCGAGGTCCGGCTCGAGCTGCGGCTGCGCGACGGCAGCGGTCTGGCCGCCCAGCTGAGCCGCGCCGAGTGGGCCGCCCTGGAGCACGCCGCGGGCGACCTCGTGCACATCCGCCGCGCCAACGGCCGCCGCGCCGCCGCGTAAGGGAGACGCGCTGGTCTCACCAGCACGGCCTGGCAGGGCGGCGGGCGGGTGGTCGATAGCCTCAAGCCCGTCCGCCCCGGCGTCTACCGCACCTCGCAGCCCATCCTGGTCCTCGGTGACTGGAGGGCAATGATCCGCCTGCACAGCGGCCGCTCGCTGCTGGCTGCCCCGGTCTGCCTGCCCGAGGATGCGCGCCCGGCGCCCACCTCTCTCCTGCCCAGCTCGTGACGAGCGCCGCCCTCCCCCACCACGAGATCGAGCTCCACGGCCAGCCGGTCACCTACCTGTGCGACGGGGACGGGCCGGCGCTCGTGCTGATCCACGGGATCACCTCGAGCTCGCAGACCTGGCGCTCCGTGCTGCCCGCGCTGGCCGAGCACTACACGGTCATCGCGCCCGACCTGCTCGGCCACGGCCTCTCGGCCAAGCCGCGGGGCGACTACTCCCTCGGCTCCCACGCCAGCGGGATCCGCGACCTGCTGCTCGCGCTCGGGCACCCACGGGCGACGGTCGTCGGGCACTCGCTCGGCGGCGGCATCGCCATGCAGCTCGCCTACCAGTTCCCCGAGCGCGTGGAGCGCCTCGCGCTCGTCTCCAGCGGCGGGCTCGGGCGCGAGGTCAGCATGCTCCTGCGCGCCGCGACGCTCCCGGGCGCCGATTACGTGCTCCCGCTGATGTGCCGCCCGGGCCTGCGCGACGCGGCCGGCGCGCTCGCCGGCCTGCTCGGCCGATTGGGCTGGAAGCCCAGCCCCACCCTGCAGGGCATGGCCGAGGGGTTCGCCTCGCTCGGCGACGATGACGCGCGCCGGGCGTTCCTGCACACCGCGCGCTCCATCATCGACCCGTCCGGCCAGCGTGTGAGCGCGAAGGACCGCCTCTACCTCGCCGAGGAGATGCCGACGCTGCTCGTCTGGGGCGATCGCGACCCGATGATCCCGTACACGCACGGCGTCGAGGCGCACGAGGCGATGCCCCACAGCCGGCTCGAGATCTTCGAGGAGGCCGGCCACTTCCCGTTCAACGACGACCCGATGCGCTTCGTCGCGGTGCTGCGCGACTTCATGGAGACGACCGAGCCGGCCGCATTCGACGAGGAGCGCGCGCGCCGCCTCCTGCTCGGCGGGCGCGCTCGGGTGGCCGGAGAGGTCGGCTCAGGTCAGCCTCCCGCGGCCCGCCGGTAGCGCGCCACGGCCAGCGGCGCGAAGATCGCGATGATCGCGATCGACCACATGACCGCGCCCCAGACGCTGTCGCCGGCCGGCGCCCCGACCCACAGCGCCCGCATGGCGTCGACCGTCACCGTGAACGGGTTGATCTCCGCGAACCACCGCAGCGCCGCCGGCATCGACTCCACGGGCACGAACGCCGAGGAGACGAAGGTCAGAGGGAACACGGCGATGAAGCCCAGGGAGTTCGCCGACTCGGGGGAGGAGACGAGCAGCCCGAGCAGCGCGAAGACCCACGAGAACGCGTAGCCGAAGAGCAGCAGCAGGCCGATGCCGCCGATGATCTCCAGCGCGCTCGCCTGGAACGAGAAGCCGATGATGAGACCCGTGACGATCAGCACCATGACCGACAGCAGGTTGGTGACGACGTCGGCCAGGGTGCGCCCGGCGAGGACGGCCGGGCGCGTCATCGGCAGCGAGCGGAAGCGGTCGATCAGCCCCTTGTGGAGATCCTCGTTGAGCCCCAGCGCCGTCACGAACCCACCGAAGGCGATGTTCTGGACGATGATCCCCGGGAGGAGGAAGTCCGCGTAGTCGTAGCCCGGCGTCTGGATCGCGCCGCCGAAGACGTAGACGAAGAGCAGCACGAACATGACCGGCTGCACCGTGAAGGCGAGCAGCAGGTCGGGCGCGCGCGTCAGCCGCACGAGGTTGCGTTCGGCGATGATCACCGTGTCGGTCACGAGCCTCATGCGGCCTTCTCCTCCTCGTCGTCGGTCGCCTCGGCCACATGGCCGGTGAGCGTCAGGAACACGTCGTCGAGCGTGGGCCGCCGCAGCACGAGGTCGTCGACACCGACGCCCGCCTCGTCGAGGCGGCGCACGGCCTCCACGATCGTCCCGCTGCGCCGGCGGACGGCGAACTTCACGCTGTCCTCCTCCGCGGTCGGCGGCTCGTCGGACATCGGCGCGAGCGCCTCCACGGCGGTGGGCGCCGCGGCCGGGTCGGCGAGGCGGACCTCGAGCCGCTCGCCCCCCACGCGGTCCTTGAGCGCGTCGGGCGTCCCTTCGGCGATGACCCGGCCATGGTCGATCACGGCGATCGAGTCGGCCAGGCGATCCGCCTCGTCGAGGTACTGGGTCGTCAGCAGCACGGTCGTGCCCTCGACCACAAGCCGCTCGATCGTCACCCACAGGTCCAGGCGGCTGCGCGGGTCAAGGCCCGACGTCGGCTCGTCGAGGAAGAGCACCGGCGGGTTCGCGACCAGCGCCGCCGCGAGATCGAGCCGCCGCCGCATGCCGCCCGAGTAGGTCTTCACCGGACGGTTGGCGGCCTCGACGAGGTCGAAGTTCTCGAGCAGCTCCTGGCCCCGGGTCTTCGCCGCCGGTCGGGGCTCACCGTAGAGCCGTCCCACCATCACGAGGTTCTCGAGACCTGTGAGGTTCTCGTCGACGGCGGCGTACTGCCCGGCAAGGCCGATCCGCTTGCGCAGCTCGGCAGCGTCGCGGACGACGTCGAGCCCGGTGACGCGGATCGTGCCCGCGTCGGGCTTGAGCAGCGTCGCGAGCACCCGCACCGCGGTCGTCTTGCCGGCACCGTTCGGGCCCAGCAGCCCGAGCACGGTGCCCGTCGCCGCCTCGAAGTCCACGCCGTCCAGGGCGCGCACGGCGCCGAACGACTTCACCAGGCCGGTCACGCTGATCGCCGGCTCGCTCGTGCGCACATCATCGCGCGCTGCGGTCGCCTCGACCGCGGTTGCTTCACTCGTTCTCGATGGCATATTGAGAAACCCTACGTAGAATTTAGGACAGATACTGGCCGCAACTGTGGAGATCATTGGCGACGCGATGACCGAGACCTCAGGTCGCCTGCTGAAGCTGCTCTCCCTGCTCCAGACACGCCGCGACTGGCCCGGTGGGGAACTCGCCCACCGCCTCGGGGTGTCGGGCCGGACCATCCGCCGCGACATCGAACGGCTCCGCGAGCTCGGCTATCCGGTCGACGCCCTCACCGGGCCGGCCGGAGGCTACCGACTGCACGCCGGCACCGCCATGCCGCCCCTGCTGCTCGACGACGACGAGGCGGTCGCCATCGCCGTCGGCCTGCGCACCGCCGCGCGCGCCTCCGTGACCGGGATCGAGGAGACTTCGGTCCGAGCCCTGGTCAAGCTCGAGCAGGTCCTGCCTCCCCACCTGCGCCGCCGCGTCAACGCCCTGCAGTCCGCGACCGCGACCCTCGTCGCCACCGGCCCGACCGTCGATCCCGCCGCGCTGACCGCCATCGCGGGCGCCTGCCGGGATCGCGAACGCCTGCGCTTCGCCTATCGCAGCCGCGACGGAACCGAGAGCCGCCGCTGCGTCGAACCGCTCAGCCTCGTCAACCTGGGCCGCCGCTGGTATCTCGTGGCCTGGGACTGCGACCGGCAGGACTGGCGCACCTTCCGCGTCGACAGGCTCGAACGACCCTCCCCGGCCGGCACGCGGTTCGCTCCCCGCGACCTGCCGGACGGCGACGCCGCTGCCTACGTCGCAGCGAGCCTGTCGGGCGCGCCGTACCGCTACCAGGCGCGCGTGACCCTGCAGGCACCCGCCGAGGAGGTGGCCAAGCGCTCCCCGTACATGTGGGGAAGCGTCGAGGCGATCGATGAGCGGACGTGCGAATACAGGACCGGCGACGACTCGCTCGACTGGCTCGCCATGCGCGTCGGCATGCTCGGCGTCGAATTCGAGGTGCACGAGCCGCCCGAGCTCATCGAGCGGTTCGAGCTGCTCGCGGGTCGTTTCGTGCGGGCGGCGAGCACGGGGTAGCCGCGCCTCAGCGGCGATCAAAGCGCCAGCGCGTGGCCGTGTTGGGGTAATTGGCCTCGAGCCACGCCAAAGCGACGCGGGGCCGGAGCGCGAACCAGCCGGGACCTGTGGGGTACCGCGGCCGGAAGCCGCCGTACTTGCGCTCGTAGGCGTCGGCCATGCGCTCGAAGAACTCTGGATCGGGCTCGGACAGGGTCTCGGCGCCACCCTCCAGTACGACGCACTCGTCCCCGCTCTCGAGGTGAACCGTCACGCGCGGGTCGCGCAGGAGGTTGCGCGCCTTGACCGAGCCGGGGTTGGTGCCGAAGTGCAAGGCCTCCGCGAACCACACGCCCCAGACGGGCACCGCGTGCGGCCGCCCGTCGGCCCGCACCGAGCAGATCCAGTAATTGCGCGAGCGCTCCATCCGCTCGCTGACCCATGACCACGCGAGCAGGCCCTCATCGCCCGCGGCGATCCCGTAGCCGGGCGCCATGCTCGGACGCGTACGGTGCGGCTCGGCCATGGCCGTTGACGGTAGCGTGCACGGCTTGTCCCGACCGCACTTCGGCAACCGCGACCTCGCCGTCGATCTCGGTACGGCCAACACGCTCGTCTACGAGCGCGGCCGCGGCATCGTCGTCTCCGAGCCGTCGGTGATCGCGGTCGACGCCGACCGTGGCGAGGTCTACGCGGTCGGCGACGAGGCGCACCGGATGATCGGGCGCACGCCGGCGACGATCTCGGCCACGCGGCCGCTGCGCCACGGGGTGATCGCGGACTTCGAGGTCACCGAGCAGATGCTGCGCTACTTCCTGCGCAAGGCGCAGTCGAGCCGGTGGGCGCGGCCGCGGGTGGTCATGTGCGTGCCCTCCGGCGTCACCGACGTCGAGACCCGCGCCGTCGAGGAGGCCTGCCTGTCGGCCGGCGCGCGCCAGGTGGCGCTGATCGAAGAGCCGATCGCCGCCGCCATCGGCGCCGGGCTGCCGATCGCCGAGCCGACCGGGCACATGGTGGTCGACATCGGCGGCGGCACGAGCGAGGTAGCCGTGATCTCGATGGGCGAGATCGTCGTGGAGACCTCGCTTCGCCTTGCGGGCTACGACCTCGACGAGGCGATCATGGCCTACGTCCGCCGCCACCACAATCTCGCGATCGGCCAGCCGAGCGCCGAGGAGATCAAGATCTCGGTCGGTTCCGCGTTCCCGCTAGATCCGGTGCTCGAGGTCGAGGTGCGCGGTCGCGAGCTGCTGTCCGGCCTCCCGACGACGCTGATGCTCGACTCCAATGACGTTCGCGCCGCGCTCGCGGAGCCGGTGCAGGCGATCATCGACGCGGTGCGCGACACGCTCGACCAGACGCCGCCCGAGCTGGCGTCCGACATCCTCTCGAGCGGGCTCCTGCTGGCCGGCGGAGGCGCGCTGCTGCACGGTTTCGCCGCC
>DASQFQ010000065.1:0-1640 GCA_035633075.1 Solirubrobacteraceae bacterium | reverse complement strand
CGTCTACGGCCCCGATGTGCTCTGGTTCCGCGAGGAGCAGATCCCGGAGGACCTGAACGCCTATCCCGAGCACGTGCCCGACCTCTGCGTCGAGATCCGCTCGCCCTCCACCTGGCGCTTTGACGTGGGTGCGAAGAAGCGCGTCTACGAGGAGGGCGGACTTCCCGAGCTCTGGCTGGTCGACGATCTATCCGACACGGTGCTCGCCTACCGGCGATCCGAACCGGGCGCGCACCCCTTCGACGTGGCGCTCGAGTACGTCCGCGGCGACACGCTCGATTCGCCAATGCTGCCCGGCTTCGAGCTCTCGCTGGACGAGCTGTTCAGGCGCTGAGCGCGCCCGATAACGCAGCGCTCGAAACAAGACGCTCCTCAACGAGCGTGACCAGCCTCTGCGCCGACTCCTGCGGGGTCTCCTGCTCCGTGTCGATCAGCAGCTCGGGCGAAAGTGGCTCCTCGTAGGGATCAGACACGCCGGTGAAGCCGGCGATCGTGCCGGCGCGCGCCTTCTCGTAGAGGCCCTTCACGTCGCGGCGCTCGCACTCCTCGACCGAGGCGCGCACGTGCACCTCGACGAAACGCTCGCCCATCATCGCGCGGGCCTGGTCGCGCGCCGCGCGGAACGGAGACACCGCAGCGACGAAGGTCACCACGCCGTTGCGAGAGAGCAGGTTGGAAACCCAGGCGATCCGGCGCACGTTGATGTCGCGGTCCTCGCGCGAGAAGCCCAGGCCGGCGCACAGGTTCTGGCGCACATCGTCCCCGTCCAGCACCTCCACGCGCCGTCCGCGATCACGCAGCTCGCCCGCGGCGATTCGCCCGATGGTCGACTTGCCCGAGCCAGACAGGCCGGTGAGCCAGATGCACAGGCCGTCGCCGCCGCGCGCGGGCGCGGCCAGCGTTCCGTGCGCGATCGGGCCCAGGTTGGGCTCGCGGCCGTACTCCTCGAAGGCCCGAAACGTGCTGAACAGGCGGTGGTCGGGCCCGTGGTAGTCGGCTGACCCGGTGCTGAGCAGGCCGAGCTCCGCGCAGCGGTCGGCCAGCAGCAGGGTCTGCTCGCGCGTGTGCGCGGTGTAGAAGACCTCCACCCCGTCGAGTCCGGCCGCCCGGTAGCGCTCGATCGCCGCCAGCACCTCGTCGTCGTGCTTGATGTCCCAGAAGGGATGGGCCCAGATCGCCACGCCGGCGGCGTCGTGGATCCAGCCGATCGCCTCCTCGACGGTGGGATGCGTGCGCGCGACGTAGCCGGGTGTGCCCTGGATCAGGTAGGCCGGGATAAAGGAGGAGACGTCGCCGTGGCCCTCTTCAGCGAGGCGGTCCGCGTTGGCCGGGTGGGCGAGCACCGCCGCGGCCAGGTGGGGGCGGCCGACGGGCTTGCCCGCCGCCTTGCGCGCCTCGATCGGCGCCGGGTCGACTTCGAAGCCGAGCTCCCGCAGGCGCTCGGACATGGCGTCGGCGCGGCGCCCGCGGTCCGCGCGGGCGTCGAGCAGGCGCTCGGCGAGCAGGGAGCTGCGGTGGTCGATCCCGTAGCCCAGCACGTGGAGGTCCTCGTAGGAGCCGTCCACGGCCGAGATCTCGGTGGCGGGCACCACACGGACGCCGTGCAGCGCGCCTGCCGCCAGCGCCTCATCGACCCCGTC
>DASQFQ010000064.1:0-12467 GCA_035633075.1 Solirubrobacteraceae bacterium | reverse complement strand
TGACGCCTTCCTTGGACTCGACCGCCTGGTGGAGACCATCGGACCAGCGCCGCCCGGGCATCAGGCGCCCCGTGAACTCGTCGACGATGAGGACCTCGCCGTCCTTCACCACGTAGTCGACGTCGCGCTTGAAGAGCGTGTGCGCCTTCAGCGCCTGCGTCACGTGGTGGAGGATGTCGATCTGGCTCGGGTCGTAGAGGTTCGCGACCCCGAGCAGGCGCTCGCACTTGGCGACGCCCTCCTCGGAGAGGAGCGCCGAGCGGTGCTTCTCGTCGATCGTGTAGTCGACCTCGCGGCGGAGCCGCGGGATGATGCGATCGACGGTGTAGTACTTGTCGGTCGACTCCTCCGCCGGGCCGGAGATGATGAGCGGTGTGCGCGCCTCGTCGATCAGGATGTTGTCGACCTCGTCGACGATCGCGTAGTTGAGCTCGCGCTGGACGTACTCGTCCAGGCTGAACTTCATGTTGTCGCGCAGGTAGTCGAAGCCGAACTCGTTGTTGGTGCCGTAGGTGATATCGGCCCGGTAGGCCGCCCGGCGCTCGATCGGGCGGAGGTTCATCAAGCGGTAGTCCTTGGTGATGTACGCCGGATCGAACTCGAAGCTGGCGTCGTGGATGATCGAGGCGACCGACAGCCCGAGGTAGTGGAACACCGGCCCCATCCACTGCACGTCGCGGCGGGCGAGGTAGTCGTTGACGGTGACCAGGTGGACGCCCTGGCCGGCCAGCGCGTTGAGCACGATCGCCAGCGTAGCCGTGAGGGTCTTGCCCTCGCCGGTCTTCATCTCGGCGATGGAGCCGCCGTGCAGGACCATGCCGCCGATGAGCTGGACGTCGAAGTGGCGCATCCCGACCGTGCGCTTGGAGACCTCGCGCACCACCGCGAAGGTCTCGGGCAGCAGGTCGTCGAGCGGCTCGCCGTTGCGCGCGCGCTCACGCAGGCTGTCGGCCTGGGCGCGCAGCTCGTCGTCGTCGAGGAGCTCCAGCTCGGGCTCCCAGGCGTTGATGCGGTTGACCCGCTTGGCGTACTGCTTGAACTGTTTGCCCTCGCCCAGGCGTAGCGCGCGGTCCAGGATGGTCATGACTCTCAGTGTAGGGCGCGGCCCTGCGCCCTACACCGCCGGCGGCTGACCGCCCGGCGCCTCTCCGACGGCCGGCGGCACGCCCGCGATCGGTGCCGGCTCGGCCTCGGCGGCGGCCCGCGACTCGCGCCGTTTGCGCCGCTTGACGCGGTGGCGCTTGACCTGGCGGCCGAGCTCGTCGGCGACCAGGTTGATCGAGTGCCGCACGTCCCGCGAGGCGTCGGACGCCCGCAGCGTGACGCCCTTGAGGTAGAGGGTCGCCCCGGCCACCTGCCGGTCGGGGTTCGCCGGGTTGCGCTCCTCGCAGATCTCGACCTCGAGGACCGCCAGCTCTGAGACCTGCTTGGCGATCTTGTCGAAACGGCGAGTGACGTGCTCGCGCAGTTCGTCGGTGACCGGAAGGTTGCGTCCCTTGACCTCGATGCGCATGGGACTCCTCTCGTGCGCCGTATGACTCGACTCAAGCGGATGCTACAGCCCGCCGGTCACAGCGCCCGCGTGTAGGTCACGGCCGCCACGCTGCGGCATCCACCCGCCCGCAGCGCGCTCGCGCACGCCTCCAACGTGGCCCCGGTGGTGTGGACGTCGTCGACCAGAAGGGCGGCTTCGGGCGGGGCTCGCGCCAGCACGATCTCGATGCGGCCGGGTCGGCGCCGCTGCGCCCGGCCGGCGCCGACCTGGCGGACGTCGGGCCCCGCGCGGCGCAGGCAGTCGCGCCGCGCCACTCCCGTCCGCGCGGCGAGCGCACGCGCCAGCAGGGCCGCGGGGTCATACCCACGGCGCCGGCGGCGGCCGGGATGCGGGGGCACGACGACCAGCACCGCCTCGGGGACGCGCAGGTCCGACGGCAGGTTGGCGGCCAGCTGGGCGGCCATGACCCGCGCCGCGGGCAGGGCGCCGCGGAACTTCAGCGCCGCAACGAGGTCACGCGCAACGCCTTCGTGGGCCAGCGGGGCCCACGCGCGATCGAAGGCCGCCCCGCCGGCGGGGCATGCTCCAGCGCGATGGCGCGGCAGCGCGCAGCGGGGGCAGCGCACCCCGCGCAGCCACGGCAGCGCCCGTAGGCAGTCGGAGCACACGGGCGGGCCGGCACGAGCCAGCGGCTCACGGCAGGCGAGGCAGGTGGGGGGCGCGATGACGGCGAGCAGCTCCGCGAGGGGGGACATGCAGGGGGACATGCAGCGGAGCCTCGCGCGCGCCGACCCACCGTTCACCACGCGATCGTCACAATCGTGCCGCGTGCCCGTCGAGACTTCGTGGACCCTGGCTCCCGCCGTCCTGGTCGCGCTGGCGGGGTACGGGGTGGGCTACGGACTGCGCTGGCGCCGCGCGCGGGCGCAGGGCGGCGCGCGGGCCGCGAGCGGCTGGCGCGCGACGGCCTGGGCGGCCGGGCTGGCATGCCTGTTCGTGGCCCTGATCTCACCCGTGGACCGGCTCGGGGAGCAGCTCGCCTCGATGCACATGGTCGAGCACCTGTTGATCGCCGACCTCGCGCCGATCGCGCTCACGCTGGGCCTGACCAGGTGGATCCTGCGCCCGGTGACCCGGGTGATCCACCGCGTCGAGCGCGCTGCCGGGCCGTTCGGCCACCCGGTCTTCGGTGTCGTCGCCTACGTCGGGGCGATGTGGCTGTGGCACGTGCCCGCCCTCTACGACGCCGCCCTCGAGCACGCCGCCGTCCACGTCCTCGAGCACCTCACCTTCGCGGCCGCGGGCCTTCTGTACTGGTGGCACCTGCTCTCACCGATCCGCTCCAGGCTGCGGCTGGGCGGGCTGGGCCCCGTCGTCTACATGGCCTCGGCCAAGCTGCTGGTCGGCTTCCTGGGGATCCTGCTCGCGTTCTCCCCCGACCTGCTGTACGACGCCTACGCCGGCTCGGGCACCCGCTGGGGCCTGAGCCCGCTCGACGACCAGCACGTGGCGGGGCTGATCATGGCGCTCGAGCAGTCGATCGTTATGGGCATCGCCCTCGTCTACCTGTTCGCGCGGATGCTCGGCGAGGCCGATCGCGAGGACGAGCGCGCCGAGCGCTACTCAACCTCCGGGGCTCCCGCGCCCCAGGAGGAGAGGTAGTCCCGCTGGGCCGTGGTGAGCTGGTCGATCTCCACGCCCAACGAGGCGAGCTTGAGACGGGCGACCTCGCGGTCGATCGTGTCGGGCACCGGGTGCACGGCCGGGGCGAGCCCTGACCCGTGGCGCACCAGGTGCTCGACCGCGAGCGCCTGGTTGGCGAAGGACATGTCCATCACCGCGGCGGGGTGCCCCTCGCCGGCGGCGAGGTTGACCACGCGGCCGCTGGCGAGCAAGTTCAGCCGGCGGTCGCCGAGGTCGTACTGCTCGACGAAGGGCAGGACCTCGCGCACGCCTCCCGTCGCCGTCGCGCCCAGCGCCTCGAGGTCGATCTCGATGTCGAAGTGGCCGGCGTTGGCGAGCACAGCGCCGTCCTTCATGCGCTCGAAATGCGCGCCGCTGAGCACGTCTCGACTCCCCGTCACGGTCACGAAGACGTCCCCGCGCTCGGCCGCCCGCAGCGCGGGCATGACCTCGAAGCCCTCCATGCGGGCCTCCAGCGCGCGCATCGGGTCCACCTCGCAGACGATGACCTGAGCGCCGGCCCCGCGCGCGCGCAGGGCCACGCCCTTGCCCGTCCAGCCGTAGCCGAGCACGACGAAGGTGCGCCCGGCGAGCAGCAGATTCGTCGCGCGCAGGATCCCGTCGAGCGTCGACTGCCCGGTGCCGTAGTGATCGTTGAACAGGCGCTCGGTGCGGGCCTCGTTGACGGCGAGCACCGGGCAGGCGAGGCGCCCCTCGGTCTCCAGCGCGCGCAGGCGCAGCAGCCCCGTGGTCGTCTCCTCCGTGCCCCCGAGCATGTCGGCGAGCAGCTCGGTGCGCGAGTCGTGCAGCACCATCAGCAGGTCGGCGCCGTCGTCCAGCGTGACCTGCGGGCGGCCCTCGACCAGGGCGGTGACGTTGGCGGTGTAGGCGGACGCGTCCTCGCCGCGAACGGCGTGCACCTCGGTCCCGTGGTGCTCGGCCAGCGCGGCGGCGACGTCGTCGCGAGTGGAGAGCGGGTTGGCCGCGCACAGCGCTGCCTCCGCGCCCCCCTCCGCCAGGACCCGCATCAGGTTCGCCGTCTCGGCCGTCACGTGCAGGCAGGCAGCCACGCGGACCCCGGCCAGCGGCCGCTCGCAGGCGAACCGCTCGCGGATCGACCGCAGCACGGGCATCTGCGCGTCGGCCCACTCGATCCGGGCCTGGCCGGCGGCGGCCAGGCCGGGGTCGGCGACCTGGGAGATGCCCATGCTCAGCGGCCTAGTAGCGGTACTGATCCGACTTGTAGGGGCCCTCGAGCGGCACGTCGATGTAGGCGGCCTGCTCGGGCGTGAGCTCGGTGAGCCTCACGCCGAGCGCGTCGAGGTGCAGCCGGGCCACCCTCTCGTCGAGGTGCTTGGGCAACACGTAGACGCGCTTCTCGTACGCGTCGTTCTTCGTGAACAGCTCGATCTGCGCGATCGTCTGGTTCGTGAACGAGTTCGACATCACGAAGCTCGGGTGGCCCGTGGCGTTGCCGAGGTTGAGCAGGCGGCCCTCGGAGAGCACGATGATCGAGTGGCCGTCGGAGAAGCGCCACTCGTCGACCTGCGGCTTGACGGTGATGCGCTCGACGCCCTTGGTCCCCGCCAGGCCGGCCATGTCGATCTCGTTGTCGAAGTGGCCGATGTTGCCCACGATGGCCTGATGCTTCATGCGCGCCATGTGCCCGGCGGTGATGACGTCCTTGTTTCCCGTGGCGGTGATGAAGATGTCAGCCGTCTCGACGACGTCGTCGAGGGCCGCGACCTGGTAGCCCTCCATCGCGGCCTGCAGCGCGCAGCTCGGGTCGATCTCGGTGACGACGACGCGGGCGCCCTGGCCGCGCAGCGACTCCGCGCAGCCCTTGCCGACGTCGCCATAGCCGCAGATGACGGCGAGCTTGCCGCCGATCATCACGTCGGTGCCGCGATTGATGCCGTCGATCAGCGAGTGCCGGCAGCCGTAGAGGTTGTCGAACTTGGACTTCGTGACCGAGTCGTTGACGTTGATCGCGGGGAACAGCAGCTGGCCCGTGGCGGCGAACTGGTAGAGCCGGTGCACGCCGGTGGTGGTCTCCTCGGTCACGCCCTTGACGTTGCCCGCCATGCGGGTGAAGCGCTGCGGATCCTCCTGGAGGGAGCGCTGGAGCGTCGTGAGGATGACCTTGAGCTCCTCGTTGTCGGCCCCCTCGGGATCGGGCATGGCGCCGGCCTTCTCGTACTTCACGCCCTCGTGGACGAGGAGGGTGGCGTCGCCGCCGTCGTCGAGGATCATGTTCGGACCATCACCGTCCGGCCAGCTCAGGGCTTGCTCGGTGCACCACCAGTACTCCTCGAGGGTCTCGCCCTTCCAGGCGAACACCGGGATCCCCGCCTCGGCGATGGCCGCGGCGGCGTGGTCCTGGGTGGAGAAGATGTTGCACGAGCACCAGCGCACCTCGGCGCCGAGCGCCGTCAGCGTCTCGATGAGGACGGCGGTCTGGACCGTCATGTGCAGCGACCCGGTGATGCGCGCGCCCTTCAGGGGCTGGGCGTCGGCGTACTCGGCGCGCGTCGACATGAGCCCGGGCATCTCGTGCTCGGCGAGCTCGATCTCCTTGCGGCCGAAGGGGGCGAGCGAGACGTCGGCGACCTTGTGGTCGGTGGTGAGGGTGGCGTTCATGCAACCTCCGTGAGGGCGGTGGGCGTGGTCAGCAGCCGCTCGTGCTTGTCCTGCTCCCAGCGGAGCCAGTCGGCGGCGGAAACGTGCTCGGGACGCTGCGGTCGGGCCTGCAGCCAGGCCTCGGTGGCGCTGCGCAGGTCGCCGTCGTGGCGAAGGCGAAGCGCGAAGGCGATGTCGGAGAGACCGATGTCGTGCTCGCCGAGCAGCTCGCGCAGCGTGCGCAGGCGCTGGAGCTCGGCCGGCCCGTAGAGGCGGTAGCCCGCCTCCGAGCGGCGCGGCTCGACGAGCCCGACGCGTTCGACGTAGCGGAGCATGCGCGGCGACCAGCCGGTGGTCTCGGCCGCCTCGTTGATCGTCAGAGCGTCCATTTGCGACCAACCCTAACACAGTTGTGTCAAGGTTGGCGGGCGTCTCACACCCCGCTCATCTGGGATGCCTACGTTCGTCCCATGACCGCCAAGCTCAACAGCGCCCTGATCGCCGCGGCCGTGGTCGCGGCGACGGCCCCGAGCGCGCACGCCGCCCGCCTGCCCGCGGCAGCGAGCCCGTCCGGCTGGACCCGGCCAGGTTCACCACCACGATCGACAACCCGTACTGGCCCATGAGGCCCGGCAGCCGCTGGGTCTACCGCGAGACCGACGCGCAGGGCCACCGGCAGCGGGTCGACGTCACCGTGACGAGCCAGACGAAGGTGGTCGCCGGCGTCACGGCCCGCGTCGCCAGGAGTACTCCCGGGGGGAGGCCCAGGACAGCGCGCGGGTCCTGAGCGTCGACGAGCAGGCCGAGGTGCCTTTCGGCCACTTCACACGCGCCCTGCTGACCAAGGACTTCACCCCGCTCGAGCCCGACGTGCTGGAGTACAAGCTCTACGCCAGGCGCGTCGGCCCTGTGCTCACCCTGGCGGTCTCCGGGGGAGGCGGCAGCGAGGTGCTCGTTGCTACAAGGCGGGCGGGCTAGCGCCGGCGCACCGGCCTGAAGCTCAGCGGCGTGCTGCGGATCAGCTGGCAGGGGTGGACGACCTCGACGTCGAAGCAGCCGCCGTCTTCGAGCCGCGAGTCGGTCATGTAGGCACCGTCCGCGGCGAAGAGCGCCAGCCCGACGACCTGCCGGTCGACGATCCGCGGGAATCCGGCACGCGAGACCTCGCGGGTCGAGAGCCGGTAGCGGTAGATGCCCGGGGCCATCGGCCCGCCGCCCCCCACCCAGTCGAAGGCCCACGCGAGGTGACCGGCGGCGAAGCCGACGCCCGCGAAGAACTGCCCGCCCTCTCCGACGCCGACGCGAGCGAGCCGGCGGGCGCTGCGGTCGGAGACGTCGACGAGCCGCACCTCGGACAGCCGGCCCTCGGCTCGGAAGCTGACGATCTGCGCGAGGTGGTCGCCGGAGAGCTCGAGCTCGGCGACGCCGCTGTCCGTCGTGCGCACGCCGCGGGTGCGCCGCGGGATGCCCGGTAGCGGCTCGGCGGGGCGCGAGCGCGGTGCGGCGAGCGCCCTCGTGTACACGACCGGCCGGTCGCGGGCCTTGACCTTGCGTGCGAAGGCGATGCGGCCCTTCCATAGCGTGGGCGCGAACTCGTTGGCCTTAGTGTTGGCGCCGCGCACGGGTCGCTCCGTTCTGGCACCGACGGGTGAGAAGAGGAAGAGATCGCAGCCGGTGTTGTCGTTCGTGCCCATCTCGGAGTTGGGGACCTCGACCTTGCAACGGGTGTAGATGAGCTGGGGCCTGCCTTGCGTGTCGGGGCCGATGTCGACATCGAACGGCGCTCGCGACGGCGCGACCGGCAAAAGTTCGACCTGGCCCCCGCGACGGATCGCGAGGCGGTAGACGCCGCCCTCGAAGGCGCTGAAGACCTGGACGTCCCGGTAGCTCCGGATCGTGGTCGGTCGCTGCAGCTGGGCGACGACCGTGTCGGCGGCGCTCGCCGGGGCAGACGCGACCAGAACGAGCATGAGTGGTGCGACGAGGAGAGATCGGAGGGGTTTTAGAATGCCCGCTCCTCCAGCCTGAAGTCCATCTGCGCCTCGATCTCGACGATGTCCATCTGCGCCTTCTGGAGCTTGCCCGCGTAGTCCCAGTTCAGCGCCTGCCAGCGGGTGAACTGGTCGAGCACCCAGATCCCCGACTGGCGCGAGCCGTTGCCCGACTTGCCGTTGCCGCCGAAGGGCAGGTGCGCCTCGGCGCCCGAAGTCGAGTTGTTGACCGAGATCATCCCCGCGCTCACCCGCTCGCGGAAGCGCAGGGCGTGCAGCGACGAGCGGGTGTAGATCGCCGACGACAGCCCGTAACCATGGTTGTTGGCGAGCTCGATCGCCTCGTCGAAGGAGCCGAAGCGTGCGACCGAGACGAGCGGCCCGAAGGTCTCGGTCGCGTAGAGCTCGTCCGCGAGCGTCACGCCGGTGACGAAGGTCGGGTGGTAGAACAGGCCCGCCTCGGGGTCGCCGACGAAGCCCTCACGCGGCTGCCTGGGACCGATGCGGCCCTGGGCCGTCGAGCCGTGGACCCCGTGATGGTCGCCGATGAGCCCGAGCCAGTCCTCGAAGCGCTCGGCGAAGCGCTCGTGCAGCATCGGCCCGTAGAGGACGTCCTGCATCGGGTCGCCGATCGCCGCCTCGCTGACCGCTCGGTCGAGGCGGCCGACGAACTCGTCGTGGACGTCCTCGTGCACGACGGCGATGCCGAGCGACGTGCAGCGCTGCCCCGCCGTGCCGAAGCCGGAGAACAGCGCGCCCTCGACGGCGAGGTCGAGGTCCGCGTCGTCCATCACCACCAGCGGGTTCTTGCCGCCGAGCTCGAGGCAGGGCGACTGCAGGTGGCGCCCGCAGAGCTCGCCGATCTTCGACCCGACGGCGCTCGAGCCGGTGAAGCCGACCTTGTCCACGAGCCGCTGCTCGAGCGCCCGCTCGAGGCCGGCGAAGGTCGCCTCGCCCTCGGCCTGCACGAGGTTGAGCACGCCGCCGGGGACGCCGCCGGCGTGGAAGATGCGGGCCAGCGCATCACCCAGGGCGGGCGAGTACTCGGCCGGCTTCCATACCACCGCGTTGCCGCACAGGATCGCCGGCACCAGGTACCAAGAGGGCACCGCCACCGGGAAGTTGCCCGCCGTCACGATGGCGGCCACGCCGATCGGCATCCTGAAGGTGAACAGCTGCTTGTCGGGCATCTCGGAGGGAACGGTCTGGCCGTACAGGCGCCGCCCCTCCCCGACAAAGAAGTCGCAGGTGTCGATGACCTCCTGGACCTCGCCCAGCGACTCCGCGTAGGGCTTGCCGACCTCCTGGGTCACGAGCCGCGCGAGCGCCTCCCTGTTGTCCTCCACGAGCCGGCCGACCTGGGCGACCACGCGCCCGCGGGCGGGAGCGGGGACCGCCGCCCATTCTCGCTGAGCGGCGCGCGCAGCGCGGCAGGCGTCCTCGAAGACCTGCGCGTCGGCGAGCAGCACCTCGGCGACGACCTCGTCGGTGCGGGCGGGGTTCGTGGAGGTCAGGAGGCCGCCCGGCGCATCCTCGCGCGCCCGGCCGTCGATGAGGGAGGCGATGGTGCGGGCCATGACTCGCAACCTAGCGGGCGCCTGCTCGTCACGCCCGTCGGGCCAGCGCCGCCTTGAGGTCCTGCAGGGCACCGATCTGAACGGGGTCCACACCGCGCAGCACGGCGAGGTAGAGGGAGACGAGGTCGCCCAGCAGCACCAGGGACATGAGCCGCTCCAGCCGGCCCGCGCCGCGAGGGCGCACGTGCGCGACAGCCTGCGCTCCCGCGCCGACCAGCTCGGCGGTCAGCTCGACGCGGGCGCGGTTGCGCTCGCCCGCGCCGGGATCCTCGAGGAGGACGGCTGCGAAGCTACCGACCTCGGAGGCGGCCGCCCAGCCGACGATCTCGTTGTGGTCGAGCTCGGGCAGCTCGGCGGCGAAGGCCGGCAGCTTGGCGTTCTCGTTGAGCTGGCACTTCCAGCGATAGGCGGCGGCGCCGGTGAGCTCGGTGCCCATCACGACCGGCGCGGCGCCGTGCAGCCGGCGGGCCAGCGCCTTGGCCTCGCCGTCCTGGGGCCCGTCGGGCCCCCACTCTCCCACCAGCTCGTCGGCGAGCACCGCCGCAGCCTCGACCTCCGCGCGCGCGGAGGGGACGACGCCGGCGAGCGCAGCGACCTCCAGCGCGACGACGGTCGAGTAGCCGACCGCCGCGCGCGGCTGGTAGCCGCTCGGCAGCGGCACCACCGGCACGCGCTCGCGGCGGGCACGCGCGGCAAGCTCACCCCCCGTGGTGGAGACGATGCGGGCCGCGCCGCGTGCGCCGGCGTCCGCAAAGGCAGCGAGCGTCTCCTCGGTCTCGCCCGAGTAGCTCGAGCACAGCACGACGCTCTCCGGCCCCGTCCAAGCCGGCAACGCGTAGTCGCGGCAGAGCACGAATGGCCGGCGCAGGCCCGGCCACAGCGCCGAGCGGGCCAGCCGCCCCCCGACACCAGAGCCGCCCATCCCGGCGACCACGAGCCCGCCGGGGGCGTCGATGGGCTTCAGCGCCGCCGACTCGACCCGCCACAGCGCGTCGCGCAGGTGGGTGGGCAGGTCCAGGATGTCCGCGGCCTGGCCCGTCGGGTCGACGGCCGCCACCGCGGCGCGGTCGAGCGCCGCGGGCATCAGAAGAGGATCGCGCCGTCCGGGAGCTCGACGCCAGGGAAGATGCGCGCGCCGTTCGTGATCACGTTCTCGGCTCCGATCGTGACGCCCTCGCCGAGTACGGAGAGGCCCTCGACATGCGTATTGTCGCCGATCCGCACGCCGCCGCCGACGATGCAGCCGCTCAGCGTGCAGTTCGCGCCTATCTCGGCCCCGCGCATCACGACGGCCCGCTCGACCGTCGTGTTCTCGCCGATCCGGACGCCCTGCTCGAGGACCACCCGGCCGCCGACGCGCGCGCCGTCGGCGATCACGCAGCCTGTCTCCACCAGCGCCGAGGGGATGATGCGGCCGTGGTTGTCGACGCTCTGCTCCACCACGAGGTAGGTGCCGCCGGTGCGGTCGTCGAACGCTGTCCCGACCGTGCCTTCGAGGATGTCGAAGGTGCCCTCGAGGTAGCGCTCGGGCGTCCCGATGTCGAGCCAGTAGCCCTCGCTGACGCAGCCGTAGAGGCCGCTCCCCACGAGCTGGGGGAAGACGTCGCGCTCGATCGAGGCCGCCTCGTCGGCCTCGAGCAGGTCGAGGACGGAGTGCTCGAGCACGTAGGCGCCGGCGGAGATGTTGCGGGTGACGATCTGATCGGGCGCGGGCTTCTCGACGAACTCGGTGACCATGCCGTCGTCGTCCGTGCGCACGAGCCCGTAGTTCGAGGGGTCCTCGACCGGAGTCAGTGCGAGCGTGGCGACCGCCCCGGTGCGCTCGTGCTGGGCGAGTTGGGCGGTCAGGTCGAGGTCGGTGAGGACGTCGCCGTTGAGCATGAAGAACCAGTCGCCGAGCAGCGTCTCGGCGAACTTGAGGGCCCCGCCGGTGCCCAGCGGCCGGGGCTCCTCGACGTAGCGCAGGCTCACGCCGAAGGCGCTGCCGTCGCCCAGGACGTTGCGGACGCCCGCCGCCATGTGACCGCAGGAGATGACGATGTCCTCGACGCCGTGGCCGCGCAGCCAGTCGAGCATGAATGCGATGAAGGGCCGGTCGACGAGCGGGACCACCGGCTTGGGCACGGTGGAGGTGAGCGGCCGCAGCCGGGTGCCCTCGCCGCCGGCCAGGATGATCGCCTGCATCAGCGGACGCGCCCGTTGCTCGGGGGGCGGCCGACGCCCTCATAGGTCAGTCCCGCCGAGCGGACGGCCTCGGGATCGAGGAAGTTGCGCCCGTCGATCAGCAGCGTCCCCCGCATCCTGCCGGCGACCGAGGCCAGGTCGAGGTCGCGGAACTCCGGCCACTCCGTGACCAGCACGACCGCGTCCGCTCCGTCGACAGCCTCCTCGGCCGACGCCAGGAAGTCGACGCCCTGGATGAGCTTGCGCGCCTCGTCCTCCGCGACCGGGTCATAGGCGCGCACCTTCGCCCCTGCAGCCTGCAGGCGCGCGGAGAGCACGAGCGAGGACGCCTCGCGCATGTCGTCGGTGTTCGCCTTGAACGCGAGCCCGAGCAGCGCGATCTTCTTGCCGACCAGCGACCCCAGGTGCTTCTCGAGCTTGGAGATCACCCGCCGCTTCTGCAGCTCGTTGACCTCGATCACCGCGGTGAGCAGCTGGAAGTGGTAGCCGGTGTTGCCGGCGAGCTGCTTGAGGGCGGAGACGTCCTTTGGGAAGCAACTGCCGCCGAAGCCGATGCCCGCCTGCAGGAACTTCGGCCCGATGCGGTCGTCGAGGCCCATGCCGCGCGCGACCTCCACGACGTCGGCGCCGGTCTCCTCGCAGACGTTGGCGATTTCGTTGATGAAGGAGATCTTCGTTGCGAGGAAGGCATTGGAGGCGAGCTTGACCATCTCCGCACTCTTGACGTCGGTGCGCACGAGCGGCGCGTCGAGCGGCGCGTAGAGCTCGACGACGGCCTCTCCCGCCCAGTCGCCGTCGTCGCCGATGACCACCCGGTCGGGGTTCAGGAAGTCGTGAACCGCCGAGCCCTCTTTGAGGAACTCGGGGCAGGAGACGTAGCTGAAGCCCTTGCCCTGATCGCTGAAGATCCGCTTGATG
>DASQFQ010000063.1:0-8638 GCA_035633075.1 Solirubrobacteraceae bacterium | reverse complement strand
CTGGAGATGGACGCGCTCGTCGAGGCGGGCATCGAGAACGCGGACGTGTTCATCGCCTCCACGAACGGGGACAACACGAACCTCGTGGTCTCGCAGATCGCCAGGCGGCGCTACGAGGTCCCCAAGGTGATCGCGCGCGTGCTCGACCCGCGTCGCGCCGCCTGGTACTCCGAGCAGGGACTGCAGACGATCTGCCCGACCCAGATCGCCATCGAGCAGCTCGCAGCCGCCGCGCTGCAGGAGGATTAGGTGGCAGGCCTCTACGTGATCATCGCGGGCGCCGGCAAGGTCGGCTGGAACCTCGCCCGCGAGCTGATCGAGAAGGGCCACGAGGTAACCCTGGTCGAGCAGGATCGCCGCCGCTACCTGACCGTCGAGCAGGAGCTCGAGCACGCCATCCAGTACGGCGACGCGACCGAGCTGTGGGTGCTCGAGCGCGCGGGGATCCAGCGTGCGGGCCTCGTGGTCGCGGTGACCGGCGACGACGAGGACAACCTGCTCATCTGCCAGGTGGCCAAGGAGAAGTACCTCTGCGAGCGCATCATCGCGCGCGTCAACAACCCGCGGAACCTCGAGCACTTCAAGCTGCTGGGGATCCAGCCGGCGGTGTCGGCCACCGACCTGATCCTGCGCCTGATCGAGCACGAGGTCCCGCGCTACGGGCTCGTGCACCTGCTCGACCTGCCCGAGGAGCACTTGGAGATCATCGAGCTCACGGTCTCCGACGAGGCGCCGGCTGCGGGCCGGTCGGTGGCCGACATATCGATGCCCGAGGGGTCGCTGGTCATCTCGGTCCTGCGCGACGGGCGGGGCTTCGTGCCCAAGGCCGACACCGTCGTCGAGGCCGGCGACGAGGTGCTCATCGTGCTCGACCCGGGGCTGGAGGAGGACATCACCCACCAGTTCGTGGTCGAGGGCGACGACGGTGGCTGACCGGTCGGTCGACTACCTGATCGTGGGTGGTGGCGTGGCGGGCGCCGCCTGCGCCGAGGTCCTGCGCGAGGGCGACGCCGAGGCGTCGATCCTGCTCGTCGGGCGTGAGCCCGACGCGCCCTACGAGCGCCCGCCTGCCTCCAAGGAGTACCTGCGCGGCGAGGCCTCACGCGAGGACGCCCTCCTGTTCGAGCCGTCGTGGTGGGAGGCGCAGCGGATCGAGCTGCTGACCCGCACCAGCGTGATGAAGCTCGACCCCGAGGCCCGCAGCGTGCGGCTGTCGACCAAGGAGGAGGTCGCCTACGGCGCGGCGCTGCTCGCGACGGGCGCCAACGTGCGGCGCCTGCGCGTCCCCGGAGCCGAGCTCGAGGGCATCCACTACCTGCGGGCGCTCGCCAACGCCGACGCGATCCGGCGCGACGCGGCCGACGCCGAGCGGGTGGTGCTCGTGGGCGGCTCCTACATCGCGTGCGAGGTCGCGGCGTCGCTGACCACGCTCGGGAAGCGCTGCACGCTCGTGATGCAGGAGGCCGCGCCCCTGTCGACCGGGTTCGGCGCGACGGCCGGCCGCTTCTTCGAGCGGCTGCTGCGCGAGCACGGCGTGGAGTGCGTCACCGCCGACCCGCTCGCGTGCTTCGTGGGGGAGGGGCGCGTGCAGGCGGTGGTCACGGAGTCGGGCCGGACGCTGCGGGCCGACATGGTGGTCATGGGGACCGGGGCGGTGCCCGACGTCATGCTCGCCCGCTCGGCCGGCCTGGAGCTCGGGGAGTCCGGCGGCGTGCGCTGCTCCGCCTCGCTGGCGACCTCCGCCGAGGGGCTCTGGGCCGCGGGCGACATCTGCGAGTACGACTCCGTGGTCCACGGCCGGCGCCTGCGCGTCGAGCACTTCGAGGTCGCCCGCGCGCAGGGCCGGGCGGCGGCTGCCGCGATGCTGGGCGCCGGGCGCGACTACGACGAGCTGCCCTACTTCTGGTCCGACCTGGCCGACTGGTGCACGCTCGAGTACGTCGGGCCCGCGCAAAGCTGGGACCGGGAGGAGGTGCGCGGGTCCCCCGGCGACGGCGAGTTCTCGATCTTCTACCTCGACGGCGGGCGCGTCGTGGCCGCTCTCGCGGTCGGGCGCTCCGGCGACCTCGACGAGGCACGCCGGCTCATCGTCGGCGGGGGCTCGCTCAGCTAGGAGCAGAGGGCGGAACCGCGGGCCGCCCGCCCTATACTCGCCTCGATCGAACGGGGCCTTTGGCCACTCGATTTACTGCGGGGTGGAGTAATGGCAACTCGCCAGGTTCTGGCCCTGGAATTCTAGGTTCGAGTCCTAGCCCCGCAGCTCCCGGCGCCCGGTCACGCCGCCGCCTGCTCCGCCCAGTCGCGATAGAGCCGCCAGTAGGCGCCCTGAGCCGCCAGCAGCTCCTCGTGCGTGCCTTGCTCGACGACGTGGCCGCGGTCGAGGACGAGGATGCGGCCCGCGCGCTGGATGGTCGAGAGGCGGTGGGCGATGACGATCGCGGTGCGGCCGCCCAGCAGCCGGCGCAGGCCGGCCTCGATGCGGCCCTCGGTGTGGATGTCGACGTTGGAGGTGGCCTCGTCGAGGACCAGGATCCGCGGGTCGGCGATCAGTGCGCGGGCGAACGCGATGAGCTGGCGCTGGCCGGCCGAGAGCTGGGCGCCGCGCTCACCGGCCTCTGTGTCGTAGCCGTGCTCGAGCATCGCGATGAACTCATCGGCTCCGACCGCGCGCGCCGCAGCCTGCACCTCCTCCGGGGTGGCGTCGAGCCGGCCGAAGGCGATGTTCTCGCCGATCGTGCCGCTGAACAGGAACGCCTCCTGGGGCACGATGCCCATCTGGGAGCGCAGCGAGCGCGCGCTGACCTCGCGCAGGTCGTGGCCGTCGACGAGGATGCGCCCCGAGCTGGGGTCGTAGAAGCGCGCCACGAGCTTGGCGAAGGTGGACTTGCCGGCGCCGGTCGCGCCGACGAGCGCCACCGTCTGGCCCGGCGGGATGCGGACGGAGACGTGGCACAGGGCGTCGCCGCCTTCCTCGTCGCTCCCGTAGCGGAACACGACGTCCTCGAACTCGATCTCGCCGCGCAGCCGCGTGAGCTCGATCGCGTCATCGCGGTCCTCGAGGTCGGGCTCCTCGTCGAGCAGCTCGAAGATCTTGTCCAGCGCGGCCATCCCCGCCTGATAGGTCGTGTAGAGCTGGGAAAGCGCCTGGATCGGGTCGAAGAAGTTGTTCAGGGCGGCGACGAAGGCGACCAGGACCCCGATCGTGACCTCGCCCTGGAGCGCCTGGACCCCGCCGTAGAACAGGATCCCCGCCGTGGCGCCCGCGGACAGGAGCTCGACCCCGGGGAAGTAGGCGGCGTTGAGGTAGACGGTCTTCATGTTGGCGTCGCGGTTCTCGTCGTTGAGCTCGCCGAAGCGCCGCTGGTGGCGGCCCTCCTGGGCGAACGCGCGCACGACCCGCACGCCCGACAGCGTCTCCTGCAGGTAGGCGGTGATCGCCGCGAGCTTCTCGCGCGTCACGCGGTAGGCGTCGGCGGAGATGATCCGGAATGCGAGCGACGCGACCCCCAGCACCGGGAAGACGAGGAAGGTCAGCAGCGCGAGCTCCGCGTCGAGCCAGAGCAGGATCGCGGCGGTCCCGATCAGGGTCAGCGTCGAGCCGAAGAGCGTCACCACGCCGTCGGTGACGAGTTGGTCGAGCGCCTGCACGTCGTTGGTCAGCCGCGAGATGATCGCGCCCGCCTGGCGGCGCGAGTAGAAGTTCACCGACAGCGTCTGCAGGTGGGCGAAGAGCTGGATGCGCAGGTCCTGCAGCGCGCGCTGGCCGACCCAGCCGATCAGGTAGGTCTGTGCGTAGGACGCGGCCCAGTAGACGAGCGCGCTGGCGAGGAACGCGACGACGACCAGGTTGAGCGTCCCCACGTCGCCGGGGGTGATGCCCTCGTCGATGGCGAGCTTGGCGAGCGGCGGCGGCGCCAGCGCGGCGGCGGTGGACAGCACCAGCGAGACGAAGGCCAGGATGACGCGGCCGCGGTAGGGCCGCAACAGCTCGACGAGGCCGCGCACCTTGCGCCCGCGCCCGCCTGTGGCGCGCAGGCGCCGGCGCAGCTCGGCGACTCGGGCGTGCGGCTCGTCGGTCGTGCTCACAGCCCCGCCACCTCGGCCTCGACCGGCTTGCGGTTGAGGAAGACCTGGTCGGGCAGCCCCTTGGTGGCGATCTCCGCGTAGAGCTCGGACTGCTCCAGCAGCTCGGCGTGCGTGCCGCGCGCGGCCACGCGGCCGCCCTCCAGCACGACGATGTCGTCGGCCAGCGCGATGGTGGAGAGCCGGTGGGCGATCACGAAGGTGGTGCGTTCGGCCATCGCCTCGCGCAGGGCCTCCTTGATCTCCTGTTCCGTGGAGGCGTCGACGGAGGAGGTGGCGTCGTCGAGCACGAGGATGCGCGGATCGGCGAGCAGCGCGCGCGCGATCGCGATGCGCTGGCGCTGCCCGCCCGAGAGCGTCAGGCCGCGCTCGCCCACGCGCGTGTCGTAGCCGTCGGGCAGCTCGGCTACGAAGCCGGCCGCCTGCGCACGCTGCGCCGCCAGCACAACCTCATCGCGCGTCGCATCCGGCCGCCCGTAGGCGATGTTCTCCGCGACCGTGGCCGAGAACAGGAAGGGGTCGTCCGTGACCACCGCGATCTCACGCCGCAGGGAGCCGACCTCCACGTCGCGCACGTCGGCGGCGTCGATCAGCACGGCGCCCGACGTCACGTCGTAGAGGCGCGGCAGCAGCTCAACCAGCGTCGTCTTGCCCGATCCCGTGCCGCCCACGAGCGCGACGGTCGTGCCGCCCTCGACGACGAGGTCGACGTCGCGCAGGACGGCGGGGCCGCCCTCCTCGTAGGCGAAGGAGGCGCCGCGCAGCTCCACGCGCCCGTTGCCCGTCGGCAGCGGCGGCGCTTCCGGCGGCGACACGAGCCGCGGCCCGCGGTCGAGCAGCTCGAAGACGCGCGCGCCCGACGCCGTGGCCCGCTGCGAGAGCCCGAGCGCGATGCCGAGCGAGCGCATCGGCCCGATCAGCATCAGCAGGTAGGTGTAGAAGGCGGCGAAGTCGCCGCGGCTGAGGGTGCCGTCGATCACCCGCCGGCCCCCGACGAGCAGCACGACCGCGAGACCGAGGTTCGGCAGGAAGCCGATGAACGGGTTGTAGAACGCGCGCAGCCGGTTGGAGTACATCGACTGGTCGAAGACGCGCTTGACCGAACGCCGGAAACGCGCGAGCTGGCGCTGCTCGGCGGCGAACGCCTTGACCACGCGGACGCCGGAGACGTTCTCCTCGGCGTCGGCGGTCAGCTCGGCGATGCGCTGCTGGACCTCCTGCAGCGCCGGTCGGGAGCGCCGGCCGTAACGGGCGGCGACCAGGACCACGAACGGCACCGGGATCAGCGAGAGCGCCGCCAGCGCCGGGTCCTTGGCGAACATCGCCACCGCCGCGAAGAGGATGGTCAGCGCGCTCTGGGCGATGAACACGAGGCCATAGCCGAGGAAGAAGCGCACCGACTGCAGGTCCACGGTGGCCCGCGACATGAGCTGGCCGGTCTGCTGGGAGTCGAAGAAGCCCAGCTCGAGCGACTGCAGGTGCGCGTACATGCGGTCGCGCAGGTCGACCTCGACGCCCAGCGACACCCGCCCGGCCACCAGCCGCCGTGCCACAGAGAGCGCCAGGCGCAGCAGCGCGACGCCCACGAGCACGACGCACAGCAGCTCGAGCCCGGGGCGGTCGCCACGGTCGATCTGGTCGATCGCGCGCCCGATCAGCCAGGGCAGGGCAGCGGTGCCGGCCATCGCCAGCCCGGCGAGCAGCAGCGAGGCGAGGGCACCTGTCCGGTAGGGGCGCAGGAACCCGAGCAGGCGAAGAAAGGTGCGCACGCAACCACACGATACGACGGGCCGCATCTGCAACACTCGCCGCCGCGATGACCGACCCGATCGCATTGCGCAACCGCTTCGCCATGGTCAAGGGGGCCTGGGACGAGCACCTCCGGGGAGCACCGTTTCCCGCCCTGGGCGAGGGCACCGCCGAGGAGAAGATCGAGCGCCTCGAGCTCGCGCTCGTGGACGAGATGCGCCGCCGCGCCACCCCGGAGACCGCCGAGCAGGCCGCCGACGCGATGTGGGGGCTGGTTCACGCGCGCGAGGACTCAGACCGGGTCAAGCAGCGCGTCACGCTCCATCATGAGGAGCTCGCGCGGCTCGGGCACCGGCCCTACTAGCCGCCGGGAGCCCGTACACTCGCGCCATGGCCAGCCGGGTGCCCGCCGGCCTCTGCGACTCGTGCATGCACCAACAGCTCGTGACCAACACGCGCGGCTCGACGTTCTCGCTGTGCCGGCGCTCCAAGGAGGAGCCCGAGTACCCGAAGTATCCGCGCCTGCCGGTCCTGCGCTGCCGCGGCCACGAGGTGCGGCGGTGAGGCGGGGCCTGCCCGCTGTCCTGCTCGCCGCGGTCGCCGCCGCCGGCTGCTCGTCCGGCGGCGAGGGCTCGGCCAGCACTCGCTCGTGGCGCCCGCTCGCCTCCTCGACCCTGGAGCGCACGGAGGTGGCCGCTGCCCGGGTGGGGCGCTCGATCTACGTCATGGGAGGCTTCGAGCGGGCGTCGGGCGCGACGACCGCGGTGACCGAGCGCTACGACATCGGGCGCGACCGCTGGCGCCGGGTGGCCGACATGCCCGCCGGCCTCAACCACGCCGCGGCCGCCGCCTACCGCGGCGAGGTGTACGTCCTCGGCGGCTACCGCGGGCGGGCCACGCTCGACGACGAGGTGGCGACGCTGCATCGCTACGACCCGGGCCGCGATCGCTGGAGCCGGCTGCCCTCGGCGCCGACCGCCAGGGGCGCGCTCGCGGTCGGCGTCATCGGCGACCGCCTCTACGCCGCCGGCGGCGCCGCCAGCGGGAAGGGCGCGCTGGCCACCCTGGAGGTCTATGACTTCCGCCGCCGCCGCTGGTCACGCGCCCCGAGCATGTCGCTCGCGCGCGAGCACCTCGCGGCGACCGTCGCCGGCGGGCGCCTCTACGTCCTGGCCGGCCGCGCCGCCGGCCAGGGCAACTTCACGATCGCCGAGGCCTACGACCCGTCCCGGCGCCACTGGCAGCGTCTTCCCGACATGCGCAAGCCGCGCGGCGGGATCGCCGCGGCCACCGCCGCCGGCCGCGTGGTGGTCTTCGGCGGCGAGGAGGGCGCGGGGACGATCCGCGAGGTCGAGGCCTACGACCCGCGCACCCGACGCTGGCGCCAGCTCCCCGACCTGCGCACGCCCCGCCACGGCCTCGGCGGCGTCGCGCTCGGCCGCCGCGTCTACGCGATCGAAGGCGGCGACGAGCCGGGGTTCCACTTCACCGACGCGATCGAGTACCTGGACCTGCCGCGCTGAACAAACGGGACCGGCCGAGCCCGAATCAGCCGGGAAGGCGGTCCAGGACGAGAAACGCCTTCTGGTCCTGACCCTGCTGGAAGGAGGCGAGGAACAGGTTGCCGCGCGTCAGCGCGTCGATGCGGCGCGCCTCGGTGCCGGGGAGGGTCTCCGGCCGCGGGGTGCGCTTGGGGATGGTCGCGCCGAGCGGGATGTCGAGCTGGGGCTCGAGGTCGCCAGGGCGGTAGAACAGGGCCTGCATCGGCGAGGTCTCGGTCGCGGCGGCGGGCGAGCCCTTCTTGTCCTTCTTCGGCGGCGCGGGCGGCAGGAGGGTCACCACGAGGTCGACGCCCTTGATGTAGCGGAAGGTGTAGAGCGCCAGCTCGAGCGCTTCGCGCCGGAGCAGCAGGTGGCGCTTCTCGGACGGCTTGCCGCCCTCGATGGATCCCTTCGGGCCGAGGCCGTTGAGCGTGTAGAGCAGCCCGTTGCCCTCGATGAATTCGATGTTGCCGCCCCGCGCGGCGGTCCGCATCGCGACCTCGAGCGGGACGTCGAACACCTCTAGCGGGCCGGCCTGCACCCCCACGAGCTGGTCGCCGTCGGCGAGCCGGTACCTGTGGCCGACGTGGGCGGCGATCTGCTTGGCGGCGCCCACGCCCTTGTCGGCATCGGGCTTCCAGGCCGACCAGCCGTCGGGGGCGCCGTTGCCCCCGCCTCCGCCGACGTACAGCGCGGCGCCGATCGCCGCGGCGGCGATGGCGATGCCGATCAGCGCGCCGAGGAGCAGCCCGAACCGCGACCGGTGAGGGGAGGGGACCCGCGGCTGCGCGCGGTCGGCCTCGGCGAGCGCCGGTGCGGATGCGCCGTCGGGGTCCGCCATGGCCATGGCGGCGCCGGGCCGCAGGTGCGTCGCCTCGTCCTCGGCGGAGTGGAAGGCCTCGCCGTCGGCTGCCTCCTCGCGCGGCTCGTGCCAGAGCCCGGGCCGGCGCCTGCGCGACTCCTCGCGCTCGCGGGCGCGCTCGCGCTCCGCCTCGGCGTCGCCCGAGGGGCGGCCGGCGGGGGAGGGAGGCGGGATCAGATCACCGGCCATGTGTCCTCTTCGAGCACGTCGATCTCGGGCTTCTCCAGCTTCGCGTCGTCGAGCAGTCGCATGACGTCGTCGCCGTAGAGCTCGCCGGCGGCCACCAGGCGGCTGGCCACGTGGTCGGTGCCCTCGCGGTTGTGCCTGACGGTGCACCACGCGACGACGAAGGCCTGGCCGAGCAGCCCCGCCACCAGCCGGCGCTTGTCGCGATCGCCGAGCG
>DASQFQ010000062.1:0-29834 GCA_035633075.1 Solirubrobacteraceae bacterium | reverse complement strand
GACGCGCTCGCCGGGCTTGACCCAGCCCAGCTCGACCACGCGCCTGGCCGAGGCGTGGATGAGGTCCTCGGTGACCTCGTAGCGGCGCATGGACGCCGCCTCGACCCCCCACATCAGCCCGCAGCGGCGGACCGTCTCCTTGCCGGGGGAGAGCGCGTAGATGGGGACGGTGGGCCGGTGGGCCGAGAGCAGGCGCGCGGAGCGTCCGGAGAGCGTCGGGCACACCAGCGCTGCGAGCCCGAGCTCGTACGCGGCGCGGCACGCGGTGTAGGCGATCGTGTAGGCGGGATCGCGGCGGTCGCGCCGCACGCGCCGCTCGTTCCACTCGCGGTAGGGAGCGGCGCCCTCGGTGTGCTCCGCGATGGCGGCCATCATCGCGATCGTCTCGACGGGATAGTGGCCGACGGCGCTCTCCTGGGAGAGCATCACCGCGTCGGTGCCGTCGAGGATCGCGTTGGCGACGTCGGCTACCTCGGCGCGCGTCGGGCGCGACGAGGCCACCATCGAGTCGAGCATCTGCGTGGCGGTGATGGACGGGCGCGCGAGCGCGCCCGCCAGCGCGATCACCTGCTTCTGGACGATCGGCACCTCCTCGATGCGCATCTCGATGCCCAGGTCGCCGCGCGCGACCATCACGCAGTCGGCCGCGCGCACGATCTCCTCCGCGCGCTGGACCGCCTGCGGCTTCTCGATCTTGGCGATCAACGGCAGCCTCGTGTGCTGGCGAACGAAGTGCACGTCATCGGCGCGCCGCACGAAGGACAGGGCCACGAGGTCGACGCCGATGCGCTCGCCCGTGCGCAGGTGCTCGAGGTCCTCCTCGGGGACGGCGGGCAGCGTGGTGGCCTCCCCCGGGATGTTGAGGCCCTGGCGCGAGGCGACCGCGCCGCCGATCTCCACGACGGCGTCGATCTCGCCGGCCTCCGGACGCGTGGCGCTCACGCGCAGCCGCACCGACCCGTCGGCGAGGTACATGATCTCGTCGGTGTGCACGGCGCCCGCGAGCCCCGGCCACGCGATGAACATCCGGCGGGCGTTTCCGGTGCCGTCGCCGTCGCCGTCGCCGCACACGAAGGTCAACGGCTCCCCCGGCGTGAGCTCGACGATGTCGCCCGCGAGTCCGCCGATGCGCAGCTTGGGGCCGGGGAGGTCCTGCAGGATCGCCACCTGGCGCCCGGCGCGCCCGGCCGCCTCGCGCACCCTGCGCGCGGTCTCGGCGTGCTCTTCGGCCGTGCCGTGCGAGAAGTTCAGGCGCGCGACGTCCATGCCCGCCTCCACCATCCGGACGAGCACCTCGGGATCGCGCGAAGCCGGCCCGATGGTGGCGACGATCTTGGTGCGGCGCATCTTCAGCCGATGTCCACGCGCTGCGGCAGCGTGAAGGTGCGGGACAGCGTGGGGTCGGCCGCCGCGTGGCGCACGCGCGTGCGGAAGCGGAAGGCCGCGGCCTGGCCGAAGCTGCCGCGCAGCGCAGCCGTCCCGCAGGTCAAGGCCGCCGCCTGGGCCGCGCCCGGCGACGGCAGCGACGCGACGAGCCGCGCCGCTGGCCGCAGTGCGACGGCGTGCGGGATCTTCAGGGCAGAGGCGCGCGACATCGCTACCGCCTTCTATCAGGCTACAGGACTTACTGCCGCAGCTGCGCGTTCCGGGTCACCATGCGCAGACGTCCCGAGGCGTCGCGGCCGCGGAAGGAGAGGCGCGTCCGGATCCGCCTGGCGCGGCCGAGCCCGCGCCGCAGCCTGAGGCTGACCGTCTTGCTGCCGCGCGCGCGGATCGACACCCGGCGCGAGGCGAGCAGGACCGTGCGGCCGCGGCTGCGCAGGCGCCGCAGCGAGAGGATGCCGCGGCAGCGCCTGCTCTGCAGGCAGCGCACGCGAACGAGCACGCGCCCGTGCCGCGCCCGCAAGACAGTGGGCAGCCCGACGAACGGCGGCGCCGCGGCCGGAGCCGGCGGGGCGGGCGCGGGCGGGGCGGGCGCCGGGTCGCCGAGGTAGCGGGCGAGCGCGAGCCGCGCGGTCGCGCCGCTGCACTGCGCGCCGCTGCCGCCGGCGCACACGAGCCCCCCGGCCAGCAGGCGGCCGTCGGGCTGGCGGGCGATCGCCGTCGCCCGCGCCACGGTCGCGCCTGCGAACGACGTCACCGCGAAGCCCCCCGCGCCGAAGCCGCGATCGAGGCTGCCGTCGGGCGCGAAGCGAGCGACGAGAAACGACAGCCGATCCACGTCCTGGACGTGCCCGGCCGCCACCGCGCGCGCGTCGGGTGTGAGGACGAGGTCGGCCGCCACGGCGCTCTCCCCCAGCCGGGCGAGCGCCACGCCGTCGCCGTCCCAGCCGGGGTCCAGCCCGCCCGCCGCGCTCAGCCGGACGAGCGCCATGCCGGGCCGCCCGGCGGCATCGGTCGCCACGCCGGCCGCGAGCACGCGCCCGTCGGCCAGCGCGGAGGCCGCGTTGGCGAAGGAGTAGGAGCTGCCGATCGACACCGTCGACGCCGGCTCCGCGGCGCCCTGCGTGCCTGTTCGCACGGCGGTGAAGCGGTGGTCCTCGACGCCGGAGGAGGCCCCCGACGCGCCCACGGCGACGATGCCGCCGTCGGGCAGCACGGCGCCCGCCGCGCCGAAGGCATAGGGGCCATTGCCCGCCAGCACCGAGCCCCCGCTGCCGAAGCCTGGGTCGAGGGCGCCGCTCGGGCCGTAGCGGGCGAGGGCGAAGCGTGCGCCGCCGCCGGACTGCTCCGCCTGACCCACGGCGATCAGGCCGCCCCCGGGCTGCACGACCAGGTCGGAGATCGCGTCGAAGCCGGCGCCGATCGGCGTCACCACCTTCCCGCCCGACCCGAAGGTCTCGTCCAGGGCGCCGGTGGAGCGATAGCGCACGAGCGCGAAGCTGCCCGGGTCGGCGCCGTCGGCGCTCGCCACGCCGGCGGCGACGAGGCTACCGTCGGGCTCGAGGACGACGTCGAAGGCCTGGGAGCGCCCCGCGCCCACCGTGGTGGTGACCGTGCCGCCCGCCCCGAAGTCGGTGTCCAGGCCGCCGTCGGGCGTGTAGCGCGTGAGCCGGAACGACGAGTCGCCGGTGGGCCCGCAGGTGCCCGTGTCGCAGGAGTAGCCCGCGACGACGATGCGCCCGTCACCCTGCACGGCCAGCGCCCGCGCCACGAAGGTCTCGCTCGCGCTCAGCGTGGTGACTCTGCCGTCGGATGAGAACGACGGGTCGAGGTCCCCGGGCGCGGCCGCCGCGGGTGGCGCCGCGACACTCAGAGCAGCCAGCGCAAGCGCAATGTGACGCACCCGACCTCCATGTCGAGTCCGCAGCCTACCCGAGCGGGAGCTCCCCGTCTTGCAGGATCGTCGCGCCGTCTGCACTGAGCCTGCCGCCGTCCCGCAGGTCGCAGATCAGGTCCCAGTGGACCGCGGACTCGTTGACCCCGCCCGTCTCGGGATAGGACCGCCCGAGCGCGAGGTGCACCGTTCCGCCGATCTTCTCGTCGAAGAGGATCGCCCCGGTCGGGCGGTCGATGCCGAAGTTGGTCCCGATGCCGATCTCGCCCAGGCGTGAGGCGCCGGCATCGGTGGCCAGCGTCTCGCGCAGGTAGGCGGCGCCGCGGGCTGCACGGGCGTCGACCACGCGGCCCTCGCGGAACTCGAGCTCGACCCCGGCCACCTCCACGCCGCGCGGGCTCGAGGGGAACGCGAAGCGCACGCGGCCCTCGGCCGAGCCCTCGTGCGGGCCGGTGAACACCTCGCCGGAGGGCATGTTGCGCCGGCCGTCGGAGTTGACCCAGGTGCGGCCCTCGACGCGCAGGCTGAGGTCGGTCCCCTCCGCCTCGATGCGCAGCTCGCGAGCGCCCGACAGGCGCTCGATCAGGGCCTGCTGGCGCTCGCCCAGCTCGGCCCAGGCCGCCGCGGGGTCGTCGTGGTCGAGGAACAGTGCGCGGCGCACGAAGTCCGCGAAGTCCGCGGTGCCCATCCCCGCCTGCTGCGCGGCCGCCGGGGTCGGCCACAGTGTCCCGCACCAGCGCCGCCTGAGGCCCGCCTCGCGGATGGGCAGGCGTGCGCGGGCGGCACGGGCCAGGCGCCCGGGGTCGATCCCGGCGAGTGCATTTGCGTTGCCGGGAGCCTGGATCGCGAGCGAGCAGTCGGAGCCCTCGGCCTCGGCGAGCTCGGAAGCCGCGAAGCCGTCGAGGTGCAAGTCGCGCGCCGCCGCCCAGAAGCCCTCCGCCTGCTCCGGCAGCTCCGTGCGCAGCAGCGGCCAGCCCTCCCGCTCGAGCACCTCCCGCTGGACCGCGAGCAGTAGCGGCTCGGCCAGCGTCGTCGAGCGCACGACGACCTGCTGCCCGGGCCGGACGTCGAGGCAGTAGCCGCACAGCAGGGCGGCGAAGGCGGCGGGGTCAGGGCCCATCGAGGATCGCCGCCGCGCGGCACCACCCCGCGGAGGCGCCGTCGAGCTTGACCGGCAGGCAGGAGACGGTGAAGCCGGTGGCGGCGGGCAGCGCACCGAGGTTGTGGAGCTTCTCGATCTGGCAGTACTCGCGCTCGATGCCGGCCCGGTGCGCCTCCCAGAGGATCGAGGCGTCGCCCGTGCGCGCGAACTCGGCGCGCAGGGCCGCGAACGGGCGGTCCAAGCCCCAGGCGTCGGTCCCGATCACCTTCACCCCGCGCTCGATCAGCCACAGCGTCGACTCGCGCCCGAGTCCGGAGCCCGCGCCCACGTACTCCGGCGTGTCCCACGCGCGCTCGGCGCCCGTCCACAGCAGGACGATGTCGCAGGGCGCCAGCTCGTGCCCAGCCTCGCCGAGCGCCCGCTCGAGGTCGGCGACCCCGATGCGCTCGCCCCACGGCCTCTGCCGCAGGTCCAGGCGCACCCCGGGCCGGTGGAACCAGTCGAGCGGCAGCTCGTCGATGCGCCGCGCCGGCCGTCCCTCGGAGGTGGGGAAGTAGTGCCAGGGGGCGTCGACGTGGGTGCCGGCGTGGGTGATCAGCGTGACCGTCTCCGAGGCCCAGCCGAGGCCGTCGGGCAGGTCCTCGATCGCACAGCCGAAGATCTGGGCGAGCAGCGGGGCCGTCTGCTCGTGACTCTCGTAGGCGATCGCGGGCGGGACCGGCTCGCCCGGTCCGGGGCCGGTCCTGACCGAGAGGTCGACGATCCTCACGGCGCCTGCAGCTCGGGGAAGTGCTCGGCGAGGTGCTCTCGCAGCGCGTCGCGCACCCACCGGCGCTCGCCGGAGGAGGCCAGGCGGTAGCGGCCCAGCAGCTCGGCCTGGCGCTCGAGTGGCTCGGTGCCCGCGATCTCCCAGCGGACTGCGAGGCGCTCGAAGAGGAACTCGACGCCGCGCTGCCAGGCGTCCTCGCGCGAGAGCGGCGAGCCCTCGAGCGCGCGCCGATATTCGCGCCGGGTGGCGGGCGTCATCGCGCCGCGGAGCACGAGCACGTTGCCCCCCGCATCGCGGTAGGAGCTCTCGGGCGCGGCGAGCGACGGCGCTCCACCGCGGCGACGGCTGCGTTTGCCCATCGTGGCTACGCGGTGTCGGCCGTGCGCTCGAGCTGGGACCGCACGTCGCCGGTCAGGGGGTCGGCGTGCCCCGCCCAGGCGGCGGCGGGCTCGAGCGCCGCCAGCTTGCGGATCGAGGTGCGCGCCTGCTCGCTGTCGAGGTTGAAGGCGCGGTGCGGCAGGCGGGGTGGGCCCTTGCGCCCCGTCTCCGGGTCGAGCGTGTAGAAGCAGTCCGACGTCAGCGCGAGGCGGTCGGCCTCCCGGAGGAGCCCGATCTGACCGGGGGCGTGGCCGGGCAGGTGAACCACGCGGAAGCCCGAGACGTCGTCGCCCTCATCGAGCGTGCCGGCGATCTCGACCGGGCCGCCGTCCCACCACTCGAGCATGCGCGGCATCGTCCAGCGCGCCGGAATCCCGAGCTTGGAGTGGTCGAAGTAGCGGTCGCCGCCGTCGCCCTCGGCGTCGATCCGCTCGGCCGGGTGGCAGTAGGTCGGGACCTTCAGCGCCGCCGCCGCCCCGCGATGGTCTGGGTGGCTGTGGCCGAGCACGAGGCGGTTGATGCCGCCCCGCGTCGCGCCGGCCCAGGCGAGCGCGTTCGTCATCGCCTTGATCCCCGCGTCGAACAGCGTGACCCCGCCGCCGCCGTCCTCGATCACGTAGACGTTCATCGTCTTGAGCGGGAAGCCGCCGCGGACCAGCCACACCCCGTCGGCGATGCGCTCGGCGTCGCTGGAGATCGCGCGGCGCCGGAAGCGGGCCTGGCCGTTGAAGGCGCGGGCCTGCGGGGAGGTGGGTTGCGCTGTGGTGGCCATGCGCGCACGTTAGCGTCCCCTTCCATGCGCAAGCCGACCCGGCCCCGCGAGGTGGGCCGGGGCGAGCGGGTGCTGCCGGGCGTCTGGCGCCTGCGGCTTCCGCTGCCCTGGCCGGGCGTCCCTCACTGCAACGCGTGGGCGCTCGCGACCGGGGACGGCATCGTGCTCGTCGACTGCGGCATGCACCGGGCGGGCTCGCTCGCCCAGCTCGAGCGGGCGCTCGACCAGGTCGGCCTGCAGCTCGAGCACGTGCGGCTGCTCGTCTGCACCCACGCGCACGTCGACCACTGCGGGCAGGCGGCGACGATCGTCGAGCGGGCGGGCTGCGAGCTGTGGATCCACCCGCGCCACCAGCACCTCACCGCGTCGCTGCAGGACCCCGGGCAGGCACTCGCCCGCCGCGTCGAGATCGCGCGCCAGAGCGGGGTGCCCGAGGAGCCGCTGCGAGAGTGGGCGGAGCAGCGGCGGGGCGACCGTCCCGGGGTGGCCGCCCCGCTCGCGCCCGACCGCGACCTCGTCCCCGGCGTGACCGTGCGCAGCGACCTGGGGGAGTGGACGGTCCACGAGACGCCCGGCCACGCCCCGTCCCACGTCTGCCTCTACCAGGCCGAGCACCGCGTGCTGCTCTCGGGCGACCACCTGCTCGGCCGCGTGTCGCTGTATTTCGACTACGGCTACACCCCCGATCCCGTGGGCGAGTTCCTGCACTCGCTCGACGCGGTCGAGGCGCTCGGAGCCCGGCTCGCCCTCAGCGGCCACGGCCGGCCGTTCACCGACGTCGTCGCGCACATCGAGGCCAACCGGGCGCTGGTCCGCGAGCGGCTGAGGGCCGTGGCGGCAGGGATCGCCGGCGAGCCGGTCATGGCCTACGAGCTCGCGCCGGGCGTCTACGGCGAGGGCCTGCGGCCCGAGCCGGCCGGCTGGCTGATCACCGAGCTGCTCTGCTACCTGACCCATCTCGAAGCCGGCGGCGCCGCGCGACGGGTCGCCGGCGACCCCGAGCGCTGGACGGCCGCTGGCTAACCTCTCCGGCATGCGGATCGACGAGCGGATCGCCTCCGACGGACAGCCGTCCTTCTCCTTCGAGTTCTTCCCCCCGCGCACCGAGGAGGGCGAGCGCAACCTCGCCGACGCCCTGTCGGCGCTCTCGCTGCTCGATCCCACCTTCGTCTCGGTGACCTACGGGGCGGGCGGGACCCCCGCGGAGAAGCTCAAGACGATCGACATCGTCTCGCGCATGAGGGAGGAGCATGGCCTCGAGGCGATGGCGCACTTCACCTGCGTGGGCGCCACCGTGGAAGAGCTGCGCTCCACGCTGGAGCTCATGCGCGACCGCGGCGTGGAGAACGTCCTGGCGCTTCGCGGCGACCCGCCGCGAGGCCAGGAGGAGTGGACCGCCACCGAGGGCGGCCTGCGCTACTCGCGCGAGCTGATCGAGCTGATCCGCGACGACTACGACTTCGCGATCGGGGCGGCCTGCTTCCCGGAGGTACACATCCACGCCACCGACGCCGAGTCCGACCTTCGCTACTGCAAGGAGAAGGTCGACGCCGGGGCGCGCTTTTTGATCACCCAGCTCTTCTTCGACAACCGCTGCTTCTACGAGTTCGTGGCCCGGGCGCGCGAGATCGGGATCGACGTCCCGATCATCCCGGGGATCATGCCGATCACGAACGTCGGGCAGATCCGGCGCATCACGAGCATGTGCGGCTCCGACATCCCCGAGCGGCTGCTGCGCGAGCTCGAGCTGCGCGCGGACGAGCCGCAGGCGACGACCGACTTCGGCGTCGCCTACGCGACGCTGCAGTGCGCCGACCTGCTGGCCAACGGCGCTCCCGGCATCCACTTCTACACGCTCAACCGCTCCCCCGCCACGCGCGCGATCCTCAGCGCGCTGCGTACGCTGAGTCCCTGGGAGGCTCAGCCCTCGGACGCCTCTATGTCCAGGGCGTGAGCCACCCGAGGCCGCCCGTTGACCTCCCAGGCGACGTCGACCTGGTCGTTCGTGCGGTAGGTCCCGATCCCCCAGACGCCGAGGAACCAGCGGCCGACGCCGAGCCGCCCCTCTTTGGCTAGCGGACGGTCGAACTCGAGGACGCCGCGGCGCACTTCATAGTCCGACCCCTCGTGCTGGCGGACGCCGTTGAGATAGACCGTGTAGGGCCCACGCACCTCGCGCGGGAGGCGAACCCTCGAGCGTGGCATCCGGCGCCATGATGCCAGGGGCCGACATCCCCTATCGCGTGCGGCGCTCGCCGCGTGCACGGCAGGTGCGCGTCAGCGTCGACGCCACCGGCGAGGTCGAGGTCACCCTCCCCCGCCGGGCGCCGGAGCGCGCGGCGGCGCGTGCCGTGCGCGAGCTGCGCCCGTGGATCGAGCGTCGCCGTCGCACGCTCCAGCGCGCCGCCGCCGAGGTCGCCCGCCCGCCGGGCACTGTCCCCTACCTGGGGCGGGACCTGCGACTCGTGGGGCAGCCCGGTCGCGAGCGCGTGCACCGGCGGGGAGGCGACCTGCTGGTGCCCGCGCGCGGCTCGGGACCGGCGGTCGAGCGCTGGTATCGCCGCGCGGCGCGGACGGAGATCGCCCCGCGGCTGGACGCCGCGACGGCGCGGGCCGGGACCGCCTACGCGGGCCTCACGATCCGCGCCCAGCGCACGCGCTGGGCGTCGTGCTCGACCACCGGGCAGATGTCGTTCAACTGGCGCCTGCTGCTCGCCCCCGAGCCGGTGCTCGACTATGTCGTAGAGCACGAGGTCTGCCACCTCGAGCTGATGGACCACTCGCCGCGCTTCTGGGCGCTGCTCGAGTCACGCGTGCCCGACTGGTTCGACCACGCCCGCTGGCTGCGCCGCTACGGCGCGACGCTGGCGCTCTGAGGCGCGGGGCCCGGTCAGCCGCCCAGCGTGCGACGCAGCGCCTCGTAGGGCCCCTCGCCGTCGCGTTGCTCGACGAGCCTGCGCCGCCAGCGCCCCGTCCATGCTTCCACCGACCCGTCTCCCCGCACGTCAAGGCCGGCCCGCATCCTGCCGGGACCGCTGAGCTCCGCCCGGTGGGCGACCTGCTGCATCGGATCGAAGGTCCGGTGGTAGAGCTCGACGGGTCGCCGCCGGGGACCGGCCGAGAGCGCGCGGGTGCGCGCCTCGATCAGCTCGAGGGCCCCGTCGAGCGAAGCGGCGTCAAGGCGCTCGACTTGCGGCCCGCTGCGGAGGAGGATTCGGTAGGCCATCGCGCGGATGGTGCCGCGCCGCGGCGGCCGGCGCTGGCCGACCGCGCCGCTTCCGCCAGCAGGTCGGCCGGCCGCTCCGCCCCACCGGAGTACGCGGCATGGCCGATCGTGGGCTGCACGCGGAACTCCTCGCCCGCCAGCAGCAGCGGCTCCTCCAGCGCCTCGGCGATCCGGCCCCCGACGCGCTCGAAGACCTCCGCGGGGTCGTTCCGCAGGTCGGCGAGCAGGACCCCGAGGTTGCTCGGGCCGGTCCGCGCGAGCACATCGGTGGTCCGCAGCACGTCGGTCACGCGCCCGGCCAGATGGCCGAGCAGGTCCTGCCCGACGTCGAGGCGCAGGTGCAGCACGAGCAGGGACGCTCCCGTTCGCCGGGCGCGCGCCATCGCCAGCTCGAGGTGCTCGGTGAGCAGGGCCGTGGTCGCCAGGCCGGTCAGCGGATCGTGCAGGGCGAGGGCACGCTCGCGGACGAGCGCTTGCGCGAGCTGGCCGCCCACCGCGGCGAGCATCGCGGCGGTCTCGGCGTCGTGCTCGCGCGCCTCGCGCGCGAACAGCTCGAGCACGCCGGCGCAATCGTCGCCCAGGCCGACGGGCACTGCCACCGCGGCCTTCAGGCGGGCGTGCCTCGCGGCGCCCGCGCGCGGGTCCTGTCCTTCGTGGCGCATGTCGGGGACCCAGGCGGGACGCCGGAAGGCGAACACGCGCCCGGGCAGGCCACGGCCGGGAGCGAGCCGCAGTCGTCCCGAGCCCTGGGAGAAGGCGGCCACCGCTGGGCCGGCGTCAGGCGCCGCCCAGCTCGCCGCGCAGCGCAGCTGCGGGGGGTCGCCGTCGGGCAGCCACACGGCGCCGCAGCTCCAGCCCAGCGTCTCGCCCAGCGATGCCAGCGTGCGCGTCAGCAGCCTATCGGCGCCGAGGCCCGCGGCCACGTGGTCGGTGATCGCCTGCTGAGCGAGCAGGAGGCGGTGGGCCTTGCCCTCCGCGCGCCGCCGGCGGGCACCCTCGAGCTCACGCCCGAGGCACTCCACGACCTCGTCCGGCCCCGCGGCGACGACGACGCCGCCCTCGAGGCCCCTGACCACCGCGGCGAGGTCGTGGCGGCGGACCGAGCGCGTGACCGCGAGGAAGGGAAGGTGGGGATCCGCGAGGCGCACGAGCGCGAGCGCCTTGCGCGCCGGCACGGCCCGGCTGCCCTCGCCGCCGAAGAGCACGACGTCCCAGCCGCGCTCGAGCAGCGCGTCCTCCAGCTCCTGGCTGCCGGTCGCGCGCCGGGCGTGCAGGGACCAGCCGTCGGCCTCGAGGGCGGACAGGATGGGAGCGGCGTCGACCTCGGGGACGTCGGCCAGCAGCGCTCTCAGGGTGCGGAGGGCATCCACACGGCTTTCATCGGCCGCAGGGCCCCGTCGCTTCAGTCCTTGGCGGCATCCCCGCAGGCGGCCGGTCATCTCCGCGGCCCGGATCGGCTCGCCCAGGTGCCGCCCCGCGCCTTGCGGTCGATCTTGGGCGTCTGCTACGCCGCTATGTCGATTACCACCTCGCGCAGGCCGCCGTCGACGCGGTCGCGCTCGAGCTCACCGGTGATCGTGCTCATCAGCTGGCGCACGGCGACGTTCTCGCCGAGCATGGTCGCGGCGAAGCGGTGGATGCCCTCGGCGCGGGCGGCGTCTGCGAGCGTGCGGGCCAGCCGCGTCCCGAGGCCGCGGCCCTGGAGGTCGTCGGCCACCACGATGGCGAACTCGGCGGTGACGGGCGCCTCGAGCAGGCGCACGCAGCGAGCGACGCCGACGATCGTCTCGGGGTCGTCGGCGAGCACGGCGACGATCGCCAGGTGGTCGTGGCCGTCCACCTCGGTGAGGTAGCGCAGCTCGTCGCTGGAGAAGCGGAGCTTGGCGGCGAGGAAGCGCCGCCGGACGGTCTCGTCGCTGAGGCGGCCGAGGGCGACCGTGAGCCGCGCCTTGTCGGCCGGCTCGACCGGGCGGAGCCCTATGCGGGCGCCATCGGAAAGGAGGTGGTGCACGGTTGGTATTTCAACCGGCTTGCCCCTTCCCGACTGTGGAGTGCCTCACACGGGGTCAGCGCTGCCCCATCGGCAGGTAGTCGCGGGTCCGCTCGCCGGTGTAGATCTGGCGCGGGCGCGCGATTCTCTGCTCGCGGTCGTCGATCATCTCCAGCCACTGCGCGATCCAGCCGCTCGTGCGCGGGATGGCGAACAGCACCGGGAACATGTCCATCGGCATGCCTAGCGCCTCGTAGATCAGCCCGGAGTAGAAGTCGACGTTGGGGTAGAGCTTGCGCGAGACGAAGTAGTCGTCCTCGAGCGCGATCTTCTCGAGTTCCAGCGCGATCTCCAGCAGCGGGTTGACGCCGGTCACCTCGAACACCTCGTCGGCCGCCTGCTTGATGATCTTCGCCCGCGGGTCGTAGTTCCTGTAGACCCGGTGGCCGAAGCCCATGAGCTTCTCCTTGCCGTCCTTCACGCCCTTGATGAAGTCGGGGATGTTCTCCTGGGTCTCGATGCGTCGCAGCATGCGCAGGACCGCCTCGTTGGCGCCGCCGTGCAGCGGGCCGTACAGCGCCGCCACGCCGGCCGCCACCGCCGAGTAGGGGTCGACCTGCGAGGACCCCACCGAGCGCACGGCCGAGGTCGAGCAGTTCTGCTCGTGGTCGGCGTGCAGGATGAAGAGGATGTCGAGCGCGCGCTCCAGCCGCGGATCGGGCTCGTACTTGAGCTCGGTCATCTTGTAGAGCATGTTCAGGAAGTTGCCGGGGTAGCGCAGGTCGTTGTCGGGATAGACGTAGGGCTGCCCCATGTTGTGGCGGTAGGCGAAGGCCGCCAGCGTGGGCATCTTCGCGATCAGGCGGATGAGGTGCATGTAGCGCACGTCCACGTCCTTGATCGCGTTGGCGTCGGGATAGAAGGTCGAGAGCGCGCCGACCGACGCGACGAGCATGCCCATCGGGTGGGCGTCGTAGCGGAATCCCTGCATGAAGTTCTTGACGTTCTCGTGCACGAAGGTGTGGATGGTCACCTCGTGGGTCCACTCGTCGAGCTGGTCCTGGGTGGGAAGCTCGCCGTGGATGAGCAGGTAGGCGACCTCGAGGTAGGTGGACTTCTCGGCGAGCTGCTCGATGGGGTAGCCGCGGTACTCGAGGATGCCCTTGTCGCCGTCGATGAAGGTGATCGCCGAGCGGCAGGACGCGGTGTTGGTGTACGCCGGGTCATAGGTCATGAGGCCGAAGTCGTCGTCGTCGACCTTGATGTCGCGCAGGGCCATCGCCCGAACCGTCCCGTCCTCGATCGGGACCTGGTAGGTCCGCCCCGTCCGGTTGTCGGTGATGGTCAGGGTGTCCGCCGCGGTCGCGACGCCGCCGCCATCAGTCCTCTGCTCCTCGGTTCCCATGGCGCTCCTCGATCGCGGTGCGGGCCGGTACGTCTACCCGGATTATGCGCTCAACGACCGAGGAACGTAGGCCACGTCAGCTCCTGCGTGGCCAGCCGCGACGCCTCGCCGGGCACGAGCACGGCGACAAGGCCCGCGACGAGCCCGAGCACCAGCCGGCTCGCCAGCTCCGCCGCGTCGCCGCGGGCGAGCGACTCGGGCGAGTCGCGGTACTCGAGGGAGACGGCCGCGGTGTCCATGGTGCCCTCCGTGTACCCGCCGGCCGCGCGCTGCAAGCGCGGCGCGCGCTCAGGCGGTGAGGACGGCGCTGGCCATCGCGCTGAGGATCAGCAGCACGCTGATCGCGATGACTCCGCGAGCCGCTCCGCGCGAGGGCGGGAACGTGTCGTGACGCAGGATCCCAACGGCCGCGACAGCGACCGCCCACACCGCCAGCAGGCCGCCGAGGATGTAGAAGGGGGTCTTGGAGGGCTCCTCCTCGGCGGCGGCGGCAAGGCTGACCAAGGCGTGCAGCACGGCGCGAAACGCTACCGGACCCGGTCCTCTGCGGCGGGCGGGCGCCCGTACTTGGACTCCGTCGCCGCCACCTGGCCCTGGTAGTGCGAGCCCAGCTCGGGCGAGCCGTACGGCCGCAGGGCCGGGGCGTCGAGCGCCATGAACGAGAGCTGGGCGATCAGCAGGCCGGGATGGAGCTTGATCGGCACGCGCGTGAGGTTGTTGAGCTCGAGCGTCAGCGTCCCGCGCCAACCCGGGTCGCAGAACCCCGCCGTGGCGTGGACGATCAGGCCGAGGCGGCCCAAGGAGCTCTTCCCCTCGATGCGGGCCACGATGTCGTCAGGCAGCTCCACCCACTCGAACGTTCGCCCGAGCACGAACTCGCCGGGGTGAATCACGAAGGCCTCTCCGGGCTCGGGCACCACCTCCTCCGTCAGATTGGTCGGCGGGTCGCGGAGGTCGATGGCGGTCGTGCGGTGGTTGTGGAACACCCGGAAGGAGTCGCCCAGGCGAAGATCGACCGAGGCCGGTTGCACATGCGATGGATCCCACGGGCGGATCACGATGCGGCCGGCGTCCACCAGGCGCCGGATCGTTCCGTCAGACAGGACCGACGTGGCAACGGGCTCCGGCACGTGGCAAGTGTGCCAGGCGGGCCGGACCCGGGTGCGCTTACGGCGTGACCCGCCTGCCCTTCGCCCGCACCACCGGGCGAACGCGGGGCGGGGCGGGCGGGACGGCTCCCCCGTGGGGGCCGCGGCGAGGGGCGTGCGGAAGGCGCGGCGGGGCGTGCGGGCGCTTGCCGATGCCGCCGTCGTCGCGCACGTCCTCCGAGAGGTCGGGCTCCTGGCGGACGGCCCACCAGACGATCCAGCAGGCGAGCAGGATCGGGATCTTGAGCGCGACGAAGAGGTAGAACATCGTCCAGCCCACGGTCGCTGGATCCTACCCGCTTTCCGCCCGGAGGCGTCCCACCGCTAGGAGCGCAGCGCTATGGGGGCGGCGTCGAAGCGCGTGACGGCCTGAAGTTCCTCCACCCGGGCCGAGATCTCCTCGGGTGTCAGGTGCAGGACGCGCTCGGTGCCGAAGGCCTCCACGTTGAAGGAGGCCAACGCCGTGCCGTAGGCCATCGCCCGGCGCAGCAGCTCGCTCGAGAGCTCCTCGTCGGGATGGGCGGCGACGTAGCCCATGAACCCGCCGGCGAAGCAGTCGCCCGCGCCCGTCGGGTCGACGACGTCGGCCAGCGGGTAGGCCGGCAAGCCGAAGAAGCCGTCGCGGGTGAACATCGCCGCGCCGTACTCGCCCTGCTTGGCCACGACCACCCGCGGGCCCATGTCCAGCACGGCGCGCGCGGCGCGTACGAGGTTGGGCTCGTCGGTCAGCTGCTTGAGCTCGGAGTCGTTGACGATCACGCCGTCCACCATCGAGATCGTGCGCATGAGCGACGCGTGGGCGATGTCGATCCACAGGTTCATCGAGTCCAGCGCGGTGAAGCGGGCGGAGGCGCACTGCTCGCGCACGTCGCCCTGGAGGTCGGGCTGGATGTTGGCCAGGAAGAGGACGTCGGCGGCCGCGGAGGCCTCCGAGAGCTTGGGCTGAAAGTGCTCGAAGACGTTGAGGTCGGTCTGCAGCGTGTGGCGGATGTTGAGGTCGCGCTCGTAGCGCCCGGCCCAGAAGAAGGTCCTGCCGCCGGGCACGTGCTCGATGTCGTCGGTGACCACGCCGCGCGAGCGCAGAGCGGCGTACTCGTCCTCGCCGAAGTCGTCGCCCACCGGCCCGACGACGCGCGTCTCGGCGAAGAAGGAGGACGCCAGCGAGAAATGGACGGCCGAGCCCCCGAGCATCCGGTCGCGCCGGCCGGCCGGGGTCTCGACGGCGTCGAAGGCGATGGACCCGACGACGGTGAGCGACATGACGGCAGCACCGTAGCGTGGATTCGCTTCCGCTTCTGCCGGGTAGCGCACGAGCGTGCTCCGGCTGCCCGAACCGCGCGGCGAGGTCTCCGAAGGGCTGCTGGCCGAGCTGGGGCGCGATCCCCACCCGCTCGCCGCGCTCGATGTGCCGGCCTTCGCCGACCCCCTCGCCGACGAGGACCTCCAGCTCGCTCTCTACGCCTGCTACGAGCTGCACTACCGCGGCCTGCCGGGCGTCTCGGACGGGTGGGAGTGGGAGCCCACGCTGCTGGCCGCGCGCCGGCAGCTCGAGAGCCACTTCGAGGGCGCGCTCGTCGACGCGCTCGGGCCGCCCAGCGGCGGGGTGACCGCCGAGGGGATGGACGTGGCGTTGCGCGGGGTGGAGGACGCCGACGAGGGGCCGTCGCTGTCCAAGCACCTCGAGCGCGAGGGGACGCTCGCGCAGATGCTCGAGTTCGTCGTGCACCGCTCGGCCTACCAACTCAAGGAGGCGGACCCGCATTCGTGGTTGCTGCCGCGGCTGAGCGGCCCGCCCAAGGCCGCGCTGGTCGAGATCCAGACCGACGAGTACGGGGGCGGCGATCCTGCGCGGATCCACGCCGTCCTGTTCGCGCAGGCGATGGAGGAGCTGGGGCTCGACCCGACCTACGGCGCCTACCTCGACCACGTCCCGGGCTTCACGCTGGCGACAGTGAACCTGATGTCGCTGCTCGGGCTGCACCGCCGCTGGCGCGGCGCGATCGTCGGGCACCTGGCGCTGTTCGAGATGACCTCGGCGGTGCCCAACCGGCGCTACGGCAACTGCCTTCGCCGCCTCGGCTACGGGCCCCGCGCGACCGCCTTCTACGACGTGCACGTGGAGGCCGACGCCGTCCACGAGAGCATCGCCGCCGTCGACCTCGCCGGCGGGCTCGCTCGCCAGGACCCGCGCCTGGCGGCCGACGTGCTGTGGGGCGCCCGCGCGCTCGTGGAACTCGAGGGCCGCTTCGCCGCCCGCCTGCTGGCAGCCTGGGAGGAGGGCGCCGGCTCGCTGCTGGTCGGACTCGGGGAGCTAGCCCTGGACTGAGCTGGGCTCGCGGCCGGCCTCGGGCTCGCTGGGCGCCCGGAAGCGCACGGCCTTGTGGGTGCCGTCGCAGAACGGCCGCAGCTGCGACTTGCCGCAGCGGCACAGCGCGACCGTCCTGCGGTCGACCTCGATCTCGTTGCCCTCCTGGTCGAGCAGGCGGAAAGGACCCCGGACGAGCAGGGGGCCGTCGCGGTATGGGGTGATCGTGGCCACGTCCACGGGAGGTTGATTCCCGGTCGCAGCCGCCCGCATGCCGCGGGCCTTCTAAGCTCGGGGGCCGTTCATGGCCACCTTCGCCGACCTCGGTCTCGCCGAGCCCATCCTCGCCGCGCTCAACGACGTCGGCTACGAGTCCCCGAGCCCGATCCAGGAGCAGGCGATCCCGGAGCTGCTGTCCGGACGCGACGTGATCGGCCAGGCTCAGACGGGCACGGGCAAGACGGCGGCCTTCGGCCTGCCGATGCTCCAGTTCGTCGATCCCGACGACCCCGTCGTCCAGGCGCTGGTGCTCACGCCGACCCGCGAGCTGTGCATCCAGGTCACCCAGGCGCTGCGCGCCTACGGGGCCCGCAAGGGCATCAACCCCGTCGCGGTCTTCGGCGGCGCGCCCATCCGGACCCAGCAGGGCCAGCTCAAGGAGGGCGGCCAGATCGTCGTGGGCACCGTCGGCCGCGTGCTCGACCTCATCTCCCGCCATTCGCTGCTGCTGCACTCCTGCCGGTACCTCGTCCTCGACGAGGCCGACGAGATGCTCGACCTCGGGTTCCTCGAGGACGTCGAGAAGATCCTCTCGCTCACGCCCGGGGGCCGCCAGACCGCGCTGTTCTCGGCCACCATGCCGCCCGAGATCCGCGCGCTGGCCGACCGCCACCTCTACGACCCGGTGGTCGTCAAGGTCAAGGCGGCGACGCTGACCATCGACACCGTCGAGCAGTTCTTCCTCGAGGTCGGCGCGCGCGACAAGAACGAGGCGCTGGTGCGCGTGCTCGAGGCCGAGCGACCCGAGCAGTCGATCGTCTTCGTGCGCACCAAGATCCGCTGCGACCAGCTCTACCGGACGCTTCGGGACCGCGGCATGAACGTCAAGGCCCTGCACGGCGACATGTCCCAGGGCTCGCGCGACGGCGTGATGCTCTCTTTCAAGAGCGGCCGCCTGCCCATCCTCGTGGCCACCGACGTCGCCGCCCGCGGCCTGGACATCCTCTCGGTGACGCACATCGTCAACTTCGACGTCCCGACCTCGCCCGACGTCTACGTGCACCGCATCGGGCGCACGGGGCGGGTGGGGCGCTCGGGGCGGGCCATCACATTCGTGGAGCCGCGCCAGCGGCGCGAGCTGACGGCGATCGAGAAGAACGCCAACACCCACATCTCGCCGTGGGCGGAGGGCGCGAAGGTCGCCCCCGCGCCGGCCGAAGAGCGCCGCCGCCGCCACTCCAAGCCGCGCGACGACCCCGCCCTGGTCGCCAACGGCGGCGGAGCCTACGTCAAGCTCATCGCCTCCGGCGGCCGCGCGGCGGGGCTCGCCGAGGCCGACCTGATCCACGCCGTGTCGGCTGGGGCGGGCCTCGACGGCGAGGCGATCCGCAACGTCCGCGTGCTCGAGCACTTCGCGCTGCTGGAGGTCCCGGCCGGTGACGCGGTGCGCGTGGCCGGCGCCGTGGACGGCACCGCCGTGCGGGGGCACACGCTCAGACTCGAACCCGCCAGGAGTTGACGCCCATGTCCGAGATGACCATGACCACCAACGAGGGCCCCATCGTCTTCGAGATGTTCGACGAGGACGCTCCCAAGACCGTCGAGAACTTCCGCAAGCTCGCCGAGGACGGCTTCTACGACGGCCTGAGCTTCCACCGGGTCATCAAGGACTTCATGATCCAGGGCGGCTGCCCGCAGGGCACTGGGACCGGCGGTCCCGACTACACCTTCGAGGACGAGATCAACGACCACAAGATCGTCCGCGGCGCCCTCGCGATGGCCAACGCCGGCCCGGACACCAACGGTTCGCAGTTCTTCATCATGACCACCGGCGCCGCGCCGTGGCTCGACGGCAAGCACACCGTCTTCGGCAAGGTGAAGTCCGGCATGGAGGTCGTCGACGCGCTCGAGGCGCTGCCCACCGATGGCCGCGATCGCCCGCATGATCCGGCGGTCATCGAGAAGCTCGAACTCACCGCATAGGAGGGGATCCACTCATGGCCACCGTCGAGCAGGAGCCCACCCCGGCCGGCGCCAACGGCGCGGGACGGACGATCCCGGTCGAGAACCCGGCCACCGGCGAGATCATCCGCACGGTGCCGGTGACCTCCGCCCAGGAGGTCTCGGCGATGGGCGCCCGGGCGCGCGCCGCCCAGCCGGCCTGGGAGGCGCTCGGCTTCGACGGCCGCGGGCGGGTGCTGCACCGCGCTCAGAAGTGGGTGCTCGACAACGTCGACCGCGTCACCGAGACGATCGTCTCCGAGACGGGCAAGACCGTCGAGGACGCCCAGCTCGCCGAGATCGCCTACGCGGCCAACGCCTTCGGCTTCTGGGCCAAGCACGCGCGGGAGTACCTGGCCGACGAGAAGGTCCGCTCGGCCAACCCGTTCGTGCTGGGCCGCAAGCTCCTCGTGCGCTATCGGCCGCTCGGGGTGGTCGGCGTCGTGGGCCCGTGGAACTACCCGCTGACCAACACCTTCGGCGACTGCATCCCGGCGATGGCGGCCGGCAACGCCGTGATCCTCAAGCCCTCGGAGGCCACCCCGCTCACCTCGCTGCTGATGGCGGAGTGCATGGCCGAGTGCGGCCTGCCCGAGGGCATCTACCAGGTGGCCCCGGGCTACGGCGAGACGGGCCAGGCCCTGATCGACGAGGTGGACATGGTCATGTTCACCGGCTCGACGGCGACCGGCAAGAAGGTCCTCGAGCGCGCGGCAAGGACGCTGACCCCCGTCTCGCTCGAGCTGGGCGGCAAGGACCCGATGATCGTGCTCGCGGACGCCGACCTCGAGCGCGCGGCCAACGCCGCCGCCTATTACTCGATGCAGAACGGCGGCCAGACCTGCATTTCGATCGAGCGGGCCTACGTCGAGGCGCCCGTCTACGACGAGTTCGTCAACAAGGTCTCCCAGAAGGTGCGTGCCCTGCGCCAGGGCGTCCCGGCCGGGGCGGGCAGCGTCGACGTTGGCGCGGTCACCCAGCCCCAGCAGCTCGACATCGTCACCCGCCACGTCGAGGAGGCGCGCAAGGCGGGTGCCAAGATCCTCGTCGGCGGCCACGTCAAGGAGGGCCCCGGGCGCTTCTTCGAGCCGACCGTGCTCGTAGACGTCGACCACTCGATGGCCGCGATGACCGAGGAGACCTTCGGCCCGACGCTGCCGATCATGAAGGTGGCCGACGCCGAGGAGGCGATCCGGCTGGCCAACGACTCCCCCTACGGCCTCGGCGCCTCGGTGTGGACGCGCGACGTGGGCCGCGGCGAGCAGGTAGCGCGCCGGGTCGAGGCCGGCGCCGTGTGCGTCAACGACGCCCAGCTCAACTACCTCGCGCTCGAGCTGCCGATGGGCGGCTGGAAGCGCTCGGGGCTGGGCACCCGCCACGGAGCGGGTGGGATCCGCAAGTTCTGCCGCCAGCAGTCGCTGTTGATCACACGGCTGGCGCCCAAGCGCGACGTGCACATGTTCCCGTACAAGGCGCGCACGACGAGGCTGCTGGGCCGCCTCGTCCGCGTGCTCTACGGGCGCGGCAAGCGCGACTAGGCTCGCGGGCCTGAGTGCTCGCGGTCGCGCTCGGCCTCGGATCGTCGCTGAGCTGGGGGCTCGCCGACTTCTTCGGCGGGCTGCAGAGCCGGCGGCACCCGCTGCTGATCGTCCTGCTCGTGTCCCAGGTCGTGGCGCTGGCGCTGCTCGCGCCCGTCGCGCTGGTGCTCGCCGGGGAGGGGCCGAGCGCGAGCGCAGCGGGGTGGGCCGCGCTGGCGGGCACCGCGGGATGCTTTGCGCTCGCGGCGTTCTACCGCGGCCTGGCCATCGGCACGATGAGCGTCGTGGCGCCGGTGTCGGCGACGGGGGCGGCCGTGCCCGTGCTCGTCGGGGTGGCGGAGGGCGAGCGGCCGGCGGCGGTCCAGGTGGCGGGGATGGTGCTGGCCCTGGTCGGCATCCTGCTCGCCTCGCGCCAGGCGCCCGGGAACCCCGGCCGCCGGGCGGGCCGCGCGTCGATCGGCCTGGCGGTGGTGGCCGCCGTGGGGTTCGGGACGTTCTTTGTCGGGGTCGACAGGGCCTCGGCCACGGCGGAGGTGCCGTGGGTGATCCTCATCTCGCGCTCGTGCTCGCTCGTGCTGGTCGCCGTTGCCGTGCTCGTGGCGCGGCCGGCGTTCCCGCGCGGGCGCGCGCTGTGGCCGCTCGCCGTCGTCGGCGTCCTCGACCTGGGGGCCAACGGGCTCTACGCCCTCGCCACCACCGAGGGGCTGCTGAGCGTCGTCGCGGTGCTCAGCTCGCTGTACCCGGCGGTGACCGTGGTGCTGGCCCGCGTCGTGCTCGCCGAGCGCGTCACCCGCACCCAGGAGGCGGGGGTGGGGGCGACGCTCGCCGGCGTGGTGGCGATCAGCGCAGGCTGACGCCGAGCAGGCCCTCGAGCTCGGCGAGCGTCGAGGCGGCGTCGCGGTGCAGGACGGTCGCCATCCCGATCTCGCGTGCGGGCTTGAGGTTGCCGGGCAGGTCGTCGACGAACACGCAGCGCTCGGGCGCCCGGTCCAGGCGCTTGCAGGCGAGCGCGTAGATCGCCGGGTCGGGCTTGCGCATGCCGACCTCGCCCGAGATGACCACCGCGTCGAAGAGCTCGCCGAACCGCGAGCGGTCATAGCGGCCCTGACCCCATGAGTTCGAGAGTAGGCCGGTGCGCACCCCGGCACGCTTCGCCGCGGTCACCCCGGCGAGCATGTCCTCCTCGGGTCGCATGCCGCCGAACAGCCGGTCGATCAGTCCCTCGTGGCGCCCGACGCCCAGCAGCTCGCCGAAGCGCGGCTCGAACTGCGCCTCGGAGATACGCCCGCACTCGAGCTCCGCGAGGAGGTCGCGTGCGTCTGCGTCGTTGGAGAAGCGCTTGCGGACGGCGTCGGCCTCCAGCCCCTCGTTGCGACAGAAGTCAGCGAAGGAGGCGAAGATGTCGGAGGTGAGGACGCCGCCGAAGTCGACGAGCAGCCCGTCGAAAAAGCCGCTCATCCGCCCGACGCGATGCGCCATGCGCGCTCGGCGACCGCGGGGACGCCCTGCTCGAGCAGGTCGAACCAGGGATCCTCGGTGGTCCCTGCCAGCCGCCGCTTGTAGGAGCCCTCCAGGAAGACCGCGGACTTCCACAGCGCGAGCGTCATGTACCAGCGCACGTCGGACATCGAGCGTCCCGAGCGGTCCTCGTAGCGATCGACGAGCTCCTGGCGGGTGAGGAAGCCGGGGCGGCGCGTGATCCCGCCGAGCGCGGAGATCGGATTCTCCTCGTCGCCCGCCTCACCCCAGGTGGCCAGCAGGTAGCCGACGTCGGCGAGCGGGTCGCCGATGGTGGCGAGCTCCCAGTCGAAGATCGCCACCAGCCGCGCCGGGGCGCCGCGGGCGAACATGGTGTTGCCGAGGCGGTAGTCGCCGTGGACGATCGTCGCCTCGCCGGACTCGGGTGCATGCTCGGCCAGCCAGGCGCTGAGCCGGTCGAGCACTGCCAGCTCGCGCGTCTTGTTGTGCTCCCACAGCCCGACGAAGCGCCGGAGCTGTCGGTCGAGGTAGCCCGTCGGCTTGCCGTAGCCCTCCAGCCCGCAGGCGCGCCAGTCCACCGCGTGGATCTCGACCAGCGCGTCGACCAGCTCCTCGCCGATGCGCCGGCGCTCGGGCTCGGTGTCCAGCGCTGCGGGCAGCTCGCGGGTGATGACGTCTCCCTGCACGCGCTTCATCACGTAGAACGGCGCGCCGATGACGCTCTCGTCGTCGCAGGCGAGCAGCACGCGCGGGGTCCGTACGCGTGCGTCCCCGACGGCGCTCAGCAGCCGCGCCTCGCGCAGGACGTCGTGCGCGGAGGGGGGCAGCGGAGGCCGCGGGGGCCGGCGCAGCACGAGCTCGGCGTCCCCGCGCCGGATCAGGAACGTGACGTTCGAGTGGCCCTCGCCGACCGGCTCGGCCTCGATCGGCCCGGAGCCGAGCCCGTGGGCGTCGAGGTGGGCCTGAAGCGGCCGCCGCACGAGCAGGGGCGCGAGCTCGAGCGCGGAGGCCTCCTCGGGCGTGTCGACGATGACGCTCATGACAGGGCCCGGGAAGCCTATTGGGAGGCGCTGGGACAGGCGTTCGCTAGGCTACGGGGCCGAAACCCGGAGCGCTTTTCCGGGTTTCGGGTACTGAGACGTTCGCCGTCGGCTTTCCCTCATTCCCGTGCCGGCGCCGCGTGGACTCGACATTTTCCTTGGCTTCGAAGCTCGCACTCATCCTTCTCGTGTTGCTCGCGTGGCCGGCCGCCGCGTCGGCCTCCAGCGGGCAGAGCCTCACCTTCGAGGCTCCGGGCGAGCTGCTCGACAGCGGGGCGCGCGAGGGTACGCTCTCCGAGATCAGGGCCTTCGGCGTCGACCGCGTGCGCGCCCTCGTCTACTGGAAGGACTACGCGCCCAACGCCGGCTCGCGCACCCGTCCGGACTTCGACGCCACCGATCCGGCGGCCTACCGGCCGGGGACCTGGGACCGGCTCGACGGCCTCTTCCGCGCTGCGGGCGAGCGCAACGTGACCGTGCAGGTCACGCTCACCGGTCCCGTCCCGAAGTGGGCGACGCGCGCCAGGCGCGACACGATGACGGACCCGAGCCCGAGCGAGTTCCAGGCCTTCGCGACGGCAGTCGGCCGCCGCTACGGCGACCGTGTCGGCGTGTGGTCGATCTGGAACGAGCCCAATCATCCCGAGTTCCTGCGCCCGCAGTTCAAGAGCGGCCGCGCCGTCTCGCCAGGGCTCTACCGGCGACTCTTCCTGGCCGGCGAGGCGGGCCTGCGCGCCTCGGGCAACGGCGCCGACGCGCTGCTGTTCGGCGAGACCGCGCCCCGCGGCACAGCCCACGTCGTGGCCCCACTGGCCTTCCTGCGCGGCGCCCTGTGCCTCAGCCGCGCATACCGCCCGACTCGGAGCTGCCCGCGCATCGCCGCCGACGGCTACGCGCACCACGCCTACACGACCCGGGCTGGCCCGCGCTTCCGGCCGCCGGACCCCGACGACGTGACGATCGGCGTGATCTCACGCCTGACGGCGGCGCTTGACCGCGCCGCCCGCGCAGGCGCGGTGTCGCCCGGCCTGGGCATCTACCTCACCGAGTTCGGCATCCAGAGCACCCCCGATCCGATCGTCGGCGTGCCGCTCGCGCGCCAGGCCGGCTACCTGGCGATGGCCGAGCACATCGCCTATGCCAACCCGCGCGTCAAGTCGTTCTCGCAGTACCTGCTGCGCGACGACCGCCCGCGCCCCGGCAGCCGGGCCGCCCGCTACAGCGGCTTCGAGTCGGGCCTGCGCCATGCGGACGGGCGGGCCAAGCCGGCATACGACGGCTTCCGGCTTCCGCTGGCCGCCGAGAGCTACGGACTCTCCGACGTCCTGTGGGGGCGCGTGCGCCCGCTCGGCGCGCGCACCTCGGTCACGATCCTGGCCTCCCCCGCGAAGGGCAAGCCGTTCGCCGAGCTGCGCACGGTGACGACCAACACCAAGGGCGCCTTCGGCCTGCGGGCCAAGCACCGCGGCGGCCAGCGCTACCGCGTGCGCTGGACGGCTCCCGGCGGCAGGGTCTGGCTCGGCCCGCCGATCCAGCCTGCTGATCGAACCTTCAGGCGCGCCGGTGCGTAGGGCCCGCCGTGCGGTCGGCGTACGCCACGGGCACCGCCCCCCGCCCCCGCCACCCACGGCCACACCGAACCCGACCGCGGAACCGGGCGGGGGCGGGGCGCCGCCGCCCTCCGCCGCAAGCCGCTGAGCCGCGGCGCCTACCGCCGCTTCGGTGCCGTGGCCTTCACCGTCGCGCCGCGGAAGCGCCGGATGCGCCTGCCGAGCCGCCTCCGGATCACCCCCGGTCGCCACGAGCTCGAGCTCAAGGCCGGACGGCACACGCGCCGCGTGCGCTTCCTGGTAGCACCCTCCTAGGGCTGGTCCCGGCCGCGAGCCCGTCGGGTTCGGTGGCCGGCGAACCCGGCGGACCACGGCATGAACCACGTCCGTTCACAATTGCTGGGGCCGTTACGCTCAGCGCCGTGGCTCAGCAGCTCTGGTTGCTCCGGCACGGCGAGGCCGTGCCGCACGACTCCAAACCGGACCCCGATCGCGAGCTGACGGCACGCGGCGAGCGTCAGTCGGCAGTCGCCGGGGCGGCGCTCGCGCGCCTCAGGCTCGAGTTCGCGGCGTGTTACACGAGCCCCAAGGTCCGCTCGGCCGCGACCGCGGGGCTCGCCTGCGAGTCGCTCGGCATCGAGCCAGAGGTGGAGGACGTGCTCGGGGACGGCTTCGATCGCGACGACGCGCTCGATCTGCTGACCCGCCACGACGCCGACGCGCGCGTCCTGATCGTCGGGCACGAACCGTCCTTCTCGCAGCTGGTCCACGACCTCACGGGCGGGCGGATCGACATGAAGAAGGGCGGGGTCGCGGGCCTGCGCGTGCAGCGCGGCGAGGGCGAGCTGCTGGTGCTGCTGCGCCCGCGCGAGCTCGAGGCGCTGGCCGTCAGCGGCTGAGGCGCAGCGCCGCGTCGACCACGGCGAGCGCCACCGCCGCGCGCGATCCCAGCGACTCGGCGACGACGTACTCCTCGGGGTTGTGGGCCGCGCCGCCGCGGGGCCCGAGGCCGTCGACGGTGACCGGGACGGTCGCGGCGAAGTGGCTGGCGTCGCTGGCTCCTCCGCGCGGCATCCCGATCACCGGCTCGCCGAGCACGGCCGAGGCGCGCTTCAGCAGCGGCCGCGTCGACTCGCGGCAGTCCATCCCCGGCCACAGGCGCACGGTCTCTGTCTCCAGGGTGGCGCCGCCGACCTCGGCGGGCACCGCCGCGAGCACCCGGTCGAACGCGCCCACGTCGTCGGCGCGCAGGTCGCACGTGAGCTCCCCGTGGCCGGGGACGACGTTGAAGCTCTCGCCCGACCGCATCACGGTCGGCACGGCAGTCAGCCGCTGAGGTCCGGCGGGCTCGTGGCAGCCGGCGACCGCCTGGGCGGCGGCCGCCACCGCGAGCAGGGCGTTGCGCCCGCGGTCGGGGGCCGACCCGGAGTGGGCCGAGCGCCCGTGGGCGGTGATCCGGATCGTGCCCGCCGCCTTGCGGCGCACGACGACCCCCTCGGCCCCGTCCGGAGCGCGCGCCCCGCCCTCGAAGCACAGGCAGGCGTCGAAGCTCGCGAAGCGCTCGACGTGGATGAAGGGGGCGGTCCGCCATTCCTCGTCGCACACGAGCAGGAGCGCCACCTCCGCGTAGTCCTCCGTGCGAACCGCGAGCGCGCGCAGCGCGCCGAGCGCCAGCACCACGCCGCCCTTCATGTCCACGGAGCCGGACCCGACCAGCCGGTCCTCCTCGCGCGCGAGCGGCCGGTGGTCGGCGTGGGCCACGACGGTGTCGAGGTGGCCCAGCAGCAGCACACGGCGCTCGCCGGTCCCCTCGAGGCGGGCGAGGAGGTCCGGCGCGTGGCCTGGCGACGAGCACCGGATCCGCTCCACCAGCGCCTCGCCGGGCAGCAGAGCGGCGCACACCGACGCGCACTCATCGGCGCCGTGGCGGTCGCCCGAGGGCGAGGAGACCGAGACCAGCGCATCGAGCTCGCGCTCGGCCCGCCGCGCGATCGCGCTCGCCTCCTCGGCCACCCAATGGTCCATGCGGCGCGGACGGTACCGTGAACGCGTGCCTGAGCTGCCGGAGATGGAGATCGCCGCCCGCCGGCTCGACGCGCAGCTGGCCGGCGAGAGCATCGAGTCCGCGGCCGCCCCGGGCATCAATGCGCTGAAGACCTTCGATCCGCCGCTGCAAGTCCTCCATGGCATGACCGTGGAGGGGGTGCGGCGGCGCGGCAAGCTCCTGATGATCGACGCCGGCGGCCTGACGCTGCTCACGCACCTGATGAGCGCCGGGCGACTGCAGGTGTTCGACAAGCGCGCGTCGGCGCGGGACCGCACGGCGCGCGTCCTGCTGCGGATGCCCGCGCCCGATCGCCCCGGCCGCGAGTTGCGCCTGCGCGAGTTCGGGACGCGCCAGCGGGCATGGGTCAAGCTGCTGACCCCCGAGGCGCTCGAGGCCGACGAGACGCTGCGCGGCCTCGGCCCCGAGGCCTGGCCCGACCCGCCCCCGCTGGGCGCCGCGCTCGACGCGCCGCGGCCCCTGCACTCACTGCTGCGCGACCAGAGCGTGATCGCCGGCATCGGCCGCACGTGGGTCGACGAGATCCTTCACGCGGCGAGGCTCTCGCCGTTCAAGCGCGGTGACGACCTCTCCGGCGACGAGGCGGCGGCGCTGCGCGAGGCCGCGGTCGGCGAGCTCGAGCGCGTGATCGAGCACTACGAGCAGACGGTCGGCCCCGCACTGCCGGAGAAGTTCCCCAAACCCACGCGCGTGCACGCCCACCAGGGGGAGCCGTGCCCGCGCTGCGAGACTGTCCTCGAGGCCGTCTTCTACGAGGACTACGTGATGAGCTACTGCCCCTACTGCCAGACGGAGGGCCGCGTCCTCAAGGACCGGCGGCTGTCGCGACTGCTCAAGTGACGCCAGGAGGACCGATGATCGACCAGGGCGCCACCGCCCCCGACTTCACCCTGCCCGACCAGGACGGCAGCCCCGTCTCCCTCGGGGACTTCGCCGGCAAGACCGTCGTCCTGTACTTCTACCCCAAGGCCGACACCCCGGGCTGCACGACCCAGGCGTGCGGCGTGCGCGAGCGCCGGTCGGACTACGACGCCGCCGGCGCCGTGGTCCTGGGCGTCTCCCCCGATCCCGTCAGGAGCGTCAAGCGATTCCACGACAAACAGGGCTTGAACTTCACCCTGCTCGCCGACGAGGACCACGCCGTCTGCGAGGCCTACGGCGTGTGGGCGGAGAAGTCCAGGTACGGCAGAACCTACTGGGGCGCGCTGCGCTCGACCTTCGTCATCGACGGCGCCGGGACGGTGGCCCACGTCATCCCGAAGGTGTCGCCCAAGACGCACGACGACGAGGTGCTCGCCGCGCTGGACGTGCTCGCGGCCACCGGGTAGCCCCTCCTCAGTCCGCCCACCAGCCCTGCGTCATCTCGATGTCGCGGTTGTTCGTGCCGGGGGCGCCGAAGGCGAGGACCTCGGCGCCGTCGGGCCCTGCCTCGAGACCCCGCATCGTCTCGACCGGGATGCGGACCGCGTCCCACGCCCGCAGCTCGACGACCTCGTCGTCGAGCTTCACCCGCGCACTGCCGCTGAGGACGATGTAGACCTCCTCCTGCTCGGAGTGGCTGTGCCCGAACGGGATGCGGTAGTCCGGCGCGACCCGGAAGTAGCTGACGCCCGAGTTCTCGAGCTCGAGCGGGACACGCGCGAAGCGCGACTCGAGGTTCGGCGAGAAGCCGAACTTCGGGGCGAGGTCCTCGACCTCCTTGAGGTTCACGAGCGTGTAGGCGGCCATGGCGCGGCAGTATCGCCGATCGCGGGTAGGATCGCGGCCGTGCCGGAGTGGTTCGTGGTCAACGTCGCCGACGCGCCCGCGTTCGACCACGAGCGCGGAGGGGCTGCGGTGACCTTCGAGAGCCCCGAGGCGCGCTTCCCCGAGCTGGGCATCAACGTCCGCATGCTCGAGCCCGGCCAGCCCAACGGCAAGTACCACTCCGAGAGCGTGCAGGAGGACTTCCTCGTGCTCGCGGGGGAATGCATCGCGATCCTCGACGGCGAGGAGCGGCGGCTGCGGGCGTGGGACTTCGTCCACTGTCCGGCCGGCACGGACCACATCTTCGTCGGCGCCGGCAACGGGCCCTGCGCCATTCTCATGGTGGGCGTGCGCCGCCCCGACAAGACGCTGCACTATCCCGTCAACGAGCTGGCGGCGCGCTACGGCGCCTCGGTCTTGCAGCCCACGTCCGTGCCCGCGGAGGCCTACGCGGACTGGCCGGGCGAGTTCACCCCAATCCGGCTGCGCTGGCCGCCCGCATGACCTCTGGCGCAATCAGCTCAGCGCCGCGGTCGCGAGCTTGTGGTGGCGCAGCTGCTCCGGCGGTTGGCCGTGGAGCACCCAGTCGCCGCTGTCGCGCCGGCTGAGCGCTCCGGCGCGGACAAGCTCGCCCAGCGCGGTCGTGACGGTCGGACGGTGGGCGCCGACGAGGTCGGCAAGGCGCTGGTGGCCGAGCGGCAGCGGCACGACGATCCCGTCGGTGTGCACGCGCCCCCAGCGCTCCGCCAGGTGCCAGAGCGTGAGCAGCAGGCGGTCGTCGACGCGCTGGTGGTGGGAGATCGCCAGGGCGACGGCGAGCGCGTGGGCGCGCCGGGTGCCGCGGTTGAACAGCTCGACGCCGAGCGCCGGCCAGGGCACCATGCGGGCGACGAGGCCGTGGTCGAGCACGGCGAGGCGCGTGGGCTCGAGCACCGTCCAGCCCACCTCGGCCCGGACGTGGGAGCCCTCGGAGTCCCACGACCACGGTCGCATCACGTCGCCGTGCCCGAGCAGCTCGACGCAGCTGCGGCCCATGACGTCGACGGCGCGGCTCAGCAGGCCGTCGACCAGCAGGAACCCACGGTGGTGGGAATCCTGCTCGAGCGAGGCCCCCGCGTCCCACACCCCGGGGGACAGTCGGTGGACTCGGGCCACCGCCTCCCGGCGCGCGCGCTCGAGCTGGACCTCGTCGAGCTGCTCGCCGAGGTCGGGGTCGGCCTCCACGATCGAGATGATCTCCGCCACACGGCGCTCCTACCCCGCCGAGCGCATGTCGGAGCACCGACGTCGGAGCGCAGACGCCCGTCGCGGAGGCGGCGCGCGGCCGTGCGTACGGTGCCCGGTCCAACGACGGAAGGGGAGATCCATGCTGTGGTTGATCATCGGAATCGTCCTGCTCGTCATCGCGATCGCCGGTGGCGCCATCGTCCATCCCATCCTGTTCGCCCTCGGGATCCTGGCGCTGCTGGCCTTCCTCGCCGGGTCGCGCACGCGCGGCAGCACCTTCTGAGACCGGTGCAGGAGCCGGCCCTCGAAGTCCTCGAGGCGGCGCTTGGCGGAGCGCCCGGCGTCGCCGTCAGGGGAGAGCTCGATCGCGCCCTGCGGACATCGCCGACGGGATCCTGTACGCCGTCAGCCGGCCGCCGCGCATCGCGGTCAACGAGGTCCTGATCCGCCCCTCGAGCCAGTCGCGCTGACCCGTACCCTCACCCAGTGTCGTCATTCTTCGACGCCGTCGGAGACTTCTTCGGCAACCTCGCCTCGGTGCACTGGGGTGCGCTCGCGCTCGGGCTGCTGGCCTTCCTGGCCTACCTGACGCTGCGC
>DASQFQ010000061.1:0-3007 GCA_035633075.1 Solirubrobacteraceae bacterium | reverse complement strand
GTGCGCGCCGAGGAGCGCCGCCGCGGCGGCGGGCGCAGCCACCGCTACGAGGTCCTGACCCCGCCGCTTCCCGGGCTGCGCGCCGAGGTCTCGCTGCACTCGCTCGCGCCGGGCGCGTCGACGGCCGGGCCCGACGACCCGCCGATGCACGAGCCCGGCAGCCGCGAGACCGCCGTGGTCAAGAGCGGGCCCGTGCGCTTCGTCTGCGGCGGCGCCAGCCACCACCTGGACGAGGGCGACTCCGTGACCTTCGACGCGGACCTGCCGCACCACTTCGAGAACCCGGGCGACGGCGAGGCCCGCTTCTACGCCGTCGTCGCCGCCGGCCTGAGGAGGAGCTGAGAGATGGCGAAAACCCTGTTCGACAAGATCTGGGAGGCGCACGAGGTCGCGGAGGGGATCCTCTACATCGACCTCCACCTGGTGCACGAGGTGACCTCCCCGCAGGCCTTCGAGGCGTTGCGGCTGGCGGGCCGCGGGGTGCGCCGCCCCGACCGCACGCTCGCGACGGCCGACCACAACGTGCCGACGGACGGCTCCACGGCCGCTCGGCAGATCCGCGACCGGCTCTCGCGCGTGCAGGTGCAGACGCTCGAGAGCAACTGCGAGGAGTTCGGCGTGCCCGTCTACTCGATCGGGTCGACGCGCCAGGGGATCGTGCACGTGATCGGGCCGGAGCTCGGGGTCACGCAGCCGGGCATGACGATCGTGTGCGGCGACTCGCACACCTCGACCCACGGCGCCTTCGGCGCGCTCGCGTTCGGCATCGGCACCAGCGAGGTCGAGCACGTGCTCGCCACGCAGACGCTCCAGCAGCGCAAGCCGAGGTCGATGCTGATCCGCTACGAGGGCGGGCTGGGCTACGGCGTGAGCGCGAAGGACCTGATCCTCGCCACGATCGGCCGCATCGGCGTGGACGGCGGCGTCGGCCACGTGACCGAGTACGCCGGGCCGGCGATCGAGGGGCTCTCGATGGAGGGCCGCATGACCGTGTGCAACATGACGATCGAGGGCGGCGGCCGCGCCGGGATGATCGCCCCCGACGACACGACCTTCGAGTGGGTCGAGGGGCGCGAGGCGGCCCCCGAGCGGCTCCCGCTCGACGAGTGGCGCGAGCTGCGCACCGACGAGGGCGCGAGCTTCGACAGGGAGGTCGTGATCGACGCCTCGGCTGTCTCCCCGCAGGTCACCTGGGGCACGAACCCCGGGATGGTCGTCGAGGTCACGGGCGCGGTTCCCGAGCCGGCCGGCGAGGGCGACGAGCGGGCGCTCGAGTACATGGCGCTCGAGCCGGGCACGCCCATGGCGGAGATCCGCCTGGACCGCGTGTTCATAGGCTCCTGCACGAACTCCCGCATCGGCGACCTACGCGAGGCAGCCGAGGTGGTGAAGGGCCGCAGGGTCGCCTCGAGCGTCAACGCCATGGTCGTGCCGGGCTCACAGCAGGTGAAGGCGCAGGCGGAGGCCGAGGGGCTCGACGAGGTCTTCCGCGAGGCCGGCTTCGACTGGCGCTCCGCCGGCTGCTCGATGTGCCTGGGGATGAACCCGGACATCCTCTCGCCCGGCGAGCGCTGCGCATCGACCTCCAACCGCAACTTCGAGGGGCGCCAGGGCCGCGGCGGGCGCACGCACCTCGTGAGCCCGAAGATGGCCGCCGCGGCCGCCATCGAGGGGCACTTCGTCGACATCAGGGAGTGGGCATGAGACAGGTGAGCCTGATCGAGGGCGGCGTGTCCGTGCTCGACCGCAGCGACGTGGACACCGACCAGATCATCCCCAAGCAGTTCCTGAAGCGGGTGGAGCGGACCGGCTTCGGCGAGTTCCTCTTCTACGACTGGGCCAAGGAGCCCGGCTGGGAGCTGCCGCGCAACCCGATCCTCGCCACCGGCCGCAACTTCGGCTGCGGATCCTCGCGCGAGCACGCGCCGTGGGCGCTCGAGGACTACGGCTTCGAGGCGGTCGTCGCGCCCAGCTTCGCGGACATGTTCTACTCGAACTGCACCAAGATCGGCCTGCTTCCAGTGGCGCTCGCCGAGGACGAGGTGCGCGGCGTCATGGAGGCCGGGAACGCGTCGATCGACCTGGCCGCGCAGCAGGTCACCTGGACCGGGGGACAGGCGTCGTTCGACATCGACCCCGAGGTGAGGCGCAGGCTCCTCGAGGGGCTCGACGACATCGGCGTGACGCTCATGCAGCAGGACGCGATCGACCGATACGAGGCGGAGCGGGAGCGCGAGGGCCCGGTGACCACCAGCCTGGCATGACACGCGGATGCTCCTGGGCCGCCCGCGGGCCCTGCCGGCAGCGGCATAGGTAGCGTCCGGCCGCATGGCCCAGGAGATCTCGATCGAGAGGCGCGACGGCGGGGTCGCGCTGCTCACGCTCAGCGCGCCCGAGCGGCGCAACGCCCTGACGGTCGCGATGGCCGAGGAGCTCGTGGCCGCCTGCCAGGAGCTGGACGCAGACCGCGAGGTCGGCGCCGTGGTGGTCCGCGGCGCGGGCGGCTTCTTCTGCGCCGGGGGCGACCGCGACACGCTCGCGGAGGCCGGCCGCGATCCGGCCGACCCGGAGGTCTATGCCGGGCTCGGCGCGGTGTACCGCGCATTCGCCCGCGTGGGCGAGCTGGCGGCACCCACGGTCGCCGCGGTGCGCGGCGGCGCGGTCGGAGCGGGCCTCAACCTCATGCTGGCCACCGACCTGCGGATCGTGGCGCGGGACGCCAGGATCATCTCGGGCTTCATCCCGATCGGCCTGCATCCAGGCGGCGGCCACGGCGCGCTGCTCGGCCGCACCGGCGCCCGCGAGGCGGCGGCCGCCATGGCCCTGTTCGGGGAGCGCATCGACGGCGAGCGGGCCGCCGAGCTCGGGATCGCGTGGGCGGCTGTCGACGACGAGGACGTGGAGCGCGCGGCCGTCGACCTCGCCGGCCGCGCGGGCGCCGACCCCGAGCTGGCCCGCCGCACCGCCGCGTCACTCCGCATCGTCCTTGGCCCGCCGCCGCTGCCCT
>DASQFQ010000060.1:0-39014 GCA_035633075.1 Solirubrobacteraceae bacterium | reverse complement strand
CGCTCGATGCTGTCGTCGAGCAACGCCTGCAGGCGCTGTATGCCGGCCCGCCCCTCGCGCATCAGGGCGCCAGCCGCGCGGCCTCCCAGCTCCCGTCCGGGAGGCGCCCGAAGTGCGTGCGGTCGTGCAGGCGCTCGCCGCCGCGCTCCCACAGCTCGATGACGTCGGGGCGCAGCAGGTAGCCGCCCCACCAGTCCGGCCGCGGGACCTCCTCGTCGCCGAACTGCTCGCCCAGCTGGCACACGCGCTCCTGGAGCGCCTCGAGGCTCGGCAGCACGCTGCCCTGGCGCGAGGCCCAGGCGCCCAGCCGGCGCTCGCGCGGGCGCGTGGCGAAGTAGGCGTCGGACTCGTCGGCGGGCAGGCGCGCGACGGTGCCCTCCATCCGCACCTGGCGACCGACAGGCTGCCACCAGACCGCCAACGCCGCACGCGGGTTGGCGGCCAGCTCGCGGCCCTTGCGGCTCTCGTAGTTGCTGTGGAACGTCACGCCCCGCTCGTCGAGGCTCTTGAACAGCACGAAGCGCACGCACGGACGCCCGTCCGGGCCCGTGGTCGCGAGCGCCATCGCGTTGGCCTCCGGGACCCCGGCGGCGACCGCCTCCTCGTACCAGCGCCGTGCCTCGGCGAGCGGGTCCACTACGTCAGAGGTTCATCGCGACGTACTTGACCTCGAGGTACTCGTGGATGCCCTCGGTGCCGCCCTCGCGCCCGAAGCCCGACGCCTTGACGCCGCCGAACGGGGCCGCCGGGTTGGACACGAGGCCCTGGTTGAGCCCGACCATGCCGGTCTCGAGCGCCTCGCAGACCCGGAACGCCCGCTTGACGTCGGACGTGTAGACGTAGGCGACGAGGCCGAACTCGGTGTCGTTGGCCGCCGCGACGGCGGCCTCCTCGTCGTCGAAGCTCGCCACGGGCGCCACCGGGCCGAAGATCTCCTCCTTGAGCAGGCGGGCGTCCCCGGGCACGCCCGCGAGCACCGTCGGCTCGAAGAAGTACCCGGCGCCGTCGCGCCCGCGGCCGCCGAGGACGGCGGTCGCGCCCTTGCGCACGGCGTCGTCGACGAGCTCGGCGACCTTATCGCGCTGGTCCGCGTCGATCAGGGGGCCGACTTTGACGTCCTCCTCGGTGCCCCGGCCGACCGGCATGTCGGCGAGCTTGCCGGCGAGCTTCTCGGTGAACTCGTCCCGGACGGGGTCGGCGACGTGGAAGCGGTTGGCCGCCGTGCACGCCTCGCCCATGTTGCGCATCTTGGCGATCAGCGCACCCTCGATGGCGGCGTCGACGTCGGCGTCCTCGAAGACCAGGAAGGGGGCGTTGCCGCCCAGCTCCATCGACGTGCGCAGCAGCCCCAGCGCGGACTGCTCCACGAGCTTGCGCCCGACCTCCGTGGAGCCCGTGAAGGTCAACTTGCGCAGCCGGGGATCCGACAGGATCGGCTTGGACACCTCGCTCGAGGAGCTCGAGGTGACCACGTTGAGCACGCCCGCCGGCAGCCCGGCCTCCTCGAGGATCTGCGCGAGCGCAAGCATCGACAGCGGCGTCTGTTGCGCGGGCTTCATCACCATCGTGCAGCCCGCGGCGACGGCGGGGCCGATCTTGCGTGTGCCCATCGCCATCGGGAAGTTCCAGGGCGTGATCATGTAGCAGGGCCCGACGGGCTGGCGCATGGTCAGCAGCCGGCCCTGCCCGTTGGGGGCGGTCGCGTAGCGTCCCTCGATGCGCACGGCCTCCTCGGCGAACCAGCGGAAGAACTCCGAGGCGTACGCGATCTCGGCCTTGGACTCCGCGAGCGGCTTGCCCATCTCGAGCGTCATGACCAGCGCCAGCTCGTCGGAGCGCTCGGTGATCGCCTCGTAGGCCCGGCGCAGGATCTCGCCGCGTTCGCGCGGCGGGTGCTTCGCCCACTCCTGCTGCACGGCGCACGCGGCATCGAGCGCCGCGGTGGCATCGTCGGGTGTGGCGTCGGCCACCGAGGCGATCGACTCGGCGGTCGAGGGGTCCTCGACGCTGAGCGTCGCCCCACCGGAGGCGTCGCGCCACTCCCCGCCGATATAGAGCTGGGTCGGGACTGAGTCCAGGACGGTGCGTTCTGACTCTGCGGTGGTGCTCATGCGACAACCGTCTCCGTTCCGAGTTCTTCCGAAATTGACACGTCGATCGAGTAGTCGATCGGCAGGACGATCAGGGAGGTGACGTCGAGCGTCAGGGCGTGGCGCAGGTGGCGCCCGAGGTCCTCGACCGACTCGCAGCGCCAGGCCGGCATCCCGAAGGCGTCGGCCAGCTTGACGAAGTCGGGGTTGCCGAAGTCCGTGCCGAAGTGGCGGCCGAACTTCTTGTCCTGCTTCCACACGATCGATCCGAACTGCGAGTTCTCCCAGATCACGTTGACGATCGCGGTGCGCAGGCGCATCGCCGTCTCGAGCTCCTGGCAGTTCATGAGGAAGCCGCCGTCCCCGTTGACGGTCACCACGTGGCGATCGGGATACACGAGCTTGGCGGCGATGGCCGTGGGCAGGGCGATGCCCATGCCGGCGAGCCCGTTGGCGATGAGCACGGTGTTGGGCTCGTGGGCGGGGAACATGCGGGCGATCCACAGCTTGTGCAGGCCGACGTCGGAGATCAGCAGGTCGCGCCGGCCGAGCGCCTGGCGGATCTCCCACAGCGCCCGCGGGGGCTGCATGGGGAATCCGTCGTCGTCCTTGGCGGACTCGAAGCGGCCGAGCACGATGTCGTTGAGCCGCGAGTCGCCGGTGTCGTGGGGGGCGTCGCGCAGCTCCTCGGCCAGCCGGGTGAGGATGTGGTAGAGGTCGCCGATGAGGTCGACCTCGGTCATGAAGTACTCGTCGACCTCTGCCGAGACGGTGTCGACGCAGACGATCTTCTTGTCCCGGGAGGGGTTCCAGTTCTTGGGCGCGTGCTCGACGAGGTCGTAGCCGACGGTGATGACCACGTCGGCGTCCTCGAAGCCGGCCAGCGCGTAGTCGCGCGACTGCAGCCCGACGGTGCCCAGGGCGCACAGGTCCTCGTAGTCGAGCAGCCCCTTGCCCATGAAGGTCTCGGCCACGCCGATGCCCGTGGCGCGGGCGAACTCGCGCAGCGCGGGCGCGGCGCCGACCCGGGCGACGCCGTTACCGGCCAGGACCACGGGGTTGATCGCCGAGCGGATGATGCCGACGGCCTTGAGCAGCTCCGGCGCGGAGGGCTCGGGCGAGCGCGCCTCGGTCCGCGCGGGGAGCGGCTCGGCGTCCACCGCCTCCGCCATGACGTCCTCGGGCAGCTCGATGTGGGTCGGCCCCGGCTTCTGGGCCTGCGCGACCTTGAACGCCTTGCGCACGACCTCGGGAATGATGTGTGAGGAGTTCAGGCGCGCGTTCCACTTCGTCACAGGCTTCATCAACGCCATCACGTCGATGTACTGGTGGGACTGCTTGTGCATGCGCTCGAGGTCGCCCTGGCCCGTGAGGGCGACGAGCGGTGAGTGATCGAGCAGCGCGTCGGCGACTCCGGTGACGAGGTTGGTGGCGCCCGGGCCGAGCGTCCCCAGGCAGACGCCGGCGCGTTGCGTCAGCCGGCCGTACATGTCGGCCATGTAGGCCCCGCCCTGTTCGTGGCGAACCGGTACGAAGGCGACCGACGAATTGGCGAGCGACTCGTTGAGGTCGAGCGTCTCCTCGCCGGGGATGCCAAAGACGTACTTGACGCCCTCGACCTCGAGGCACTCCACGAACAGGTCCGACGCCTTGCGCTCGATGCCCCGCAACTTCTCCCCCCCGATTGTGTCCGGCTAACGTAGCCGTGACCCTTCCCATGATGGCCGCCCGGACCCTTTCCTGCGTGCTCGTGACCACGCTGCTGCTGTGCCTGGCGCTCGCCGGGGCGGCGTCGGCCGCCTCGAGGTTCACGATCCGCGGCGCGGGCTTCGGCCACGGGGTCGGCATGAGCCAGTACGGCGCCTTCGGCTTCGCCCAGCGCGGCGCCGACTACCGCTCGATCCTGCGCCACTACTACACCGGCACCGACATCGGCACGGTCGAGCGCGGCCGGGTCGTGCGCGTGCTACTGCAGTCCGCGCACGGCTTTGCGGCGATCACCGGCGCCATGCGGGCCGGCGCGCGCCGGCTGCAGCCCACCGAGACCTACTACCTGCGCCGCCGCGGCGCCTCGGTCCAGCTGCTGTCCTCGCGGAAGCGCCCCATGGGCACCTACGCGGCGCCTCTGCGGGTCACGGGCCGCGGCGGCCAGCTCGTCCTCAAGGGCCGCGCCGCCAACGGGCGCGTGAGCGGTGCCTATCGCGGCGCCCTCGAGTTCCGCCCCGGGCTCTTCTCCGGCATCGACGCCATCAACGCCGTGACGCTCGACCAGTACCTGATGGGCGTCGTGCCCGACGAGAGCCCACCCACCTGGCCGATCGAGGCGCTCAAGGCGCAGGCCGTGGCCGCGCGCACCTATGCCATCGCCACCTCCAAGCCGGGCGCGCCGTTCGACCAGTATCCAGACACCCGTTCGCAGGTCTACGGAGGCATCGCGGCGGAGGAGGCGTCTACCACCAACGCCGTGATCCAGACCCGCGGCGAGGTCGTCACCTATCAGGGCCAGCCCGTGGTCACGTTCTTCTTCTCCACCTCCGGGGGCCGCACCGAGAACGTCGAGAACACCGCGCTCGGGCGCGAGCCCAAGCCGTGGCTCACATCGGTCGACGACCCCTACGACGACGCCTCGCCGCGCCACCGCTGGGGCCCGATCCGCATGAGCTTCAAGCAGGCCGACCGCAAGCTCGGCTCACTCGTGAAGGGAGACTTCCGGGGCATCGACGTCGTCACCCGCGGCCGCTCCCCGCGAATCGTGGCGGCCGACGTGATCGGTACCGGCGGGCGAACGCGCGCGACGGGAGCGCAGCTGCGCGCGCGGCTCCGCCTGTTCGACTCGTGGGCGTTCTTTACGAGCATCGTCACGGGCGAGGAGCCCGCACCCGAGGGAGCGCCGCCCGTCGAGCCGGGCCAGCAGGCGGCCGGCGATCCGACCGGCGGCGTGTCGCCGGCGGCCAGGATGGTGCGCCGTGCCTCTCTCGGCACCGTGGCGGGCCGGGTGCTGCCCGTGCTCCCCGGCGGGCTGGTCACAGTGCAGCACCACCTCGGCGGGCGCTGGGTCACGATCGGCTCGGCAGCAGTCCGCGCCGGCGGGCGCTACTCCTACCCGGTCACGCGTCGCGGCCGCTACCGCGTGCGCTACCACGACGAGGTCGGGGCGCCGATCCGCGTGGGTTAGTGGCGCCCGGGGTGACGGCGTCGACCCCGCCCCCCGAGGGCGATGAGACGGTGACGATGCGGCCGGCGCCGCGCTCCAGCATGCTTGGCAGCACCCCCAGGGTGACGTTGAACGCCGCCTTGAGGCGGCGGGCGATGGCGCGGTCCCATTCCTCCTGATCGAGAAGCCCGTCATCCGGCGCGCATACTGCCGGCCCACGTGCTGCAAAACGTGATCTTCGACTGCGACGGCGTCCTCGTGGACTCCGAGCCGATCTCCAACCGCGTGCTCGCCGAGGCCCTCACCGGCATTGGGCTGCCGATGACGGCGGAGGAGTCGACGGCGACCTTCATGGGCCGCTCGTGGGCCTCTGTCGTCGAGATCGTCGAGGAGCGGCTCGGCCGCGCAGTCCCGACCGACCTGCGCGCGCGCTACCTCGACCAGGTCTTCGCGGCCTTCGAGCGCGAGCTGCGGCCGGTGCCAGGCATCGCCGCGGCGCTCGACCGGATCGCGCTGCCCTGGTGCGTCGCCTCCAGCAGCTCACACGAGAAGATGCGGTTCACGCTCGGGCACACGGGCCTGCTCGGGCGCTTCGAGGGCCGGCTGTTCAGCGCGACCGAGGTGACGCACGGCAAGCCGGCGCCCGACCTCTTCCTGCACGCCGCGGCGCGGATGGGCTGGGCGCCGGAGGAGTGCGCGGTCGTCGAGGACAGCCCCGCCGGCGTGCAGGCGGCGCTCGCCGCGGGGATGACGGCGCTGGGCTACGCCGGCCGCACGGACCCCGCGCTGCTCGCCGGCGCGCGGATCTTCACGCGCATGGCCGAGCTGCCCGCGCTGCTTCAGCCGCCGGCGTAGACGCGCGCGAGCGACTCGGCGACGCAGACGGGCTTGTCCCCGCCCTCGCGCTCGAAGGTCAGCTCGAGCCTCAGCTGGGCGCCGCCCGGGATGTCCTCGACCGCCGCGACCTTCGCAACCATGCGCACCTTGGAGCCGACGGGCAGCGGCGCCGGGAAGCGAACGCGATCCAGCCCGTAGTTGAGGCCGAAGGCGAAGCCCTCGAGCTTGAAGATCTGCTCGGAGAAGCGGGCCGCCAGCGCGAGCGTGTAGTAGCCGTGGGCGATCGTCCCGCCGAACGGCGTGTCCTTGGCGCGCTCGGGGTCGACGTGGATCCACTGATGATCGCCCGTCACGTCGGCGAAGGCGTCGATGTCCGACTGCGTGACCTCGTGCCAGTCGCTCGTCCCGAGCGTCTCGCCCTCCGCGTTCCTGAGCTCGTCGAGCCCGGTGATCGTCCGCATTGGACACGCACGTTAGTAGGTTGCCCGCGTGGCCGGACCCCTCCTACTGGCGGACGCCCCTGCGCTGCTCTACCGTGCCTTCCACGCGCTTCCCGACTCCATCACGGGGTCCGACGGCGGGCCTGTCAACGCCCTGTTGGGGTCGCTCAACCAGGTGCTGCAGGTGGTGGAGGAGCGCTCGCCGCGCGCGGTGGTGCTGTGCTTCGGCGCCGAGGCGGCGACCTACCGCACCGACGCCTACCCGGCCTACCACGCCCACCGCCCGCCGATGCCCGAGGGCCTCGCGACCCAGTGGGTGCAGGCGCCGGCGCTCTATCGGTCCCTCGGCTGGATCGTCCACGACGACGCCGCCCTGGAGGCCGACGACCTGCTGCACTCGCTCGCGCTCTCGGAGGCCGAGGGAGGCGGTGACGCGCTTATCCTCACCGGCGACCGCGACCTCTTCCAGTGCGCGACCGACCGCGTCCACGTGCTCCTGCAGCGCACCGGGACCGGGGGGCCCGAGGAGCTGGGTCCTGAGGAGGTGCGTGTCCGCTACGGCATCGGCCCCGAGCTGGTCCCCGACTTCATCGCGCTGCGCGGCGATCCCTCCGACGGGCTGCCCGGCGCGCGCGGGATCGGCGAGAAGACGGCGGCCGACCTGCTGCGGCGGAAGGGCAGCCTCGAGCACGCCATCCTCGGCGCGATCCGCGAGAAGCCGGCCGTCCGCCGTGCGCTCATCGAGCAGGCCGACGAGCTGCGCTCCTTCAAGGACATCGCGACCCTGCGCACCACCGAGCTCGAGCCGCCACCGGACACTCCGACGGACTTCGCGGGCGGCGCGGACGCGGTCGAGGCCCTGGGCATGCGCCGGCTCGCGGAACGGCTGCGCAAGCTGGCCACGTCCAGCTAGGCGGACCGAGCGGGCTCCGGCCGCACCGCGTTGCGCCCCGCCGTCTTGGCCTCGTAGAGCGCGCGGTCGGCGCGCAGCACGAACTCGTCGGGGTCCTCGCCGCGCCAGTCGGCCCAGCCGACGGAGATGGTGAGCTCGATCGCCGCGCCGCCGACGGGGAACGGGTCCGCCGCCACCGCGCCGCGCAGGCGCTCCGCGGTCCTCCCGACGCCGGCGGCCTCAGTGTCGGGCAGGAGCACGATGAACTCCTCGCCGCCCCAGCGGGCGAGCGTGTCGCTTCCGCGCAGGCAGGCGGCGATCCGCTCCGCCACCCCGCGCAGGGCGCGGTCCCCCGCGTCGTGGCCGTGGGTGTCGTTGATCGACTTGAATCCGTCGACGTCCACGAGGACAAGGCCGAGCGGGTGCCCGTGACGCGAGGACCGGACGACGAGCTGGCCGAGCTCGTGCTCGCCGTGACGGCGGTTGCCCAGCCCGGTGACCAGGTCGGTGAGAGAGAGACGCTCCAGCCGCCTGAAGCGCAGCGCGACCTGGATGTAACCCTCGAGCTCGACCGGGTCGAGCGGGTCGGGCAGGCACGCGGCGGCTCCGGCGGCGAGGAGGGCGGCCCGCTCGTCGGCGCCGGAGCTGCCCGCCAGGACGATCACCGGAACGGGCGATGTGTCGAGCATGGCCGCGGCGCCGGCGCGGCCCACGAGCACCACGTCGGGCTCCTGTGACTGCAGCCGGTCGAGGGCCTCCCCGCGCGGGCAGGCGATCACCCTGTGCTCCCGGCCGGCGAGGGCGCGCACGAGTGCGGCGTGCTCGCCCGGCGTGTCCTCCACCACCAGGACGAGGCCCTCCGGCTGTCCGGCACCGTCCATGCTCCGCCGCGCAGTCTAGTCGCCCTGGTGGCCCACTCAGGGCGTGAACTTGACGGTGATCACGTCCCCGTCGGCCAGCGGGTAGTCGCGTCCCTCCAGCCGCAGCACGCCGCGGTCGCGCGCCGCGGCATAGCCGCCGGCCTGTACCAGCGCCTCCCAGCCGATGACCTCGGCGCGCACGAAGCCGCGCTGGATGTCGGAGTGGATCTCGCCGGCCGCGTGCCACGCGCTGGCGCCCCGCCGCAGGTGCCACGACTGGGCGGGCTTGTCCTCGCCGGCGGTGAAGAACGCAATCAGGTCAAGCAGGGCGAAGGCGCCGCGGACGACGCGCCGCAGGCTCGACTCGGCGATTCCCAGCTCCTCGCGCATGTGCGCCGCCTCGTCCTCGTCGAGCTCCGCGAGCTCCGCCTCGAGGCGCGCCGAAACCGCGACCGCCCCGGCGCCCTCTGCCGCGGCGTGCTCGGCGACCGCCGGCGTGACCGCGCCGTCGCCCTCGTCGACGTTGGCCACGTAGAGCACCGGCTTCGCCGTGAGCGCGCCCAGGTCGCGGGCGGCATGGGGCGCGTCGCCCGGCACCGGGACGGACCGCACAGGGCGCCCGGCCTGCAGCGCGGCGACGACCTCGCGCAGCCAGGCCTCCTCCACGATCGCCGCCCGCTCACCGCCGCGCGCGTCGCGGACCAGGCGCGCGTGGCGGCGCTCGGCCTGCTCGAGGTCAGCGTACACGAGCTCGGTCTCGATCGTGTCGATGTCCGTGGCGGGATCGACCGCCCCCTCCGGATGCACGACTCCGGGGTCGTGGTGGGCGCGCACGACGTGCAGCAGCGCGTCCGTCTCGCGGATGTTGCCGAGGAAGCGGTTGCCCAGGCCCTCGCCCCGGTGGGCGCCCGCCACCAGGCCCGCGATGTCATGGAACTCGATCGTGTCCGGGACGACGCTCGAGGAGCGCACGGTTCGCGCCACGGCGTCGAGCCGCTCGTCCTGCACCCCGACCACGGCGACGTTCGGCTCGATCGTCGTGAACGGGTAGTTGGCCGCCTGCGCGCCCGCGCGGCTGAGCGCGTTGAACAGCGACGACTTGCCCGCGTTGGGCAGGCCGACGATCCCCACCTTCATCGGCGGCCGAAACTCCCGAGCAGCGTGCCGAGTGCGGCGCCGGCGGCGACATCGGAGGGATAGTGCACCCCGAGGTAGAGGCGCGAGAGCGCCATCGCCGTGGCTGCGCAGTAGAGCGGGCGCGCGGGGAGCATCCGACCAAAGGCGCGTGCCGCGGCGAAGGACGAGGTCGAGTGCGAGGAGGGAAACGAGAGACCGGTGGGTGTCGCCATCAGCTGCGGCAGGTCCTCGATCACCGGGCGCTTGCGGCCGATCGCGAGCTTGATCGAGGTCGAGATCAGGTAGGCGCCGCCCACGCACCCGGTCGCGCGCACCCAGCGCCTGCGGTTGCGGGCGTCCAGCACCGCCCCGCCGGCTCCGACGGCCAGCCACACCGCGGCGTGCTCACCGAGCGTCGAGTAGCGGCGGACCCAGCGCACGGTCGCTGGCGTCCGCGCGAGCGAGCGCAGGCGCCGGTGGATCGCGAGGTCGAGCGCGTTGGCCCGGACCCGCAGCGACTGGCGGGGCGTCTGGCTCAGTGGACCATTAGAAGCCGACGCGATGCTCGTCGGACTCGACGCGCAGGTAGACGATCTGGCCCACGTCGACGAGCACCGCACCGTCGGCGGCCGCCACCTCGTGCCAGCGCTCGCGCCCGTCGCGCAACACGCCGCGAAGCTCCGTGAGCTGAGAGTCCGAGAGCCGCAGGGAGAGCACCTGGCCTCCCTGGAAGCCCACCGCGGCGCGGCGCGTCGGATCGGTCATGCGTGGACCGGGGCCGGTTGCACGAGCTCGGTGAGCACCCCACCGGAGGCCGACGGGTGCAGGAAGGCGACCTGGGAGGCCCGGATGCCGGTGCGCGGCGCCTCGTCGATCAGGCGCACGCCGGCGTCGCGCAGCGCCCGCAGCGTCAGCTCGATGTCCTCCACCTGGTAGGCGACGTGGTGCAAGCCAGGCCCGCGGCGGGCCAGGAAGCGCCCGACGGCGGTCTCGTCGTGCAGCGGCGCGAGCAGCTCGACGTGGTTCTCCCCCACGTCGAGCAGCACGGCCTCGACGCCCTGTTCACTCACGGTCTCGCGATGGACGAGGCCGAGGCCGTAGACGTTGACGTGGAGGTCGATCGCCTCCTCGAGATCGGTCACCGCGAGGCCCACGTGGTCGATGCGCCCGAACACGAGCCCGAGTCTAGTGCCACGCCGGGTAGCCTCGGGGGCACGTGCGCATCGCGCTGATCGCCAACCCGGCCGCAGGCGGGGGCCAGGATCCCGAGCCGCTGGCCGCCGCGATGCGCCGCCACGGCGCCGAGGTCGGCAGGTGGGGCCTCGCGGTCGAGGAGCTCGAGGCGGCGGCGCGCTGGGGTCCGGACCGCATCGCCGTGGCCGGGGGCGACGGCACCGTCGGCCCTTGCGCAGACCTGGCCGGCCGCCTGCGGGTTCCCCTCGCGGTGATCCCCGTCGGCACCGCGAACGACTTCGCCCGCTCCGCCGAGCTGCCGCTCGACGTCGAGGCGGCGTGCGAGCTCGCGGTCACCGGCACCGAGCTCAGGCTCTTGGACCTCGGCCGGCTCGCGGACGGCTGGCCGTTCGTCAACGTCGCGAGCGCCGGGCTCGCCTCGGGGGCCGCCCGCCGCGCGCAGGCGCTCAAGCCGTGGCTCGGGCCGCTCGCCTATGCCGTGGGCGCGCTGCGCGCCGCGGCAAGCGAGACGCCCCTGCGCTGCACGGTGCGCGCGGACGGGCGCGAGGTGTACGCCGGAGGGGCCTGGCAGGCGATCGTCGCGGTGACCGGCGCCTTCGGGGGAGGCTCGAAGCTCGGCGCCGCCGATCCCGCGGACGGCGCGCTCGACGTCGCCGTCCTGCCGGCCGGCTCCCGGCTCGGCCTCGCGCGAAGGGCGTGGGGCATGCGGCGCGGCACGCTCGCCGAGCAGCGCGACGTCCGCCAGGCGCGCGCCCACACGGTCGAGGTCGACCTGCCACCGGAAACCGAGCTCGACGTGGACGGCGAGCTGCGCAACGACGGCATGCAGCACATCACTGTCGAGCGCGACTCCTTCGCGCTTGTCGTGGGCTAGATTCCGCGCCGTGAGGATCCGTGCGGCGGTGCTCGAAGAGTTCGGTGCCCCGCTGCAGGTGCAGGAGGTCGACCTCCAGCAGCCCGGGCCCGGCGAGGTGCTCGTGCGGCTGGAGGCCTGCGGCGTCTGCCACACCGACCTCTACACCGCCTCGGGGGCCGACCCGAGCGGCTACGCCCCGGCGGTCCTCGGCCACGAGGGCGCCGGCGTCGTCGAGCGCGTCGGCCAGGCGGTGAGCCTGCTGGCCGAGGGAGACCACGTCGTCACGCTGTTCTCGCCCCAGTGCGGTGAGTGCGTGCACTGCCGCAGCCCGCGGACGAACCTGTGCCTCGCCATCCGCGAGCAGCAGAACAAGGGCTTCCTGCCCGATGGGACGACGCGGCTCGCGCGCGAAGGGGAGCCCATCCGCCACTTCATGGGCTGCTCGACCTTCGCCGAATACACGGTCATGCCCGAGATCGCGCTCGCGAAGATCAACCCCGAGGCCCCGCTCGACCGGGCCTGCCTGTTCGCCTGCGGGCTGTCCACCGGGCTGGGGGCGGCGATGAACACCGCCAAGGTGCAGGCCGGCTCCACGTGCGTCGTGTTCGGGGCGGGGATGGTCGGGCTCGGCGCGGTGGCGGGCTGCCGGCTCCAGGGCGCGGAGCGAATCGTCTGCGTCGACCTCTCCGAGGAGCGCCTCGCCCTCGCGCGCGGCCAGGGCGCCACCGACACCCTCACCGGCGCCCCCGACGTCGTCGAGCTGATCCTCGAGATGACCGACGGCTTCGGCGCCGACTACACCTTCGAGGCGACGGGCCTCGTCGCGGTGATGCGCCAGGCCGTCGAGGCCGCCCGCATGGGCTGGGGCCTGTGCACCGTCGCCGGCGTGGCCGGCAAGGGCGAGACGCTCGACGTCGTGCCCCGCCTGCTGATCACGGGGCGGCGCATCGCGGGCTCCTCGTTCGGCGGCGTCAAGGGCCGCGTGCAGGTGCCGCAGCTCGTCGACCGCTACCTGGCCGGGGACATCGACGTCGACGCTTTCCTCTCGCACCGCATGACGCTCGACGAGGTCAACCGCGGCTTCGAGCTGATGGAGGCCCAGGACGGCATCCGCAGCGTGATCGCGCTCGGCTCCGGGTAGCGGCCAGGAGCTGCCCCCGAGCTTCAGGGCTGTGCGCGCTGCTCTTCCGGTGGCGGCTCGATGGCCACCACGCGCAGGCCCTGGCCGGGCGAGCGCTTGAAACGGGGGGTGCCGCTCATGATCCGGTCGATGTCCTTGCGCTCGAGGACCTCGTTGCGCAGGAGCGCGTTGGCGAGCTGGTCGAGCTTCTCGCGGTGCTCGAGGATGAGGCGGGCAGCCCCGCGCATAGCCTCGTCGGTGAGGTGCTGCTGCTCGTCGTCGCGCAGCTCGCGCGTGCGGTCGGACACCAGCCCGCCCTCGGCCGACACGCGGCGCGAGGTGATGGTTGTTCCCATCGCGTAGTCGTGGATCATCGAGCGCGAGATCTCGGCCACGCGGCTGAGGTCGTCCGACGCGCCGGTGGTGATCGCGCCGAAGACGATCTCCTCGGCGGCGCGGCCGCCGAGCAGGACCGTCATGTAGTCGATGAGCTCCTCGCGCGTCTTGAGGTAGCGGTCCTCCTCGGGCAGGTTGAGCGTGTAGCCCAGGGCCCGGCCGCGGGGGACGATCGAGATCTTGTGGACACGGTCGACGCCGGGCAGCAGCTCGGCGCACAGCGCGTGGCCGGCCTCGTGGAAGGCGACGACCCGGCGCTCATGGTCGTTGAGGGTGCGGCGCGACTGCATCCCGGCCACCACGCGCTCGAGCGCGTTGTCGAAATCCGAGTGGACGATGAACTCGCGGTGGCTGCGGGCCGCGAAGATGGCCGCCTCGTTGGCCAGGTTGGCGAGGTCGGCGCCGGTGAGGCCCGAGGTCTGGCGGGCGATCATCGGGAGGTCCACGTTGCCGATCGGCTTGCCGCGGGTGTGGACCTTGAGGATCTCCTCCCGGCCGGCCACGTCGGGGGGCGAGACGAAGATCTGACGGTCGAAGCGCCCCGGGCGCAGGAGCGCCGCGTCGAGCTTCTCGAGCAGGTTGGAGGCGGCGATCACCACGAGGTCGTTGGTGTTGTGGAAGCCGTCCATCTCGACGAGCAGCTGGTTGAGCGTCTGCTCGCGCTCGGAGTTGTTGTCCGAGCCGCGCTCGCCGCCGACCGCGTCGATCTCGTCGATGAAGATGATCGCCGGCCGCTGCTTGCGCGCCATCGCGAACAGCCGGCGGATGCGCGCGGCGCCGAGGCCGGCGAACATCTCGACGAAGGCGGCAGCCGACTGGGAGAAGAAGTTGGCGCCCGCCTCGTGGGCGACGGCCTTGGCCAGCAGGGTCTTGCCGGTGCCGGGCGGCCCGTGCAGGAGGATGCCGCGCGGCACGGTGGCGCCGAGCTTCTTGAACCGCGCGGGGTCACGCAGGAACTCGACGACCTCCTGGAGCTCGGCCTTGGCCTCGTCCGCCCCGGCCACGTCCGCCCATCCGATCGCGCCCTTGGCCTCGGGCTTGATCTCCTGCGGCTTGGTCTTTGGCATCAGCTTGAGCGTCCGCCAGATGAAGAAGACCAGCAGCCCCATGAAGATGATCGGGGCCCACGTCTGCAACCAGGTCGAGATCGAGTCCCAGTCGTACCAATGGGGACCCTGCGGGACCTGGACCTGCTGGGTGACTTGAGCGAACAGTGCGGCCTCCCTGCCAAACACCGGTGAATGCACCATCCAGGTGTACACCACCTACCCCAGCCGGCACAACCTCGCTGGACCTTAGTTCGACGCCTGCTGCGCCTCCACGCGCAGGATCTCAGCGAGCGCCGCGCGCCCGACCTCGAGCTGGGGCTCGTCAGGCTCGCGCGTGCCCACCAGGCGCTGGATCTCGAAGCCGGGGCGGCGCAGGGCGCGGGCTAGCCGCGTCTCGGCGTTGCGCTCGCACCACGCGAACACCTCGACGGCCACCGCGGTGGAGGCGAGCGCCACGGCGCCGCCGGCCAGCGGGCCCGGCCGCAGCGCCGTGCGCCGCATCAGCAGCGTGCCGGCCAGGTTGGAGGCGAGCAGGGGCGCCACGAGATGCGAGCCGCAGCGGTCGTGCTCCTTGGCGGCGTCCTCGGGATCGTCGGCGTCCTGCTCGTAGGCCGCGATCGACTTGTGCTCCACGCCGTGGTAGGCGGCGAGCTCGCCGCCGCGCAGCGCGAACAGCGCCGGCATCACGGACGCGACGGCGGCGACCGACTCGCCGCCCACGCCGCGCAGGTGGCGCTTGGCAAGGGCGCCGGTCAGCGACGCGCCGGCCGCGACGCCGAGCACCGAGGCGTCCTGGAACGGAAGCCCCGCCTCGGGCAGTGCGCGCTTGACGAGCGGGATGACGGCGACGGCCTCGGCGAGGCGCACGACGCCCCGGACCCCGGGCACGCCCTCCACCCCGCGCAGGCGCGGCTTGCGCCCCGAGGCGACCTTCACCTCGCCCGCGCCCGTGCGCACCGCCGCCGCCCAGTGCGAGGGCCCGTGGACCAGCAGGCCGTTGCGCAGGGCCATGCCGCCCAGCCGGAGCTTCTCGGTGTCGTTCTCGTCCGTCAAGTCAGCAGCCTCCGAGGCAGTTCGTAGAAGAAGCTCGCCGCGAAACCGAGGTCGCGGACGTCGATTCGCTCGTCGGCCCCGTGCACGAGCGGCCAGGAGTCATACAGGCTCATGTGGCGCTGCGGGAAGAACCCGTAGGCGACGCAATCGGGGAAGGCCGCCCGATACCAGCGCGAGTCGGTGAAGGCGGGCAGCACGGTCGGGACGACCTCGCCCTCCGGGTCCTGCTCACCCACCCACTCCGAGATCGCGTCCATCAGCGGCGAGTCGATGGGCGAGCGATTGCCGATCACCTGCTCGAGGAACTCGACCTCGAAGCCCGCCTCGGGGCCGGCGCCGTCCCCGAGCACCTCATGGATACGCCGCAGCGTTTCCTCGGCGCCCATACCGGGGGGCGCCCGGCAGTCCACCTTGAGCTCGGCGTGCGCGGGGATGACGTTGATCTTCTCCGAGGCGGTGATGATCGTCGGCGAGAACGTCACGCCGAAGGTCGGCTCGACCATGGCCGCGAGACGGCTGTCGACCTCGGTGATGTGGCGCAGCGCGGCGTCGGGGTCGCCGGGGTCCTCGCCCAGGGCCGTCATGAACGCGCGCGGCTCCTCGGTCAGGTCGTAGCCCGCGCGCCCCGAGCCGAGCCGCTCGACGAGGGGGACCAGCCGCAGCAGCGCGTTGTCGGCGAGGCCGGGCACGGAGGCGTGGCCGGCGCGGCCGCTCGTGCGCACGGCGAAGCGGAACGTCCCCTTCTCCGCGCAACACACGCCGTAGAGGCGGCGGTCGCCGAACGGCATCACCGGGCCTCCGCCCTCGTTGAGCAGGAAGTCGCAGCGGGCGGCGTCGGGGCGCTCCTCGGTCAGCCACTTGGCCCCCATGTGCCCGCCGGCCTCCTCGTCGACGACGGACATGATCTTCAGCTCGCCGTGCGCAGGCTGCCAGCCGTCGCGCGCCAGGCGCGCCCCGGCCACGACCTCGGCGGCGGTCTGCGACTTCATGTCCAGCGCTCCTCGCCCCCACAGGAAGCCGTCGTGCACGTCGCCCGACCACGGGTCGCGGCTCCAGTCCTCGGCTGAGGCCAGCACGGTGTCGACGTGGCTGAGGTAGCCGAGCACGGGGCCCTCGGCCTCGCCGCGCAGGCGCGCGACGAGGTTGGGGCGCAGCGGGTCGGCGCCCATCAGCTCGCACTCGAAGCCGGCTTCCTCCAGGTAGCCGCGCAGCCACTCCTGGCACTCGCGCTCGTTGCCCGGCGGGTTGACGGTGTTGAAGCGGATGAGCCGCCCCAGCACCTTCTCGGTCTCCTGCTGCAGTTGCACCGAGCGTCAGGTTAGGGCCTGCGCCGCGACCCCGACGGCGGCGATCAGCAGGACGACGGCGATGGCCCGCACGAGCTGGGCCTCCGACAGCCGCCCCGTCAGCCGTGAGCCGAGCAGTGCGCCGGGGACGGACGCCGCTCCGCCGACGAGGATCGCGCCGACGTCCGGGGCGGCGTTCGGGAGGTGCGCGAGCGCGCCCGCCACCCCCACGAGCACGCCGACGGCGACGTTGGTCCCCACCGCTCGCTGCGGGGCCTCCCCGACCCATCTCAGGAGCGCCGGCATGCGCAGGGATCCAAGTATCAGCCCGACCAGGCCGCCGAACAGGCCGACCGCCGCGCCGGTCGCCACGGCGGCGCGCACGTCGAGCTCCTCGCCTCCGGAGGCCGTGCCGTTCCGGGGGCCGGGCGGGCGGACCAGCAGCTCGATGCCGGAGTAGAGCAGCACCAGGGCGATCGCCGCGAGCAGCAGCGTCTCGGGCACCGCTCCCGCCGCGTAGCCGCCCACCACCGCGCCCGCGATCGACGGCGGCGCCATCCAGCCCACCAGCCGCCAGTTCACCCGCCCCGCGCGGGCGTGCACGGTCGCGGCGGTGAGCGCCGCGATCGCGGAGATCGCCAGGTTCGCGCCTCCGCCGGCGGCCGCCGAGGAGGCCACCACGAGGGTCGCGGGCAGCCGAAGGTTGCCCAGCACGAGCCCGACCAGGCCTCCGGCGAGCGCCACGGCGAAGCACCACGCGGCGAAGAGGGCGAGCTCCACGACCCCGGGCTTCTACCGCATCGCTCTACGGAGGGACCTGGCCGACAAGCTGGGCGCGGCGGCCGGGCTCGACGCCATGATCGAGCTCGACCGAGACCGCGCGATACTGCCGGCATGGAGCGCCTGTTCGACCCGCCCGAGGACGAGCGGCCCGACCACGAGCCCGACGGGCCGCTGGCGGCGCGCATGCGCCCCCGGACGCTCGCGGAGTTCGTCGGGCAGGGCCACCTGCTGGGCGAGGGCTCGGCGCTGCGCACGGCGCTCGAGTCCGGCGACGCCCACTCGATGATCCTCTACGGACCCCCCGGTACGGGCAAGACGACGCTCGCGCGCCTCGCCGCCGCGCACGCCGCCGCCGCCTTCGAGGAGGTGTCGGCGGTCAACGCCGGGAGGGCGGAGGTGCGGGAGGTCATCGCCCGCGCGCGCGAGCGCCGCTCGGCCGAGCCCCCGCGCGGCACGATCTTCTTCCTCGACGAGATCCACCGCTTCAACAAGGCCCAGCAGGACGCACTGCTGCCCGCCGTCGAAGAGGGCCTCGTGACGCTCATCGGGGCGACCACGGAGAACCCGTATTTCGAGGTCAACTCAGCACTGCTCTCGCGCGCCCAGGTTTACGAGCTGCAGGCGCTGAAGGCCGACGAAATCGAAGTGCTCCTGCGCCGCGCGCTCGAGCGAGAGGAGCGAGGCGGAGCCGGTGACGAGCGAAGCGACGCAGGAAGGCTGGAGGTCGGCGACGAGGTCGTGACGTTCCTCGCGGTGCGCGCCGGCGGCGACGCACGGGCGGCGCTCAACGCGCTCGAGCTGGCCTGCGCGACAGCGCGGCGCGCCCAGGAGCCGCGCGTCACGCTGGGCGACGCCGAGGACGCCCTCCAGCGCAAGGCCGTCCTCTACGACAAGGCGGGCGACCAGCACTACGACTACATCTCGGCGTGGATCAAGTCCACGCGCGGGTCGGACCCCGACGCCTCCCTGTACTACCTCGCGGCCATGCTCGAGGGCGGCGAGGACCCGCGCTTCATCGCCCGCCGCATGGTCATCCTCGCCTCCGAGGACGTTGGCAACGCCGATCCCCAGGCGCTCGTGGTCACGGTCGCCGCCGCCCACGCGATCGAGCACGTCGGCCTGCCGGAGGCGCAGTTCGCGATGGCGCAGGCGGCGATCTACCTGTCGCTGGCGCCGAAGTCCGACGCCGCCAAGCGGGCGATCGGCGACGCGCGGGGCCACATCCGCGACGCGGGAGCCAAACCGCCGCCCGCCCCACTGCGGTCGGCGGCCTATCCGGCGGCCAGGGCGCTCGGTCGCGGGCGCGGCTACGAGTACCCCCACGGCCGCCCCGGGCACGTCAACGAGCAGGAGCACCTCCCGGAGGGCCTCGAGGACCTGCGCTTCTACTTTCCCGACGAGGCGGAGGACGACCTGCGCGAGCGGCTGGAGCGCATCCGCCACGCCCGGGGGCGCGAGCCGTGAGAGCTCCCGGCCCCGACGCTCCCCAGCCCCTGTGGGCGCTCGTGCCCGCCGAGGGGCGCGCCCGCTACCTGCGCCGCACGGCCACGGCGATCCTCGACGAGCTCGACCCGCTCGCCGACCGGCTCGCGCGCGAGGTCGGCCAGCCCCGCACGGAGGCGCTGCTCGCCGAGCTGCTGCCGTCGGTGGGCGGCCTGCACGACCTCGCCGACGACGGGCCGGGGGCGCTGCGCGAGCGCCGCTTGGGCCGCATCCCGGCCCTGCGTGCTGGTCGCCGCTCGGTCCTGCTGCAGGCGCCCCTGGGCGTCGTGGGCGTACGCGGCGGCAGCTCGTCGCCGTGGTCCGAGCCCGTGCTCGAGGCTGGGGCCGCCCTGCTGGCGGGCAACGGCGTGATACTCGCCTCCCCGGTCAGCGAGCCGATGCGCGCGGCGTTCGTGCACGGCGGTGTGCCCGAGGAGCTGATCGCCGCCGTCGGGGAGGACGCCGAGCTCGGCGCGGTCGCCGGCGTCGTCGACACCCGCCCTCCCGACCACAAGGGCACCATGCTCGTGCTCGACGGGGCGTCGCTGCAGCGCACGGTGTCCGGCGCGCTGTGGGCGGGCTTCGCGGGCGCGGGACGGCACCGCGCTGCCGTCGGGCGCATGGTGGTCTTGCCCTCCGTGGCCGAGCCGCTCCTGGCGACGCTCGCCGAGGGCGCCCGCCGGCTGCGCCCCGGGGACCCGCGCCTGCCCGAGACCGAGATCGGGCCGCTGCGCTCGCCCGAGCAGCGCGAGCGGGTGCAGGAGCTGGTCGAGGCGGCCGTGGCTGACGGCGCCACTCTGCTGTGCGGCGGCCCGCTCGAGCTGCCGGCGGCCGGCGCGTTCTACGCACCGGCGGTGCTGCGCGGCGTCCCGCCCAGCGCGCGGATCCTCCACGAGCCCGTCCCGGGCCCGGTGCTCGCCGTGGTCGAGGCAGGCTCCGAGCAGGAGGCGATCGCGCTCGCCCGCGGCGCGCCGGCGGTGTCGGTGTGGGTGGGCGACCGGGACCTGGGCGAGCGCCTGGCGCGGACCCTGGGCGCCGAGCTGGCCTGGGTCGACGAGCACGGCCACACCTTCCCGGGCGCGTCGGTGCGGGTAGCCGGCCACGTCGCCGTGCGCCGGCTCGCGTCGCAGCCGACGCGCCTGCGCAGCGCGCGCTGGCTGCCCTACGACCCGGCGCTTGTGCGCGCCGCCACGGCGTCGGGGCGACTCGTCCACGGCCGCGAGAGCGACCGCCTGGACGTCCTGCGCCGCGGCGCGGTGCCGCTGGCGCGCACGGCGGTCCGGCTGGCCCGCGAGGCGCTGGAGCGCTAGAGCGTCAGGCCGCCCGGGCGCGGGGGGTGACACGCAGGCGCTCGGGGAGGAGCGGGACGAGCACGCGCTTGATGTACTCGGCGCCGCCGTGCAGCACCGCGGAGCGCGCCGGGTCCCAGCTCAGGCCGTAGCCGCGGCGAAGCTCTCCTGGCAGCAGGCCCACCGTGATCTGGTTGACCAGCTCGAGGACCGGGCGGACGTGCAGCGGGACGGGCGGCCTCATGACGATCCGGATGCCCAGCTCGCGGGCCTCCGCGGTGATGTGCAGGTCGCCGCCCTCGAGCACGCGGGCCACGTAGGCGTCGAAGTCCTCGATGGTGGCCGGCATCCGCTCCCGCTCGAGCGCGAACTGGGTCCCGATGACCTTGTAGTCCTGCCAGTAGGCGTCGCGCTCGCCGGGGCTCAGCCCGCGGACGTACTTCTGGTAGACGAGCAGGGACGAGTCGACGATCGACGCGAGGATCCACAGCAGCAGCTCGGGGTCGTCGGCCGCGTAGGGCGTCCCGGCGGGGAACCGGCCGGCCGGTTCGGCGAGCACGCCGCGCACGCGGCTGTGCATCGCGCGCACGCGGAGGGTCATGCGGTCGGCCTCCGCGCGTGAGCCGAAGGTGATCGTGTTCATGACCTGCGCCGTGCGGCCAAGGCGATCGTAGGGCTCGTCGAGCGCGCCGGTGTGGGCGAAGAACCCGGCGAAGGCGACCGGATGGGCCGCCTGCATGAGCAGGGCGCGCGGGCCGCCCAGGCCGACGACGGACTCCCGGTGGACGCGGCGCACCATCGAGGCGTCGGTGAAGTAGCTCTGGCGTCTGGTCATCTCGAGCCTTGTACGGTGTAGACGCGATGCCCGCACAAGCCTACGCAGGCAAGGAATGCGTCTGTCAGTTCCGCCGTGGGACCTGCGATCAGACGTGCGTGCGGGGGATGCTCGAGACCCCCTTCTACATCGCGTGCCTGAAGCTGTCCGGGCGGCGCTGCCTGGTGGTGGGCGGCGGGGAGATCGGGCTGGAGAAGGTCGAGGGGCTGCTCGCGTGCGACGGCCGCGTCGTGCTCGCGGCGCCGGACGCGGTCCCGGAGCTGAGGGAGCTGGCCGCCGAAGGCGCGATCGAGTGGTTGCGGCGCCCCTACGAGCCTGCCGACCTCGAGGCCACCTTCATGGTCATCGCGGCGACGGGCGATACCGACGTCAACATCGGCGTCTACGAGGACGCCGAGCGCCGCGCGATGCTCGTCAACGTGGTGGACGTCCCGCCACTGTGCAACTTCATCCTTCCCGCCGTCGTCCGCACCGGACCGCTGGCCATCGCGATCTCGACGGCGGGCGCCTCGCCGGCCCTGGCCAAGCGCATCAAGCGCCAGGTCGCGGAGGAGTACGGCGAGCCCTATGCGCGCCTCGCCGTGCTGCTCAACGAGGTGCGGGGATGGGCCAAGGGCACGCTGCCGACCTACCAGGACCGCAAGGCCTTCTTCGAGGGCATCGTCAACGGCGACCCCGACCCCGTCGATCTGCTGCGGGCGGGCGACGAGGCCGCGGTGCGGGATCTGATCCGCGCGGCGCAGCGGACGCACACGCGCGCGGCGGCTTGAGAACCGCGATCCTGACGATCTCCTCGTCGGTCTCGCGACGCGAGGCCGAGGACGTCTCGGGTCCGCAGCTGGCCGCGCTGGCCGAGGACGCCGGCTGCGAGGTGGTCGCCATGGAGGTGATCCCTGACGACTTCTCGCTCATCGAGGACCGTCTCAATCACTACGTGGACAACGAGTGCGACCTGATCTTCACCACGGGCGGCACCGGCCTGACGCCGGACGACATCACGCCCGAGGCCACGCGCGCGGTGATCGCCCGCGAGGCGCCGGGCTTCGTGGAGGCGATGCGCGCCGAGGGGGCGAGGCACACGCCGTACGGGATCCTGCACCGCGGGGTCTCGGGCGTCGCCGGGCGGACGCTGATCGTGAACTTCCCCGGCTCGCCCAAGGCGGTGCGCGAGCTGTTCCCGGTACTGACACCGACGCTCGCCCACGTCGTGCAGACGCTGCGGGGTGACTCCCGGCATGGCGCCCGCGACTGACGCGGCCGTCGAGCTCGAGCACCTCGGCCGCGCCTACGGGGAGCGCACCGCACTGGTGGGGATCACCCTGACCCTGCCGCCCGGCCGCACGCTCGCGGTGTTCGGCGCCAACGGGGCCGGCAAGACCACGCTCCTGCGGATCCTGGCGACGCTGCTGCGGCCGCACGCCGGGCGCGCCCGCGTGCTCGGCGGCGAGCTTCCGCGCGACGGCTGGGCGGTGCGCGGGCGCGTCGGGCTGCTCGCGCACGACCCGCTGCTGTACCGCGAGCTCAGCGCGCGCGAGAACCTGCGCTTCCACGCCCGCCTGCACGGCGTCCCCGAGGCGCGCGTCGAGCGCCTGCTCGACGAGGTGGGGCTGCTGGGGCGCGCCGACGAGCCGGTGCGCACCCTCTCGCGCGGGATGGCTCAGCGGGTCGCGATCTGCCGCGCGGTGCTGCACGAGCCCGAGCTGCTCTTGCTCGACGAGCCGCTCGCCCACCTCGATCCCGGCGCCGCGGAGGCGGTCGCGCCGCTGATCGGGCGCGGCGCGGGTCCTACCCGAGTGGTCATCTCCCACGACGTCGAGCACGGGCTCGACGAGGCCGACCTCGTGCTGGGGCTCAAGCGGGCGCGCCCGGTGGTCATGGCGCCGGCCGCCGACGTCTCGGCGGCCGACGTACGGGAGCTCTACCGGTGAGGACGGTGTCCGCTCTGGTCCGCAAGGACCTCAGCCTGGAGCTGCGCACACGCGAGGCGGTGCCGGCGATGTTCCTGTTCTCGGTCTCGACCTTCGTGCTGTTCCGCTTCGGCCTGGATCGCGAGACGCTCGAGGGCGACCTCGCGTCCGGCGTGCTGTGGGTGACGCTGCTGTTCGCCGCCGTGCTGGGGATGAACCGCCTCTTCGTCGCCGAGCGCGAGGAGGGCGGCTTCGACGCCTTCCTGCTCGCGCCGGTCGACCGCACGAGCCTGTTCGTGGCCAAGGCCGCGGTGCTGTTCGGCTTCCTGGTCGCGGTCGAGCTGGCTGCCGTGCCGGTCTTCGCGATCCTGCTCCTGGGCCCATCGCCCGTGCAGGCGCTCCCGGGGCTGCTGGGGATCCTCGTGCTGGCCGACGCGGGCATCGCCATCGTCGGCACGCTGGTGGGCGCGCTCGCCATCCAGACCCGGGCGCGGGACCTGATCGTGCCCCTGCTCGCCCTCCCGCTCGTCCTCCCGGTCGTCATCGCCGCCGGCCAGGCCACCGCGCCGCTGCTGCTCCAAGCAGGCGCCGCCCCGCTGCCGGGGCGCTGGCTGGGGGTCCTGGGCCTCTATGATCTGGTGTTCGGGCTGCTCGCTCTTGCGGTCTTCGACTTCCTCCTGGAGGACTAGGCGCATGTTCGGCCGGGGGCTCAGAACCCTCTCGATCGCTTCGCTTCTGCTGGTCACGGGCGCGTTCGCGCTCGTCTTTTACTACGCGCCGAATGACGCCGACCAAGGCTTCGTTCAGAAGATCTTCTACCTGCACGTGCCGCTGGCGATCGTCGCCCTCTGCGGCTTCGTGGTCGGTGGGATCTACGGGGTGCGCTACCTGCGCTCGGGCGACTCCCGCCACGACCTGCGCTCCTACGTGGCCATCCACATGTCTCTCATCCTCGGCCTCGGGGTGCTCGCGACCGGCTCGATCTGGGCGAAGGCGTCCTGGGGCGCCTGGTGGGTGTGGGACGAGCCGACGCTCGTCTCCTTCCTCATCGTCTTCCTGCTGTTCGCGTGCTATCAGCCGCTGCGCTTCTCGATCGAGGACACCGAGCGCCAGGCGCGCTACGCCGCGGTCTTCGCGGTCATCGGAGGAGCCTTCGTGCCGCTGAACTTCCTCGCCGTGCGGCTCTCGGAGTCGCTGATCCACCCCCGGGTGCTCGGCACCACAGGGGCCTCCATGCCCGGCGAGATGCGCCTGACCTTCCTCGTGAGCCTGGTCGCGATGGCGACCCTCGGGGTGACGCTGTGGAAGTACGAGCTCACCTCCAAGCACGCCTCGATGCAGCTCCGCGCGCTCAAGCGCAGGCTCGGCGGCGACGCCGCAGCCGGCGCGCTCGCGCGCACCGCCGCCCCCACGCAGCTCTGATGCCCGCCCTCCCGCTCGACGACGCCGGGCCCTACGTGGCCGGCGCCTACCTGGTCTTCCTGGCCATGGTCCTCGCCTACGTGGCGATCATGGCCGCCAAGCTGAGCCGCATCGAGCGCGAGCTGGGGGAGCTGTCCGAGCTCGCCGCGCGCCGTGACGAGCCGGCGCCACAGGAGCAGCCCGAGGCGGTGCCGCGGTGAGCGAGCTGCTGACTCTTGGCGCCTCGCACAAGACGGCTCCCGTCGCGGTCCGCGAGCGGATCGCGCTCACGGACGCCGGCGCCGAGCGGTTCCTGGAGGAGCTGACCGGCGAGGCGCCGATCCATGAGGCCGTCGTGGTCTCCACCTGCAACCGCACCGAGCTCTACCTCGTCGTCGGCGACCCGGTGGAGGCCGAGAGCACCGTGCTGGCGATGCTCGCGCGGCGGGCGGGCGTGCGGCCCACCGAGCTGATCGACGGCATCTACTCGTTGCGCAACTGCGACGCCGCGCGCCACCTGTACCGCGTGGCCGCCGGCCTGGAGTCGATGATCGTGGGCGAGGCCGAGGTGCAGGGCCAAGTCAAGCGTGCCTACGAGCTGGCGCTCGGCGCCAAGGCCACCGGGCCGCTGACCAACAAGCTGTTCCGCGCCGCGCTGGCCACCGGCAAGCGGGTGCGCACGGAGACGGCGATCTCCACCGGCCGCCCGAGCGTCGCGTCGGTCGCCGTGGGCGCCGCGCGCAACGCGCTCGGCGAGCTGGCCAGCCGCCACGTGCTGATCATCGGCGCGGGTGAGACCGCCGAGCTGACGGCGCGGGCGCTGCACGACCAAGGCGTCTCGACGATGTTCGTCGCCAACCGGCGCCGCGAGCGGGCGATCGCGCTCGCGCGGCGCTTCGGCGGCGAGACGATCGCCTTCGACGCGCTGCCCGACGAGCTCGCGCGGGCCGACATCGTCGTGGCGTCGACCGCGTCCCCGCACACGATCCTCGGCGCCGAGGAGCTCGCCCTGGTGATGCCGGCGCGCGCCGGCCGGCCGCTGCTCCTCGTCGACCTCGCGGTGCCGCGCGACATCGATCCGGCCTGCGCCGAGCTCCACGGCGTCACGCTCTATGACGTCGACAATCTGCAGGAGCAGGTCGCGCGCCGCCGCCACGGCCTGCGGGCCGAGGCACGGCTGGCCGAGGGCATCGTCGAGGAGGAGATCCAGGGCTTCGCGGGCTGGTTGGGCTCGCTCGAGGTGGTGCCCACCGTGGCGGCGCTGCGGTCTCACGGCGAGTCCATCGTGCAGGGCTTGCTGGCCGAGAACGAGGGGCGCTGGGAGTCGCTGACGCCGCGCGATCGGGAGCGCGTGGAGACGCTGGCGCGCACGGCCGTCAACCGGCTGCTGCACGAGCCGACCCTGCGCGTCAAGCAGGCCGACCCCGAGCACCGCCACGCTCGCCTGCAGCTCCTGCGCGAGCTGTTCGGCCTCGAGCAGTCCTCCGCCGCCCCGGTCCAGGAGCAGTCCGCGGAGGTGCGCCCGCTGCGGCGCCGCGGCGCGAGTTGAGCGTGCTGCGGGTCGGCACCCGCGGCAGCGCGCTGGCGCTCGCCCAGGCGCGCTGGGTGGCGGCGCGGCTGGCGGAGCCCAGCGAGCTGGTGGAGATCACCACGGCGGGTGACCTCGATCGCGCGGCTGGGGACAAGTCGCGTTGGACCGGGGAGCTCGAGGCCGCGCTGCAGCGCGGCGAGATCGACCTCGCGGTGCACTCGGCCAAGGACGTCCCTGCCGAGCTGGGCTCCGGCCTCGCGCTTGTGGCGGCGCCGCCGCGCGCCGCCGCGGGCGACGTGCTGGTCGGAGCATGGTCGCTCGATGCCCTGCCCGAAGGGGCGCGCGTGGGGACGAGCGCCGTGCGCCGCCGCGCGCAGCTGCTCGCCGCGCGGCCGGATCTCGAGGTCGTCGACCTGCGCGGCAACGTCGACACGCGACTGCGCAAGCTCGCCGCGGGCGAGGCCGACGCGCTCGTGCTCGCGCGCGCGGGCCTGGAGCGGTTGGGGCTGGACCCCGAGGGCGCCGACCTCGACGGCGAGCTGTTCGTGCCCGCGCCGGGGCAGGGAGTACTCGCAGTGCAGGCCCGCGACGAGGACGCGCGGGCTCGCTCCGCGGCGGCGGCGCTCGACGACCCCGCCACGGCCGCATGCCTGGGCGCGGAGCGGGCGGCCGTGCGAGCCCTGGGGGCGTCTTGCCACACCCCGGTCGGCGTCCATGCAGACGGGCGGAGCGTTCGTGGCTTCGCGGGCCTGCCGGACGGCTCGGCCTGGATCCTCGACGAGGTCGACGGCCACGACGGCGAGGCACTGGCCAGGCGCATGCTGGCGGCGGGCGCGGCGGAGATGCTCGCACCCGAAGTGGAAAGGCCGCGAAGCGGGCGGTCTCTGTGACGCGAATGTGCGAACGCAGCGAGCAGTGAGCGGGATCGTCCACCTTGTCGGTGCGGGGCCGGGAGACCCCGGCCTGCTGACGCTGCGCGGGGCGCGGCTGATCGCCGCGGCCGACGTCGTGCTCTACGACCACCTGGTCGGGCCCGAGGCCCTCGAGCATGCCCGCGAGGAGGCCGAGCTCGTCTACGTGGGCAAGCAGGGCGGCGGGCCGCAGACGTCCCAGCCGGAGATCGACCGCCTGCTCGTGGAGCACGCCCGCGCCGGGCGGCGCGTGGTGCGCCTCAAGGGCGGCGACCCGTTCGTGTTCGGCCGCGGCGGCGAGGAGGCGCTGCTCCTGCGCGACGCCGGCATCCGCTTCGAGGTCGTACCCGGGATCACCGCCGGGATCGCGGCGCCGGCCTACGCCGGCATCCCGGTCACCCACCGCGACCTGGCCAGCGGCGTCGCCTTTGTCACCGGGCACGAGCGGGCCGAGTTGGACTGGGAGGCCCTCGCCCGCTTCCCGGGAACGCTCGTGTTCTACATGGGCGTCAGCGCGCTTCCCCGGATCGCCGAGCGCCTGGTGGCCGAGGGCCGGGCTGCGAAGGAGCCCGTGGCCGTGGTCGAGCGCGGCACCCATCCGGATCAGCGCACACTGCTGGCGACGCTGGGCGACCTCGCCGCGCGGGCGCGCAGCGCAGAGATCCGCGCCCCGGCCATCACCCTGGTCGGCCCGGTGGCGTCGCTGCGCGAACAGCTCGCGTGGGTCGAGGAGCGCCCGCTGCACGGGCGCACCGTGGCGGTCACGCGCGCGCGTGCGCAGGCGAGCGCGCTCGCCACGACGCTGCGCGAGCTCGGCGCGGCGGTGGTCGAGGCGCCCGCCATCCAGACCGTGGCGCTCCCGGCGGAGTTGCCCGACCTGGGCCGCTACGACCTCGTCTGCGTCACCAGCCCCACCGGCGCTCACGAGCTGTTCGCGGCCCTGGCGCAAGCGGGCCGGGATGCGCGCAGCCTCGCCGGGTGCCGTGTCGCCGCGATCGGCCCGGGCACGGCGCGGGCGCTGGCCGAGCACGGCGTGCTCGCCGACATCGTCCCGGAGCGGGCGGTGGCCGAGGGCCTCGTCGAGGCCCTCGCGGGGGTGGCGGTGGAGCGGGCGCTGGTGGTCCGCGGCGCCGAGGGCCGCGACGTGCTGCCGGACGCGCTGCGCGACCGCGGCGCCGAGGTGGACCTGCTGGTGCTCTACGAGACGGTCGCCACGCCGCTCGCCGACGCGGCCAGGGCGGCTGCGGCGAGCGCCGACTTCGTCACCTTCACCTCGGCGTCGACCGTGCGCCTCTTCCTGAGCGCCGCCGGAGCGGATGCCCTGGAGCGCCCGCGCATCGCTTCCATCGGCCCGGCGACCTCGGCCGAGCTGCGCAGGCACGGGCTCGAGCCGGACCTCGAGGCCGACCCGCACACCCCCGACGGGCTCGTGGGTGCGCTGGTGCGCGCGGCCGCCGAGTGCCGCTGACCCGTGGAGCACCTGCGCCTCGAGGACGAGGGACCTGGCTGGTACCCGGGAACGGCCGAGCGCGTGTGGCGCTTCTTCGCCGGCAAGCGCCTGCGGTAGCGTCGCCGCCGATGGCCCTTACCGTCACGTTCCTCTCCGACTACGGCAACGCGGACGAGTTCGTGGGCGTCGTGCACGCCGTGATCGCGCGCGAGTGCCCGCAGGCGCGCGTCATCGACCTCTCCCACGGCGTGCCCCGCCAGGCGGTCGTACCGGGGGCGCTGATGCTGGCCCGCGCGCTGCCCTACACGCCACCCGGCGTGCACCTCGCCGTGGTCGACCCCGACGTCGGCGCGCGCCGGCGCGCGGTGGCACTGCGCACCGCGGAGGAGGACCGGCTGCTCGTGGGGCCCGACAACGGCCTGCTGCTCCCGGCCGCCGAGCGCTTCGGGGGCGTGTCGGAGGCGGTGGAGATTTCGACGTCGCCGTGGCGCCTGGAGCCGGTCTCGGCCACATTCCACGGCCGCGACATCTTCGCCCCGGTCACGGCGAAGCTGGCGGCGGGCGGGGAGCTCGCCGAGGCCGGCGCGCCGCTGGACCGCGGCGAGCTCCTGCAGCTCGAGCTCTCGCGGCCCCGGCGCGAGGACGACGGCACGCTGATCGCCCACGTCCTCGCCTGCGACCGGTTCGGCAACGTCGGCCTCGACGCGACGCGCGCAGACCTCGCAGTCAAACTCGGCGGCGCCGTGACGCTGGGCGTTCGCGGCGCGGTCGCGCCGGCCCGCTACGTGCGGACCTTCGCCGAGGTGAGCGCGGGCGAGCTGCTGCTCTACGAGGACGCCTCGGGGATGCTCGCCGTGGCCATCAACGGCGGCGAGGCCGCCGCGGAGCTCGGAGGCCTGCGATTCGGCGACGAGGTCCGGATCGCGCCGGCATGACGCGCCTGGGCCGGCCGCGCCTGCACCTGCGCGAGACCGGCTCGACCAACGAGCGGGCACGGGCGCTCGCGGCGGCGGGTGCGCCACACGGGACGCTCGTGACCGCGGCGGCCCAGAGCGCCGGGAAGGGCCGGCAGGGCCGCCGCTGGATCGCACCCGCGGGGACCGCGCTCCTGCTCTCGCTCGTGGTGCGCGAGGCCGACGCGCTGCTGCCGCTGCGGGCGGGCCTTGCCGTCGCTGACCTCGCCGGCGAGCGCGCGCTGGTCAAGTGGCCCAACGACGTGCTGCTCGACAGCCGCAAGGTCGCCGGCGTGCTCGTCGAGGGCCGCCCGCAGGAGGGCTGGTCGATCGTCGGCATCGGCGTGAACGTCGCCGTCGATCCCGCGGCGCTCGGACCCGAGCTGCGCAACACGGCGGGAACGCTCGGCCGCCGGGCGACGGAGCTCGAGCCGGCACTGGACGAACTGCTGGCCGCGCTCCAGCTCCGGCTGGCCGAGCGCCCCGCGAGTGTCCTGGCCGCCCTGCGCGCCCGAGACGCCCTGCTCGGGCGCCCTGTGGCCTGGGGAGGCGGGGCGGGCACCGGCGCCGGGCTCGACGACGAGGGCGGCCTTCGCGTGCAACTCCCCGGCGGCGGCGTGACCGTCCTGCGCACCGGCGAAGTCCACCTCGGCTGACGCTGTGGCTGGGCGCGCTGCCTACACCTAGGCCGCCTCGTCGCCGGCCGGCGCGGGCGGCTGGGCTTCGCGGACGGCATCGCGCACGCGCTCGGAGGCGCGCTCGAGCGCCGTGCCTGCGCCGTTGGGCTCCGCCTTGGCGACGGCGGCCTTCCTGGGCGCGCGGCGGCGCGCCGGCTTGGGCCTGGCAGGCTCGGATTCAGGTGCCGCCTCTGACTCGCGCTCGGCCTCAGGCGCCGCCTCTGACTCGCGCTCGGCCTCGCCGGGCGCCGCCGTATCGGGGTCGGCGTCGATCGTCGTGCGGGGGGAGCGTCGGCGCGTGCGCCCCTTGGCCTTGGGCCTGGTCATCTCCTGCTCCCCGGGATCCTCGCCGCCGTCCGCGACCGCCTCGGCCGCCGTCGGGTTGACGGCCTCGACCTGGCCCTCGGCCCCGCCCTTGCGCTTGCGCCGGCGCTGGCCGCGACGAGCCTTGCCCTTGGGGAAGTTGCGCAGCAGCTCGCGCGCCAGTGCGGCCGGCTTGCGCGACATGCGTGTGCGCGCGCCGTTGAGCACCTCGCCGGCCTCGGCGGTGTGCGGCAGGGCGGCGGCGAGCAGCGCAGCGGCGAGCCGGCGGTCCTGCTGGCGGGCTGTGTGCACGAGCCGGCGGGCGTTACGGGCGTGCGCGCCGCCGCTGGAGTTGACCAGCAGCCCGAGTAGGCGCTTGGTCTCGGGCCAGCGCTGCACCGCGTACTCCTCGTGGACCTCACGCGTCATCTCGGCGCAGGCCCAGATCCAGTTGTTGGCCTGGTCGCGGCGGCCGATCTTCTTCTCCGCCAGCGCCTGCAGTACGACCTTGACGCCCTCGCGCTTCTCCTCGCGCGGCCAGCCGCCGACCATCTCGATGGCGCGATCGAAGGCCTCGGCATCGCGCGAGCCGGCGATCTCCTGCAGCGCGCGCAGGCGCAGCTGCGGGTTCTTGTTGCGTTCGATGGCGGTGAGCAGGAACGTCCGCTTCAGCTCGCCGCCCTCGTCGAAGTGCAGCATCGCCCGCGCGCGTCGCCAGCCCGCGGGCGCCACACGCGCGCCCGCCAGCGCCGCCCATTGCACCTGCTCGCCGTAGTCGAGGTGCTCGACCGCGATCCTCCACAACTCGCGCTCGAAGACCTCGATCCGCCGGTTCTCGTCGTCGGTGACCGGAACGACGCGCCGCTCGACCCGCAGGCGGCGCCCGCGGCCGCGGCGCACCGGGCCAACCACGATCGCGCCGCCGCGGTAGACGTCGCGGTCGAGCAACGAGTGCAGCGTCACGACAGGATCGTCGTGCTTGGTCGCCGGGTGGACGAAGTCCACGACGATGCCCGCCTCCTTGCCCAGATGGCGCCGCGTCACCCGTCCGACCCGCTGCTGGTAGATGCGCTTGGAGGCGGTCGGCGCGAGGTGCATGCAGACGGTCGCGCGCGGGGAGTTCCAGCCCTCGGCGAGCAGCTGGGCGTTGATTAGCACGTCGATGTCCCCCCGCTCGTAGCGGGCGAGGATCTGCGCCAGCTCGCGCTTGGGCGTCTCCCCGGACACCGCCTGCGCCTTCATGCCGACGTCCCGGAAGGCCTGGGCGACGTTGTAGGCGTGGCGCACCCCCGCGGAATACACGACTCCGGGCACCCCGTTGAAACGCGTCTTGTAGAGGTCGGCCACGGCGAGGTTGAAGGGCAGCTGGTCGAGCAGCTCGGCCAGCATCTCCTGGTCGAACTCCGTGTCGACCTCGCCGCGGCGCAGCGGCACCTTGGCGATCGTGCGAACCCCAGGGCCCGGTGGGATGCGCACGCAGCGCAGCGGCGCGATCACGCCGCGGCGCGCCGCCTGCGCGAGGTCGAAGCGCGAGGTCTGGGTCGGGAAGAGGTCGGTGACGTGGCGTGCGATCAGCGCGCCCGTGGCGGTCATGCCCACGAACACCGGGCCGGTCCACGCGCGGATGGCCGCCGAGGTCTTCTCGCCCAGGGCGGTGTGCGCCTCGTCGCAGATCACGATCGTATAGGCGTCGGAGACCCTGCCGGCGTTGCGCACGAACCACTGGTAGGTCTCGACCGTCACGGGCCCGGTGGCGGGGTCCTTGCCGTCGAGCAGGGCGGGGGCTATGCGCTTGCCGTAGCCACGGTCGCGCAGCTCGCCGTGGAACTGGTCGACGAGGTTGCGGCGGTGGGTAAGGATGAGAACGCCGCCGGTGCGGGAGGCTTCGACGAAGCCGAGCGCCGCCACGGTCTTGCCGGCGCCGGTGGCGTGCTCGAACCAGAAGCGCTTGGCGGCGTTGGGGTCCTCGGCCACCTCCTCGCGGGCGGCCGTGCTCTCGTCCGCCCAGTCCATCGGCTCCTCATCGGGCTCCTCCTCCAAGAGGTCCTCGGGGAGGTCCTCCTCGCCCGGGATGGCCGCCGAGGCGAGGACCACGGGCGTGTCGGGAACGGCGCCCTCGGCACGCCCGTTGCCGTTCCCGTTGCGCTGGGACTCGGCCAGCAGCGCCGTCAGCGTCCCCGAGAGCGCGTCGACCTGGTGGGCGGACAGGACTGTCCCGTCGACGAGGGTGGGCTCCTCCTGGCTGAGCAGGCGATCGAGGCCGAGCAGCAGCGACCACCGCCGCCGCCAGGCCACCGACGGCTTGTCCGCACCCGCCGCGATCTCCTCCAGCACGGCGTCCATGGCCTGGCGCCGCGGGGTGCCCGGGGCGAGCGAGACCTCGGGATCCTCGCCCTCGAGCAGGAAGGGCTCACGGGTGAACGCGGAAGCGCGCTCGAGGTCGTCGGACGATGGAAGGGGCGCGGCCACGACGGCCGCTGACTCAAGCTCAGCCATGAAGGCTCGACAATCAGTCGTAGAGGAAGCCGTACTCGCTGCGCACGGCTCCGAGCTCTCGGGCCGGAAGGCAAAGGCGGCTTCGTTGGCGGCCTCGTCGAATCGCTGCCCGGGAGCAGCCTGTATTCAAGCAGAGAAGACAGCCGCGGGAGTCGATCTGCCACCGTATGGCCCGTGAGACGCCTTGTCACAGCGCTCGCGGCCATCCTGCTGGCCGCGCTCCTGGTGGTCGGGCTGACCCAAGCGGGTGGAGACGGATCGCCGCCGGCGCCGCGCCGGTCCTTCGACCTCGCGCAGGCTCGCCGCGCGCTCGCAGGGGCGCCGGCGCCCCTGGCCGCGCTGCACGACCAGTCCGCACGGCTGCTCTCCGGCGGGAGGCCCGCATTCCAGAAGCGGCTGGCGCGGCTGAACGGCCATCCCGTCGTGGTCAACAAGTGGGCCTCGTGGTGCAACCCCTGCCGCACGGAGTTCCCGATCTTCCAGTCGCAGGCCACCGAGCACGGCAAGCAGGTCGCCTTCCTCGGCGTCGACTCGCGCGACTCGAGCGGGCCGGCGGCTCGCTTCCTGCGCCAGATGCCGGTGCCCTTCCCGTCCTACGTCGACCCTGACGGCAAGATCGCCGACCTCCTGGGCCCCGCCGGCTTCCCGGTGACCGCCTTCTTCGACCGGCGCGGCCGGCTCGCATACCTCCACCAGGGCGGCTATCGGCACGAGTCCGACCTCGCCGGCGACATTCGCCGCTACCTGTGAGCGTCGCCGCGCAGCGGTCTCTGTGACGTGAGTGTGCGAGCGCTGCGAGCAGAGGTGCGCCGCGCCCGTGACGAGGGCGACCTCGCCGCCGCACTGGCCGTCCGCCAGCAGGTCTTCTGCCGCGAGCAGGGCGTCCCGCTGGCGGCCGACCTCGACGGGCTCGACGACGACGCCGTGCAGCTCGTGGCCGTAGACGACGACGGGACCGTGCTCGGGACCTGCCGGGTGCTGATCGAGCCGGAGGGCACCGCGCGCTTCGGCCGCCTGTGCGTCTCCGCGGCCGTCCGCGGACGCGGCGTCGGCGGCGCGCTGCTCGCTGCGGCCGAGCGCGAGTCGCGTGCGGGAGGCGCGCGCCGGATCGGGATGCACGCGCAGACGCGGGCGCTGGGCCTCTACCTGCGTGCGGGCTACGCACCCTACGGCGACCCCTTCGACGAGGAGGGCATCGAGCACGTCGGCATGGAGAAGCGCTTGACGTGAACGAGCTGCGAGTCGACCCCCTGACCGGCCTGAAGTCGATCATCGCCGTCGGCCGCGCGACCCGCCCCGGCGGCGGCTTCTCCGTCGAGCCGGCGCCGCGCGTGGACACCGAGCACGACCCCTTCCTCGAGGGCCACGAGGACCGCACCCCGCCCGAGCTGTGGGCGCTGCGCCCCGGCGGCGGGGCGCCCGACACCCCGGGCTGGCTCGTCCGCGCCGTGCCCAACCTCTACCCCGCCGTGACCGCCGCGCCCGCCGCGCCCATGTCCGACTCCCACCCGGACCTGTTCACGGCCCAGGCGCCCGCGGGCGCCCAGGAGGTCATCGTCAACGCGCCCGGGCCGGTCGCGTCGCTCGCGGATCTCTCCGCCGAGCAGGCGGCCACGGCGGTGGAGGGGTGGCGGGAGCGCATGCGCGCGCACGAGGACGCCGCCTGCGTGCACCTGCTGGTCAACGAGCGCCGCGAGGCCGGAGCGTCGCTCCCGCACACCCACGCGCAGCTCTACGCGCTCGACTGGGTCCCCGCCGCGGTCGCGCGCGAACGCGAGCGCTTCGGGGCCTACGCCACCCGCACGATGGGCGGGAACCTGCTGGGCGACCTCCTCGGCGAGGAGGTCCGCCGCCGCGAGCGCATCGTGGCCATCGACGACGAGGCGGTGCTGATGGCCCCTTATGCATCGCGCGTGCCCTTCCAGCTCATGCTCGCCCCGCGGCGGACCCGAGGGCGCTTCGAGGTCGAGGGCCCGTCGGGCGCCGGGCTCCTGCACGACGCGCTTCAGCGGCTGCGCCGCCGGCTCGGCGCCTCGCCGCCGCTGAACCTATGGGTGCGCACCGCCCCGCGCGGCGCGGATCCCTTCTGCTGGAGGATCGACATCCTCCCCCGCCTCACGCACCTCGCCGGCCTTGAGCTCGGGGTCGGCGTGAACCTGTGCATAATCGCCCCCGAGCAGGCGGCTCGGGAACTGCGCGAGGTCTAGCGGACAAGAGTACGAGTCAGGCCCGGCCGCGCGCGGCCGATGCTCGACGTGTGGACGAACGGACCCGTCTGGGCCCCCCCGGCTGGGCGGGACTCGAGCGAACGGCGCTGAGCCTTGGAGGGTTGCTGACGGCGAGCTTCGGCACGGCCGTGCTCTGCGGCGAGGGGCGCCGGCTGCCGGTGGTGCGCGATGTCCACGAGGCCTGGCCCACGATCACCCCCGCGATCGCCCTCTGGCTCGTGTTCGCCGGCCTGGCCCTCACCGCGCTCAGCGGAGGGGCCGAGACTCTCGGCGCGCTGTCGCGTACGCTGAGGCTGAGGCTGCCGACCCACGCGCTCGTCGTCGCCGCCGCGGCGGCCGCCACCGTGCTCGCCACCTGCGTCGCCGTGCGCCAGAGCGGCCAGGAGCGCGAGCGCCGCCATGCCGCGGCGGTCGAGCTCGCGGTACACGCGCTGCGGGCGACCTCCGCCGTTCCCCTGGACAGGCTCCGCGACGTCGCGGCCACCGTCCGGCGCCCGCAGGCGCTGCGCCGGGGCGAGTTCGACTCGCTCGCGCAGCGGCTGCTGCGCCAGCCCGCCGTCGCCTCGGTGGCCCTGGCCCGCCTGCGCACGCAGCCGCCCACCCGCCCGACCGCCACCGAGGCGCCGGCACGGCCGGGGGGCGTCGGCATCGTCTATGCCGCCTACCGCGCCGACGCCCGGGCAAACTTCCAGGCGCTCAAGGAAAGTGAGGTGCACGCCGCGCTGCAGGTGGCAGTCCGCAGCGGTCACACGAGCGCGACGCAGGCCCTGCGGCCCGCCGAGGCCACCTCGCCGGTGATCGTGGCCGTGGTGCCCCTGCGCCGGCCGCGCGTGGGCGGCTCCCGCGGGGCGTTCCTGGTCACTTTCCCGATCGACCGAGTGCGGCGTGAGGTGGCGCGACGGCTCCCGTCCACGGTGCACTTCACCCTGGTCGCGGGCGAGCCGGGGCCCGTCCGGATCCACGGCGCGACCGTGCGCCGTGACGGCGGGGGCGATGGCGCCTGGACCGTCACGGTCCAGCGCCGCGCGCCCAGCCTGGGCCTGGCGCTGACCACGATGCTCGTCGGCGGCCTGCTCACGATCCTGATCGGAGTCCTGGGCACGCAGTCGGCGCGGCGCGAGCGCCACGCCAGGGCGCTTGTCGACGTGCGCCGGGCCGAGCGCGACCACGCGGAGTCCGCGCGCAGCGCCGCGGAGGCGCGCTCGCGCGTGCTCGCGGAGACCTCCACCGACCTCATCTGCGTGCTCGGCCCGGCGGGGATCATCCACTACGTCTCTCCCGCCTGCCGGGACCTGCTCGGCTACGAGCCCGAGGAGCTGGTCGGCCGCGGCTTTCTCGAGCTCGTCCACGCCGAGGACGAGGCTGCCGTGCGCACCCTCATCGGCGAGGCCCCCGCCGGGGCGGGACCGGTCAGCATCACCCACCGGCTGCGCCGGCGCGCCGGCGCCCACGTGTGGGTCGAGGCCCGGGTCCGGCTCGTCTGCGACGCGGCGACCGGCGCAGTGGTCGAGGCCCACACGACCGTGCGCGACGTCGAGGATCGGATGCGTGCACAGGCTGCGCTGACCGAGGCCGAGGAGCACTTCCGCAGCGCGTTCGAGGAGGCGCCGATCGGCATGGCGCTGACCAGCCCCGACATGCGCTTCCTGCGCGTCAACCGCGCGTTGTGCGCGATCACGGGCTATCCGCGCCAGCAGCTGGAGGGGCTGCCCGTCTCCTCCATCACCCACCCGGACGACCTCAAGGCCGACTGGGAGGCGCGCGGCGCGATGCTCGAGGGCGAGCTGAGCTCCTACCGCGGCGAGCGCCGCTACCTGCACGCGGCGGGCAGCTCCGTGTGGGTCCTGATCAACTCGACGCTCGTGCGCGACGCTTCCGGCGCCCCCCTGCACTTCCTCTCGCAGATGCAGGACATCACCGAGCGCCGCCGTCACGAGGCCGAGCTGCGGCACATGGCCGATCACGACCCGCTCACGGGGCTGCTGAACCGGCGCTCCTTCGAGCGCGAGCTCGAGCGCCACGTGACCCGCGTGGAGCGCTACGGAGCCACGGGCGCGGCCATCGTGCTCGACCTCGATCACTTCAAGACGATCAACGACACGCTTGGCCACAGCGCCGGCGACCAGCTGATCGTGCGCGTGGCGTACGCGCTGCGCACCCGCCTGCGTGAGTCCGACGTGCTCGCTCGCCTCGGCGGCGACGAGTTCGCGATCCTGCTGCCCGAGGCGAGCCCCGAGGAGGCCGAGATGGTCGCGGGAGCCGTGCTCGAGGCGGTGCGCACCCAGACCGTCCCCACCGCCACCGGCCGCACGCGCACGGTCACGGCGAGCCTGGGCGTTGCGCTGTTCTCCGACGAGCGGCGGCTCACGGGCGAGGAGCTGCTCGTCAATGCGGATCTCGCCATGTACGACGCCAAAGAGGCCGGGCGGGACCAGGTGGCCGCCTACGCGACGGCGGGGCATCCGGAGGTCAAGCTGCAGGCGCGGATGTCGTGGGCGGACCTCATTCGCGACGCGCTCGCCGAGGACCGCTTCGTCCTGCACGCCCAGCCGATCGTGGACCTTGCGACGGGGCAGGCGACCCAGCACGAGCTGCTCCTGCGCATGCGTGCCGCCGACGGCGAGCTGATCGGTCCCTCCGCGTTCCTGCCGGTGGCCGAGCGCTTCGACCTGATGCCGGCCATCGACCGCTGGGTGGCCGCCAACGCGATCCGGATGGTCGGCGCGGAGCGGCGGCGCGGCCGCGAGCTCACCGTCGAGGTCAACATCTCCGGCGGGTCCACCGGCGACCCCGAGCTGCTCGCGCTGATCGAGCGCGAGCTGCGCGCCGCCGACGTCGACCCCGCCCAGATCATCTTCGAGATCACGGAAACGATCGCCGTGAGCAACATCCCGCGCGCCCAGCATTTCGCCGGCCGGCTTGCCGAGCTGGGCTGCCGCTTCGCGCTCGACGACTTCGGCGCCGGCTTCGGCTCCTTCTACTACCTCAAGCACCTGCCCTTCGACTACCTCAAGATCGACGGGGAGTTCGTGCGCCACAGCGCCGTCGACAAGACCGACCAGCTCGTGATCCAGGCGGTGGTCGACATCGCGCGCGGCCTGGGCAAGCACACCATCGCCGAGCACGTGGGCGACGCCGAGACCGCGGCGCTGCTGCGACGCATGGGCGTCGAATACGCCCAGGGCTTCCACCTCGGCGCTCCCGCGCCGCTGGAGGACTGGCTGCCCGACGCCAAGGCGGTGGCGCTGCCAAGCTGCTAGTTCTCATGCGCGCCCTGATCCAGCGCGTCGCACGCGCCGCGGTTGCGGTCGAGGAAGTGCAGGTGGCCGCCATCGGCCCCGGCCTGCTCGTGCTCCTCGGCGTCACGCACGACGACCGCCCCGAGCACGCGGATCGCTTGGCCGACAAGGTCCGTGCCCTGCGTGTCTTCCCCGACGCCGAGGGGCGCATGAACGAGCCGCTGGGCAGGCGCGAGGTCCTCTGCGTCTCGCAGTTCACGCTCTACGGCGACGCCCGCAGGGGCAACCGCCCGTCCTACGTCGCCGCCGCCGCGCCCGCGCACGCCGAGCGCCTCTATGAGCGCTTCTGCACTCGATTGGCTGCGCGGCGGGGGGTATTCGGCGCGACGATGACCGTCGAGCTGGTCAATGACGGGCCCGTGACACTGATGGTCGAAGTGTGAGTAGGCTCCCCGGCCGATGCCGCCCGAGGAGCGCTTCGTCTGCCGCTTCGCCGCGGAGCCTCCCCAGGGCTCGCTGCCCACGGGTCGCTGGGCGGACTCGCTGCGCGCCGAGTTCCTCGCAGCGTGCCTGCGCATCGAGACCGACGGGGAGGACCTGGGCGACGCCGGGGAGATGGCCTGGTTCCCCGACCGCACGTGGAACGGGCGCACTTATGTGCCGGGGACCGCGCGCACGACCACCGGCCTGGAGCTGTTCGGGTTCGTCTCGTTTCTGCCGGGCGACGCCGAGGCCGACGGCGAGGCGCAGGAGCCCTCGGGCTTCCAGGCCAGCGCGGACTTCACCGACGAGACGGCCGACCGCCACCCGGAGTGGCGGATGGACCTGTGCGACGAGGTCATCGGGCGCTGGCGAGGCGAGCAGGGCCGCAGCGCCGACATGACGCTGGTGTGGGGCGTACCGACGATCCGCGGCGGCGCGATCGCCACCGCCGAGCTCGCCGGCCTGGCGGTCGACCAGTGCGCGCTCGCCGACGAGCGCTTCACCCTCATCGCCCCCGATGCCTACCGCTCGGACCTGCTGGAGATCAAGCTGTTCAACGTGCGCGGGGAGGAGCTCGCGCGCGAGTCGCTCTACGCGGAGGAGGGCGACGACGAGTAGCCGTTGCGGCTCGCGCAGACGCGGCCCTGGCCGCGCGGCCGCCTTGGGCGGGTCGCGCTCGAGGTCGTCGAGCGCGCCCGGTGGC
>DASQFQ010000059.1:0-7184 GCA_035633075.1 Solirubrobacteraceae bacterium | reverse complement strand
GACGCCGCCGTCCGCATGCGGTCGCTGTTGCGCTCGCGCCCGACGACAACGATCGCCGCACCCGTTGCGAGCGCGACCAGCACGAGCACGCCCGCCGGCAACAGCGCCCGTCCGCGACCTCGCCCGCGCCGGCGGCGGCCCGGCTCGATCCAGCGGACGCCGCCCCGGGATCGCGACCGCGACCGCGACGACGCGAACATCCGACGACGACGGTGAAGACGGCGACGGGGCACCGCCCAAGCCTATGCGGGCCTCCACCACGCAGCCAACCAGCACCGAGCCGCACAACTCCCAACCCCTAACCAAGAAGGACCCAAGCCGCCCGACCGGAACGAGCGCCCCCGCCAGCCCACTATCAGCCCTCCTACAGCCCCCACCCGCAGCCCATGATCAAACTCCGACCAGCGGGTAGGGTCGCTCCACTGCGCCCAGACAGCGGCACGGGAGCTGCCAGTTACCTCAGAGGACTCGAATTCCCACAATGCGGATCCTTGGCGAATGGCCGCGCGCCGAGCACATCGCGTGTCGGCACGCAGGATTTGTTCCCCGAATTGTTCCCCGCCTGCCGATAGCGTCGACCCCTGGCGCCCGATCTGCAGGCCCAGGGAGAAATTGGTACCGGATTGGTACGGGCGGCCCGCGTGAAGCACAAGCCCCGAACACGAAAAAACCCGCCGTTTCCAGCGGGTTCTCTCGATAGCGGGGGCGGGATTCGAACCCGCGACCTTCGGGTTATGAGCCCGACGAGCTACCTGGCTGCTCCACCCCGCGTCGCGGCGTCGGATTTTACCAAGGCTCGCAACCGCTCAGCGTTCGGCGGGGCGAACGTCTCCCAGTCGTTGTTGGAGTAGGCGAACACCTCCGCTGCGGCGGCCAGCGCGCGCACGCGCTCCGCCCACTCGCGCAGCTCGGCCTCGGAGTAGTTCCCGCGGCGGCCGCGGCGGCCATGGTGGAAGCGGAGGTAGGTCCAGTCGGCCGTCAGCACCTCCGGGGTGGGCTCGCGTGCGGCGCTGTCGTGGATCACGAACGCGGCGCCGTGTGCACGCAGCAGTTCCCAGACGGGCTCGGCGAACCAGCTCGGGTGGCGCAGCTCGAACGCGTGGCGCCCCGGCGGCAGGTGCTGCAGGGCGAAGGCGAGGCGGTCGTCGTCGCGAACGAAGGCGTCGGGGAGCTGCCACAGCACGGGGCCGAGCTTGGGCGACTCCGCGAGCGGGGCGATCGACTCGTAGTAGCGCCGCAGGCCGCGGTCCATGTCGGTCAGGCGCTTCATGTGGGTCAGGTAGCGCGAGGACTTCACGGCGAAGACGAAGCCTTCGGGTGTCTGGCGGACCCAGTTCTCCACCGCCGCGGGCTTCGCAAGCCGGTCGAAGGTGGCGTTGATCTCCACCGTCGTGAAGCGCGTCGCGTAGTGCTCGAGCCAGCGTCCGGGTGGCAGCCCCCGCGGGTAGAACGTCTCCCGCCACGACGCGTAGTTCCAACCCGAGCACCCGACGTGCACGGGCCGTGGGGTCAGGCGGGCGCCACCTTGAACTTGACGACCGGGCCCTCGTGGTCGCAGTCACTGCCCTCGCATTTGATCCGGAAGCCCCTGCCAGTAGTAGTGCCGGGCGAGTTGAGCCAGAACCTCGGGGAATCCGAACAACTTCGCGGTGAGCTTACTTCCAGACCCCGCTTCTGCGCTTCGCGAGCCCGATGGACTGCCAGACCTGCCCGCTGCCGTCACGCGCATGCGGAAGGTCGGTACTCCCCGGGGGACCGACCTGCCGGCCTGGGCTCGAGCGGCGTGACTCCGCCTGGCTGGCGCGTGAGCGGCGCTCGCGGGGGCGAGGGTGATCAGGACGGCGAGGGGAGCGGACTGGTGAGCACGGCGCGAGCCCACAGATAAGAATGCGTTCCAGGCAATGGCCCGCTGCTTCGTCGCCCGCCGCATCCCCGGTCCCGCGCTCGAGCGCCTAGTCGAGGCGCACGACGTCGAGGTCTGGCCCCATCGCCTGCCTCCCACTCCGCAGGAGCTGCGGGAGCACGCGGCAACGGCCGAGGGCCTGCTCACCCTGCTCACCGACACCGTCGACGAGGCGCTTCTCGACGTGGCGCCCGAGCTCCGGGCGATCTCCAACTACGCGGTCGGGACCGACAATGTCGACCTCGAGGCCGCCACCGCGCGCGGGATCCCCGTCGGCTACACGCCCGACGTCCTCACGGACGCCACCGCCGACCTCGCGTTCGCGCTGCTGCTCGCGCTCGCCCGCCGCCTGCCCGAGGGCGAGCACGACGTCCGCCACGGCCAGTGGGTGACCTTCGAGCCCGACCGGAACCTCGGGGCCGAGGTCACCGGCGCCACGCTCGGCATCGTCGGCTTCGGCCGCATCGGTCGGTCGGTGGCCCGTCGGGCCGGCGGCTTCGGCATGGAGGTGCTGCACACCTCGCGCTCGGGCGGGGTCACGCTCGAGGAACTGCTCGAGCGCTCGGACTTCGTCACGCTCCACTGCCCGCTGACCCGCGACACCCACCACCTCGTCGACGAGGCCGCCCTCGCGCGCATGAAGCCCACCGCCCTGCTGGTCAACACCGCCCGCGGGCCGATCGTCGATCCCGACGCCCTGCTGCGCGCCCTGCAGGGGCGGGCGATCGCCGGGGCGGCGCTCGACGTCACCGATCCCGAGCCGCTCCCGGCCGACCATCCCCTGCTGGGCGCGCCCAACCTGCTGGTGGTCCCCCACATCGGCTCGGCGACGGTCAGGACCCGCCATCGCATGACCGAGATCGCGGTTGCCAACCTGCTCGCGGCGCTGGCAGGCGAGCCCATGCCCCACCGGGCGGAGTGAATGCGCGTCGCTGTCGTCGACATCGGGTCCAACTCGACGCGCCTGCTGATCGCCGACGTCGACGAGGGCGGCACGCTTGCGGAGATCGACCGCCGCTCGATCGTCACGCGGCTGGGCGAGGGCGTCGACGCCACGGGTGAGCTGGGCGAGCAACCGCGACAGCGCGTGCTCGCCGCGCTCGACGAGTTCGCGCGCGCGATCGAGGACCACGGCGCCGAGGTGAGAGCCGCCGTGCTGACGTCGGCTGTCCGCGACTCCGCCAACGGAGCGGCGTTCACCGCCACCGTCCGCGACCGCTACGGCCTCGACGGGCGCACACTTAGCGGCGACGAGGAGGCGCGCCTCACCTACCGCGGCGCCACCGCCGCGCGCGAGCCGGCGCGCCCGGAGCACCTGCTCGTGATCGACATCGGCGGCGGCTCGACCGAGCTTGTGGTGGGTGCCGGCGGTGAGGTCGACTTCCACGTGTCCACCCAGAACGGGGTCGTCCGGCACTCCGAGCGCCACATCCACTCAGACCCGCCGACGCCCGCCGAGCTCGCGGCGCTGGCCGCCGACGTGCGGCCCAGCCTCGCCGAGGCGGTGCCCTCCCTGCACCGCGATCGCGTCACCGCAGCGGTCGCCGTGGCGGGCACCGCTACGTCCTGCGCGGCGATCGACCTCGCGCTCGAGCCCCACGAGGCGGCACGCGTCGAGGGCCACCGCCTGGGGCTCGCATCGCTGTCGGCGATGCTCGAGCGACTGGCCGCCATGACGACGCCCCAGCGCCGGCACGTCCGGGGGCTGCACCCTGACCGCGCGCCCACCATCGTGGCGGGGGTGATCATCCTGCTGGAGACGCTTCGCGCGTTCGGCCTGGGCGCCGTGGAAACGTCGGAGCGCGACATCCTGTGGGGGGTCGCGCTCGATGCCGCATCGAGGGAGAATTGACAGTTTCGTACCCCCCCATTTGGGGGGTTTCTGGACGTTTGTTCGATTGTTGCCGACACGATGTCCAGTAGATACTCGCCACGTCGGCAGGGCGGTCGTGCCTCCCGCCGTCGTCCGCCGGCGCATAGACCCGCGCGATGCCGAATCAACGGCGCCTCCCGCCGCTCGGGTCACCCAAAAGGCCCCCAATGGCACGTACCCCTGCCCGTCCGGACGGGGCCAAAACGTGAAGCCGCCCGCCCCGCCGCGGGCGGCTTCTCGGTTAAGCGGCCCGAAGCGATTCAGGCGAGGTTGGTGGAGCGTGGGTAGGCGACGGCGGGGTCGGTGAGCACGTTCACGAGCGCCGGCGTGCCCGCGCTGAAGGCCCGCTCGAGCGCCGGGCGCAGTTCCTCGGGCGACCGGACCAGCGCCCCGTGGCCGCCCAGCGCCTCGACCATCAGGTCGTAGCGCGTCTCGGGCCGCAGCTCGGCGGCGACCGAATAGCCGTAGAGGAACTCCATCGGGTGCTTCTCGAGCGCCCAGATGCCGTTGTTTCCCATCACGCCGACGACGTTGACGCCGTGCCGGGCCAGGGTGTCAAACTCCATCCCCGAGAACCCGAAGGCGCCGTCGCCCAGCAGCAGCACCACCTGCCGGTCGGGCCGCGCGAGCTTGGCGGCGAGCGCGTAGCCGGGACCGGCGCCGAGACAGCCGAACGGGCCGGGATCGAGCCAGCAGCCGGGCGCGTAGGAGTCGATGACACGACCGGCGTACGACACGAAGTCGCCGCCGTCGCCGATCACGATCGCGTCGCGGTCGATCACCTGGCCCAGCTCGGCGTAGAGCCGGAGCGGGTGCAACGGTGCGCGCGGATCGTCCCGCTGCTCGCGCTCGGCTTCGCGCTTCTCGGCTTCGACCCGGCCGATCTCCTCCAGCCACGCCGACGTGTCCCTGCCGCCGCCGGCCAGGCCGCCGAGGATCTCCGTCAGATCGCCGTAGAGCTCCACGGCCGGGCGGCGAGGGTGGTCGCGCTCGGGCTCGGCGACGTCGATCGCGACGATCTCGGTGTCCTCGCCGAAAGACGCACCGAAACCGAGCCGGAAGTCCATCGGCACGCCGACGACCAGCGCCACGTCGGCGCCCTTGAGCGCGGCGCCTCGCGCGCGCGAGAAGAAGAGCTCGTGGTCGGCGGGGATGCAGCCGCGCGCCAGGCCGTTGAGGAACACCGGGATCCGCCACGCCTCCACGAGCTCGCGCAGCGCGTCCTCGCCATGGCCCCAGTAGAGGTCGGTCCCGGCCATCACGACCGCCCGCTCCGCCTGGGCCAGCAGCGCGAGCGCACGGCCGAGGTCCGGCGCCGGGGCCGCCCTCGCCGGCGGGTTGTCCTCGGGCTGCTCCTCGGCCTTCATGAACACGTGGTCGAGCGGGAAGTCGACGAACGCGGGGCCGGAGTGGGGCCGCAGCGCCACCGCCCAGGCCTCGTCGACGAGGCCCGAGATCTCGGCGGTCGAACCCGCCGTGGCGGCGAAGCGGGTGAGCGGGCGCACGAATGGGATGTGATCGATCTCCTGCAGCGAGCCCTGCCCCCAGCGCATCGCCGGCGCCCGGCCGCCGAGCGCGAGCATGGGCGAGTGGTTCTGAAGCGCGGAGCCCAGCGCGCTCATGCCGTTGGTGACCCCCGGGCCGGCGGTGAGGGCGCACACGCCCGGCTCGCGCGTGACCTTTGCCCAGCCTTCGGCGGCAAATGCAGCGGCGGACTCGTGCCGGACGTCGACGATGTCGATCCCCTCCTCGCGGCACCCGTCGTAGATCGAGAAAAGGTGGCCGCCGGACAGCGTGAAGAGCTTGGAGACGCCATGGGCGGCGAGGCGCCGCGCGACCAGTCTGCCGCCATGGAGGGTGGTGGTCTCGATGGTCATCCGGCCAATCTATCCCCCCCGGTCGGGGGGTGAGGGGCCGTTCGGAGGGTGCGCCACGCGACCCACCGGTCTACCGTCGAAGCATGGATTCACTGACGATCATCCCGGCGAGCCACACACCTTACGCCGACCTCGACCTCCTGCTCAACGAGTCGGATCTGGCACACGCCAACCTGGCGCTCGGCGAGGACGACGAGGAACGGCCCGACACCGTGGACGCGATGAACGCGCAGATCCTCGCCGGGCTGGTCAGCCCGTAACCGGCGGCCCTCGCTAGACCCGCGCGACCACCGCCCCGCTAGCTCGCGCCGCGGCCACCGCAGCACCCACCCGCGTCTCGCCCGAGAACAGCGACCGCCCCACGCGCAGCGCCGGCAGCCGGTCGGCGCCGGCGGCGAGCAGGTGCCGTCCGGCCGCCTCCATCGGCCCGTCGCGCCGGGGATCGCGCGCCGCCCGCAGACACCCGGCGAGCGGTACGGAGGCTGCCGCGGCGGCCTCCGCGAGCACCTCGGGGTCGTCGAGGTCGAACCCGCCGCAGAAGGCCAGCCGCCCGGCGGCGAGCACGAAGTGGCCCGCGCGGCCCTGCTCGGCCGCGAAGCCAGACGCCCGCATGGCGGCACGGACGTCGAGCGGGAAGCGCTCAGGCCAGATCAGCGGCAGTCGCAGGGCGGCGGCGCGCTGCTCGGCCGCGGCGCGCACCAGCTCCCGGGCCTCCAGGTCGGCGGCGAGGAAGCCGCGCTGGAGGGTCGCCGAGCACGCCGGCGTCCAGATGACGTGGTCGAAGCTCCGCTCGACCCGCTCCGTGGCGAGATACGTGAAGGGGCACGCGAGGTCGAAGTAGAGCTGCGCGCGTGCCGGCTCCCGCCGTGGCATGCGCCCGCGCATGGCCGCCCTGCGCTCCGCAAGATCGATCAGTTCACCCATCGTCGTCTTCCGCCTTGTGCGTCCGTACGGCCGCCGGTGTCCGGCAGCCTGCCCTAGGGGGTCAAACGACGCGCCAGCGGAAAACTGGCGGCTCCGGGCTTTCAATGTCCGCCTTGGTTCAGGGTATGCTGGCCAAGGGCTGACCTGCCAACGAATTCGAGGGGTTCGACCATTCCCACCGCACCTCCGCCCAAGCGTCACCCCTATAACCAATGGTCGCCCGACGCCCGCGCCCTCGACCTCGTCGGGGACAAGTGGACGCTGCTCATCATCCGCGACCTCGCGGGGGGGCCACGCCGCTTCGTCGAGCTGCAGAGGGTGCTGCCCGGCATCTCCACCGAGCAGTTGCGTTCGCGCCTGAACCGGATGGTCGCGGACGGGCTACTGACCCGCCAGCGTTACCGCGAGGTGCCTCCGCGCGTCGACTACGAGCTGACCGAACGCTCGCGCGACCTGACGCCCGTGCTCGGGGCGCTCGCAAACTGGGGCTATGACTGGACGTGGACGGCGCCGCGTCCGGGCGAGGAGGTCAATATCGGGGCGATCTTTCGCCTCGCGCCCGGACTGCTGTCCCCGTCCGCCGGCCCCGACGGCACCGTCGAGCTGG
>DASQFQ010000058.1:0-15158 GCA_035633075.1 Solirubrobacteraceae bacterium | reverse complement strand
GAGCGCCCCTGCCGCGTCGTGGTCTCCGCCTGCCCGCAGGACCTCGTCCCGATCAACGGCGACGGGCCGACGGCTCTGGCCGTCGAGCTGACCGAGCGCGATGGCTAGCCTCCGACCCGCTCGCCCGACGACGACGAGCCTCGACGGCGCCGCCATCACCGACCGACCGGTACCCGCTGCGTGGACACCAGTTCCGTCGACGCCGACAGGGGAGAGGCCCAGAGATGTGGATGTGGCTGGGCGCGGCAGGTGGATTGGAGTGGTAGCCGTCGTTGCCGAGAACTGGATGGCGTGCCCGAAGCGGCATGAGGACTGCTGCCGGGGCGCCAGCACTGGGGGACCAGTCGACGTCCGGGGCACGGCATCCGGCCGATGTCGTCCAGATCGGCTGGGCGTGCCGGGGTGCCTCCATCGATCTCGGCCTGGTAGTAGGGCTCCGGAAACAAGGGCCGCCGTCGTAGCGCCGCGGGCCGCCCTGACGCTCGGTCGCGATTCGGGCGTGGGGTGCCGGGACCTCGCGCGCGAGCATCTCGTGCGCGAGCACGTGTTTCCTGCCGCGACGCCTCGCGCGGGGGCGCGATGCGGGTTTATCACGCGGGCAGCGGCGTGGGTGTCCCACCGCCCGTGCGATGCCCGTGACCGTGAGCCCTGCCGGCGACGGTCTTGATCATCGGATGACCTTCGCAGGCGGCCTCCTCGGCTTTCGATGCCCGAGCGGCGGAGCGGAGCGGCAGGTCCACTCTGCCTTGCCACCGTCATGCCGGACGGGCCGTGACGAAACTCGAGTGGCGGCGATCGACTCCGCCGGGTCGCGCGACAGTCGCGCGCGACAGTCGCCGCCCGACACCCAGCGGTCGAGAGCGATCTACCAGCGGTCGAATCCACGTCGTCATGGGGTAGCTTGGCCGTGTGGCGCACCCCTCCGAGAACCAGCTGTTCTGAGCGCGGCGCGCCTGCAAGGGCTGCTGGACCTGAGCGAGGACGAGCTGCTCGCCGTGCTGGACGCCGACCCGCTCGCCGTGGTCTCGGGCGACCTCGACCACCGGCCCGAGCTGCCGATCCTGCTCGACCTCCTCGCCGACGCCGAGCTGCACGCGGGCCCTACGGTGCTGCGTCGGTGGGTGCGTCGCGAGGGCCCGTCCGGCCGGCCGATCGACCGGCTGCTCGCCCGTGACTTCGCGGGGTTCGAGGACGCGCTGGCGACGCTCGCCGAGCGCGGGTTCGTGCTGCGCGGCGGCCGCCGCTAGGGCGGGCGGGGCTACTCGTCGGGGTCGGGGCGCTTCTCGCCGGGCCAGACGCCGGTGAGGTAGTGCCACCCGACGGCGCCGTAGCGGTCGACGACCACGCGCGTGGTCTTGAAGATCATGCCCTGGATCGCCGCGGCGGTGAGGATCTTCGACCACGGCGCGACCTGCGTGGTCCCCTTGGGCGGTTCCTCGTCGTCGATCTTCGTCCAGAGGAAGTCGAAGATCCGCTTGCCGACCAGGCCGCTGAGGATGCCGAGGACGATCCCGATGGGCTTGTAGAGGAGCGTCATCGGGGGCGGAGGCTACCCATTTGTCCTCCGAGCGGGTAACAATGATGGACGGCGAGCCGATAAGGGGACATGGACGACCATCAGGCAGAGGAGCTGCTCCGACGTGCGTTGATCGACCAGGACGCATCGGCGGCCGTCGCGCTGCGAGTCAGCGGGCTGCCGCTGTGCGAGGCCCTGACGGTCGTCTTCCACGGCCGGCGCGACCTCGGGACGATCCAGACCTACGTCGCCCACGGCGGCCGTGGCGCCGGATCCGCCGTCGGCGCCGACGAGCTGCTGCGCGTGCCCTGCGACCTCGACCTCGCCGCCGCGCGCGACCGCGATGAGGCCGAGGAGCTCTACGCCCAGCAGGCGGGTGCGATGCGCGACGCGCTGGTGGGCGCGGACACCGTCCTCGACATCTGGCGCGAGCCATTCGAGGTGCTCGCCGACGCCACGGTGACGCTCGACCGCAGCCTCGACCTCCACGTCCGCCTCCCGGCCCACCGCCTACTGCCCGCCGCGCTCGTGGCGCGCGACAAGGGGATCGTCGTGACCGCGGTGTGCGGCGCGCGGCCACTGGCCGCGGGGCGCCCGCCGATGGGCATCGCCTGCGCCCAGCAGGACGTCGCTCGCGTCTATCCGCTGCCTGACGACCCCGAGCGCTGCCTCGATGACTTCCTGGAGCTGGCGGCCGAGCACGCGCAACGGGTCGGGGAGCAGCTGCGCCAGCAGGAGGCGTCGGTGCAGCGCTTCCTCGAGCTCAGCGGCGAGGACCTTCCCGAGGCCGGCTAGTCACACTGGGCGGCCATGCGCCGCGCCAGCGCGATCACCGCGATCGTCTTCGGGGGGTTCGTCTTCCTGGGCGTCTCCCTCCTGCTCGCGCGTGCCCTCACCGGCCAGGGGGTCGAGCGGACGAAGGTCCTCGAGGTGCTGCGCGCCCAGGCACGGGGCGATGCCGACGCGGTGCTCGAGCGGCTTCCGGCCTGCGCCCGTGAGCCCGCATGCGCACGGACGGCTCGCGACCGCGTCGCCCGCCTGCGCCGCCCCGGGGATGTCCTGATCCTCAACTACCGGCCCTCGGTGCGGCTGTCGCTGACCCGCCGCGCGGGCTCGGGCCGGGCGGCGTGGCGCGCGGGCGGCGGGCTGCCGGTGGTGCAGTGCGTCCGCGTCCGTCGCGAGGGCCCGCTGACCGGCGGCGGGGTGGAGCTGCTGGCGCTATCGAACCCGATCGCCCTCGACGGGTCATGCCACTGACCATCGCGGAGAGCGCGACTTCCGGCCGGACGCTGTGTTGAGATGCCGCGTGATGCGGCGCGCCCTCGGACTCATCCTGCCCGCGATCGCCCTCGTGACGCTCGCCCTGCCCGCCGCCGCTGCGGCGGCTTTCCGTCCCGCCGCCAAGGCCCTCTACGACGACGGCCCCAGCGGCCGCTACCTCCTCGACGGCGAGTGGCTGCTCCGCCTCGACCCCAGCGGCGTCGGCCTGCGGGAGGGCTTTCAGAAGCAGATCGGGCGCCAGGGCTGGAGCCCGGTCAAGGTGCCCCACGCCTGGAATCTCGGGGACGACTCGGTGCGCTCGATGCAAGGCGGCATCGGCTGGTACCGCAAGGACTTCGAGCTGCCCAGCGCCAAGGGGACGCTCGCGTGGGCGGTGCGCTTCGAGTCGGTCAACTACCGATCGCGGGTGTGGCTCAACGGCCGCCGCGTCGGCACCAACCGCGGCGCTTACATCCCGTTCGAGTTCCGCCTGCCGGGGTTGAAGCGCCGCGGCACCAACCGCCTGGTCATCCGGGTGGACTCACGTCGGCGCGGAACCGACTTCCCGCCTTCGGGCCTGGCCGTCAACAACCTGCCCACGGGCGGCTGGTGGAACTACAGCGGGCTGTTGCGCGAGGTCTACCTCAAGCGCCTCGACTCGGTCGACTGGAAGGACGTGCGCGTGCAGCCCCGCCTGAGCTGCGGAACCTGCGCCGCCACGATCGCCATGAAGGTCGCCCTGCGCAACGTGCGGCCCCGGGGTGAGCGCGTCAGGGTCAGCGGGCGCTTCGGCACCCGCTCGATCAAGCTCGGCACGAGGGGGATCCCCCGCGGCGGGGTGAGCGCGTTCGTCACGACCTTCAAGGTGCCCAAGCCGCGCCTGTGGTCCCCGGCGACCCCCAACCTCTACCCGGTCAGCCTGCAGGCCAAGGTCGGCAAGCGCACGGTCGGCACCTACGTCCTGAACACCGGCATCCGCTCGATCAAGGTCGGCTTCAACGGCCGGCTGGTGCTCAACGGCCAGTACGTCAACTTCCGCGGCATCGGCCTGCACGAGGACAGCCGCAACCAGGGCTTCGCGATCGACAACGCCGTCCGCCGGCGTCTCGTGACCGAGACCAAGGCACTCGGCGCGACGCTCATGCGCACGCACTACCCGCTGCATCCCTACATGCACGAGCTCGCCGACAAGCAGGGGCTGCTGATCTGGTCGGAGGTCCCGGTCTACTCGATCAAGACCAAGTACCTCAAGCAGGAGCTCGTCCGCGAGCTCGCGGCCAAGGAGCTCGAGAAGAACATCCTCGCCAACCAGAACCACCCGTCGGTGATGCTGTGGTCGATCGCCAACGAGCTCTCGGCGCGACCCGGGCCGGTGCAGGGCTCCTACATCAAGCGCGCGGTGGCCCAGGCCAAGGCGCTCGATCCGACGCGGCCGGTCGGCATCGCCGTGGCCGGCTATCCCGGCATCGGCTGCCAGCCCGAGTACCAGCCGCTCGACGTCATCGGCGTCAACGAGTATTTCGGCTGGTACCCCGGCCCCAACGGGACGATCTTCGACCGCACCAAGCTGAGCGCCTACCTCGACTCCGTGCGCCAGTGCTACCCCGGCAAGGGCCTGGTGGTCTCGGAGTTCGGCGCGGAGGCCAACCGGGACGGCCCCGTCGAGGAGAAGGGCACCTGGGCCTTCCAGCAGGACTTCGTGAACTACCACCTGGGCGTCTACGCGACCAAGCCGTGGCTGAGCGGGGCGATCTACTGGGCGCTGAACGAGTTCCGCGTGCGTCCGGGCTGGGAGGGCGGCAACCCGCGCCCGCAGCCGCCCGTACACCAGAAGGGCCTGCTGCGCTACGGCGCCCTCTCGCGCAAGCCCGCCTGGGCCGACCTGCAGCGGTCCTACTCGACGACGCAGCAGTTCGTGCCCCCCGGCCCTCCGCAGCCTCCCCCTCCCGCCGCACCCGCGCCCGGCGGCTAGCCCGTCAGTCGCACCGGGCCGGGCGCCGCTGAGGCGCCGGCTCGCGGCTCGGCCGGCGGTCGGGCCGCGGCGTGAGGTCGCCCAGGCGCTCGTGGGAGCGCAGGCGGATCCGGGGCGGCACCGCGTCGAGCAGCGCCAGGCCGCCGGGCGGAGAGCTCTTGGGCCGGTCCGACACGCGGTCGCTACCGCCCCCGCCGCCGTCCTCGTCTTCGGGCGGCTGCCACGAGCTGGTGGTCTCCGAGCGCAGGAACATCACGAACAGCAGCACGCCGAGCGCGATGGCGATCAGGTGCAGCGCGCCGAAGATGAGCATCAGCTCGGCGTCGGGCGACATGGCTCCCAATCTACCCGTCCGGGGCCTTCAGCTGAACCCGTTTCGCTAGCATCACCGCGGCCATGGCACGCTCAGACCACGCTGCGCTCGACGTCGCCTCCCGTGCTGTCGGGGGCTCCCGCTCGACGCGGCGCCTGCGCCGCGAGGGCCTCGTGCCCGGGGTCGTCTACGGCGGCGGCGATGACCCACTGACCTTCGCGGTCGACGCGCGCATCCTGCGCAACACCCTCGCCCACTCCGGCGCGGTGCTCGACCTCTCGATCGATGGCGCCGGTGCCACGCCGGTGATCGTCAAGGACGTCCAGAACCACCCCGTGCGCGGGCAGGCCATCCATCTCGACCTCCTGCGCGTCCGCATGGATCAGCCGATCCACGCCGTCGTCGTGCTCGAGCTGACCGGCGGCGACGAGTCGCCCGGCGTCTCGGAGGGCGGCGTGCTCAGCCAGGAGACGCGCGAGCTCAACATCGAGGCGCTCCCCGACAACATCCCGGACTCGATCGTCCACGACGTCTCTGGCCTTGAGATGAACGCCACCGTGACGCTCTCCGCAGTCGCCCTGCCCGAGGGCGTGACGCTGCTCGACGACCCCGAGGAGACCGTCATCGCCACGATCACCCCGCCGACCCTGGAGCCGGTCGAGGAGGAGATCGAGACCGAGACCGAGCTGGTCGGCGAGGACGGCGAGCCGATCGAGCCCCCCGCCGAGGGAGCAGGCGAAGCCGGTAGGGCGGAAACCGGGGCGGAGGCCCAGGCGGAAGGACGAGGCGGAGCCGGTGACGCTGCGGGGGGCGGCGACGCCTCCTCGCGGGCCTCCGACGAGAGCTGAAGCTCTTCGCATCCACTCCGGTCGACTGGCTCGTCGTCGGCCTCGGGAACCCCGGCTTGCGCTACGCGGGCACCCCGCACAACGTCGGCTTCGAGGTCGCCGACGCGCTGATCGCGCGCTGGGACCTGTCGAAGCCGAAGAAGAAGTTCGCGGGCGAGTTGGTGGAGGGCCGGACGAACCCCGGCGGCCCGCGCGTGGCCATCCTCAAGCCCCAGACTTACATGAACGACGCCGGCCGCTCCGTCGGCCCCGCCCGCGGCGCCTACCGGCTCGAGCTCGACCGCATCGTCGTGATCCACGACGAGATCGACCTGCCCTTCGGGGACATCCGCGTGCGCCTAGGCGGGGGCCTGGCCGGCCACAACGGGCTGAAGTCTCTGCGCTCGGAGCTCGGAGGCGCCGACTTCCATCGCATCCGTGTCGGGGTCGGCCGCCCCGACACCACGGACCCCGAGATCGTCTCGGGCCACGTGCTGGGCAAGTGGCGGCGCCCGGCAGAGGAGGTGCGTACGCTCATCGAGCGCGCGAGCGACGACGCCGAGCGGCTGGTCTTGGCGGGACCGTGATGCGGCGCGACCGGGACGGTCGAGCTGTGCGGCTCAACATCCTGGGAGCGGAGGCCGACATGAGTACCCATGGGCCTGCGCCTCTGGCGACGCTCGCATCACGAGCCCCCTCGGCCGGCGGCCCCGCCGCCGCCTGACGGCGCCGCCGGCTGCCTCGACCCCTACAGCCGCGTGTGGGAGCCCGAGCCGGTGGCCGGGCGCTTCGTCGACTGGAGCGCCGCCTCCCACCACGCCGGCTTCGGCGCGGGCTTCTGTGGCGTCTGGCACGCGGATGCGCCGCTCGTGCCGGCCGAGCGGTTCCCGATCTCACCCGAGGGCATCCAGGCCGCCAACGCCCTGCTGCGCGGCCTCGTCGTCCTGCCGCGCCTGCAGGCGCGCCGGCTCCCGGGCGCCCGGCTGACCGCCGCAGCCGGCGAGACCGTGCTGCTGCTGGTGGAGGAGCGCGAGGAGCCCGGCTGGCACGTCCACGCCGGCGTCACCGGCAGCGCATGGTTCGTGCACGCCTACGGCGACCGGCTGCCCGAAGTGCCCTACACGCCGCCCGGCAGCGCCTCGCTCGCGGACGCGCGCGAGCGGGCGGCCGATGAGTGGGATGGGCTCGAGTGGGAACCGGTCCCCCCAACCGTGCCCCGCGGGCTGCTCGACACCGCCGGCTGGGCGCGCGCCCGCTACCTCGCGGCCGCCTCGTAGACTCTGGCGAGCACCCCGCCGCGCGGCTCCGCGCGGCCGTTTCGGCGTGCTCGCACCCATGTCGCTGCGCCCGCTCCTCCGCCATCTCGAGCACCATCCCGACGCCGACCGGCTCTTGCAGCCGGGCGCGCAAGCCTTCGTCTCGCAGTCGCTGCGGGCGTTCCTCATCGCGGCCGTCGCCGACCGCGACACGCGTCGCCCAACGGTGGTCGTCGCGGGTGACGACCGGGCGGCGCGCGACCTCGCGGCCGACCTGCGCGCGTGGCTGCGCCCTCGCGCCGTGCGCTTCTACCCGAGCCGCGGTGTGGCCTACGAGTCCCACCTCGCCCCGCCGGCGCACCTCGTTGGCCTACGCGTGGCGGCCCTCGACGCCGTGCTCGACCGTGACGGCGGGGCCGCAGCCCCGGTCATCGTCGTCTCCGCCGTCGCCCTGTCGGAGAAGGTCCCCGACCCGGCGCTGCGCCCGCACGGGTTCACGCTTCGCGTGGGCGAGCTGCTCGACCTCGACGAGGCCGCCGCCGATCTCGCGGCCGCCGGCTACGAGCGTGTCGACCAGGTCGAGGACCGCGGGCAGTTCGCCGTCCGCGGGGGGCTGCTCGACATCTATCCCGCGACCGAGGAGCGCGCGGTTCGGGTCGATCTCTTCGACGACGAGATCGAGTCGCTGCGCTGGTTCTCCACCTTCACCCAGCGCTCGCTCGGGCAGGCCGAGGCGGTCGAGATCGCCCCCGCGGCCGAGCTGGCAGCCGAGCACCGCGAGCTGGCCGAGATCGCGGCGCTGGAGGCCTCCGAGGACCGTCCCGACGTCGCCGAGCTGCTGCCCGTCGACCGCTTCCGCGAGCTGCTGGACCTGCTCCCGCCCGACACCGACGTGGTGATCGCCTCCGAGGAGGACGTCGAGCCGTCGCTGCGCGACCACTGGGACGACGTCTGCGCGGCTTTCCACGACTCCGACGCCCACCATCTCTACGTCAATCCGGCGGCGATCCTCGCGGCGCTCGAGCAGCGAGCCCCGCTGCGGCTATCCTCGATCTCGGGCTCCCAACCGCTCGAGTTCCGCGCCCAGGCCGCGGACTTCGCGGCGCGCTCACTACGCGAGGCCGAGCCCGAGCTCGAGAAGCTCACGCGCTCGGGCTACACGACGCTCGTCGCGTGGCCGCAGCGCGGCTCGGGCGAGCGCGCGGCCTACAACCTCGACCGCCTGCGCGCGAGCTGGGACGCCGGCGCCGACGCGGGGAGCCTCGTCTTCGCCGAGGCCAACCTGCGCGACGGCTTCGTGTCGCCGCCGCTCAGGCTGGCCGCGATCCCGGAGCACCGGCTGATCCACCGGCGCGGCCGCGTCGAGCGTCCGGCGCGCCGCGGCCGCGGGCTGCTGCGGTCCTTCGCCGACCTGCGCACCGGCGACATCGTCGTCCACGAGGACCACGGCCTGGCGCGCTTTGCGGGCTTCGATACCAAGACGGTGGCGGGCGTCACGCGCGACTACCTCAACCTCGAGTTCCAGGGCGCGGACAAGGTGTTCATGCCCGTCGACCAGCTTGCGAAGATCTCGCGCTACGTCGGCGCGGGCGGCGAGCACCCGCCGCTCTCCAAGCTGGGCGGGACCCGCTGGGAGACGATGAAGGCGCGTGCGCGGCGCGCGGCGCAGGAGCTGGCCGGCGAGCTGCTCAACCTCTATGCCGAGCGGCGCCGCCGGCGGGGGTTCGCCTTCCCGCCCGACTCGGACTGGCTGCGGGAGTTCGAGACCGCCTTCGCCTACACCGAGACGCCCGACCAGCGCGACGCGATCGAGCACGTCAAGGGCGACATGGAGGGCGAGCGCCCGATGGACCGCCTCATCTGCGGCGACGTCGGCTACGGCAAGACGGAGGTGGCCCTGCGCGCCGCCTTCAAGGCGGCCAACGCCGGCAAGCAGGTGATGATGCTCGTCCCCACCACGATCCTCGCCCAGCAGCACTTCGGCACCTTCGTCGAGCGCCTGCGCGACTACCCCTTCACGATCGAGCACGTCTCGCGCTTCCGCCCGCCCGCCGAGCAGCGCAGCGCGGTCAAGGCGTTCGCCGAGGGCCGCGCCGACATCCTGATCGGCACGCACCGCGTGCTCTCGCGCGATGTGCGCGCCAAGGACCTGGGGCTGCTCATCGTCGACGAGGAGCAGCGCTTCGGGGTCAAGCAGAAGGAGCTGCTGCGCCAGCTCAAGCTCAAGGTCGACGTGATCTCCATGAGCGCCACGCCGATCCCGCGCACGCTGCAGATGTCGCTGGCGGGCATCCGCGACATCTCGTTGATCGAGACCCCACCCGAGGGGCGCCGCCCGATAAAGACCTACGTCGGTGAGTACGACGAGCCGCTGGTCAAGCAGGCGCTCGAGCGCGAGAAGCGGCGCGGCGGGCAGGCGTTCTTCCTGCACAACCGCATCGAGGACATCGATCAGACCGCGGAGCGGCTGCGCGCGTTGTGCCCCGGCCTCTCATTCACGGTCGCGCACGGGCAGATGGACGAGCGCGTACTCGAGCAGCGCATGATGGAATTCCTGCGCGGCGACGCCGACGTCCTGGTCTGCACCAGCATCATCGAGTCGGGCATCGACATCCCGCAGGCCAACACGCTGGTCGTCGAGCGCGCCGACGTCTTCGGGCTCAGCCAGCTCTACCAGATCCGCGGGCGCGTCGGGCGCTCGCACGAGCGTGCCTACGCCTACCTGCTCTACCCCAGCGCCGGTGCCCTGACCGAAGAGGCGGCCAACCGCCTGTCCGCGCTGTCGGACTACACCGAGCTGGGCGCGGGCTTCAAGATCGCCATGCGCGACCTCGAGCTGCGCGGCGCCGGCAACCTGCTCGGCGACGAGCAGTCGGGCCACGTCGCCGCGCTGGGCTTCGAGCTCTACATGCAGATGCTCGACGAGGCCGTGCGCTCGCTGGCCGCCGAGGGGGAGCTCGACGAGGAGGACCTCCCCGAGCCCGTCCGCCTCGACGTCAACGTCGATGCCTACATCCCCGTGGATTACATCCCCTACGAGCAGGCGAAGGTCGACGTCCACCGCCGGATCGCGGCCGCCCGGGAGGTCGGCGAGCTCGCGGAGCTGCGGGCCGAGCTAACCGATCGGTTCGGGGAGCCGCCCGAGCCGCTGGAGAACCTCATCTCACTCCAGCAGGCGCGCATCAAGCTCGGCCAGGCCGGTGCCCGAACCGTCACGTTCCGCCAGGGACGCCTCGCGGTGACCCCGATCGAGCTGGACTCCGTGCGCGCCAGGAGGCTCCACGCCGCGATCCCGGGGGCACTGTACGAGTCGGGCAAGTCGCAGCTCTCGATGCGCGTCCCCGACGACCCCGCCGAGCGCTTCCCGGCCGTCGTGAGGGCCGCCGACGCGCTGCTCGCCGTACAGGCGGAGGCGGCCTAGCGTGCCTTAGGCGCCCTTGATCGCACGTTCGCTACCCTCGGATCCCCTATGAAGAAGACGAACCTGGTCCTATTGGCGCTGTGCGCCTTTTTTGTGCCCGCGGCGGTGCTCGCCGGATGCGGAGGCGTGCCCGGAAACGCCGTCGCCGAGGTTGACGGCGACGCGATCGAGAAGTCCAGCTTCGACCACTGGCTCACCGTCGCCTCCAAAGCCGGGGGCCAGCCCACCGCGGTGGCGCCCAAGCCCCCGGAGTTCGCCCAGTGCGTGACGCAGAAGCGCAAGACGACCCCGAAGCCGGCCAAGGGCCAGCCCAAGGTCACCGACACCCAGCTCAAGACGCAGTGCAAGCAGGAGTACCAGGGCCTGCGCGACCAGGTGCTCCAGCTCCTGATCTCCTTCCGGTGGATCGAGGGAGAGGCCAAGGAGATGAAGGTCAAGGCCACCGACGCCGAGATCAAGAAGTCCTTCGACAAGCAGCGCAAGCAGGCGTTCCCCAAGGACGCGGACTTCGCGAAGTTCCTCAAGGACTCCGGCCAGACGCAGGACGACATCCTGCTCCGCGTCCGGCTCGACGCGCTCTCGAACAAGATCCGCGAGAAGGTCACCAAGGGCAAGGACAAGGTCACGGACGCCCAGATCAAGGCGTTCTACGACAAGAACAAGGCGCGCTTCGCGCAGCCCGAGCGCCGCGACCTGCGGATCGTCCTCACCAAGGGCCAGGCCAAGGCCGAGCAGGCCAAGCGCGCGCTCGACCGCGGCCAATCGTTCTCCAGGGTCGCCAAGCGTTTCTCGATCGACCAGGCCTCCAAGGCCCAGGGCGGCAAGCTCCCGGGGGTGGCCAAGGGCCAGCAGGAGAAGGCGCTCGACGCGGCGATCTTCAAGGCCTCAAAGGGCAAGCTGACCGGTCCGGTCAAGACCCAGTTCGGCCACTACGTGTTCGAGGTCTCGAAGATCACGCCGGCCTCCCAGCAGACGCTCGAGCAGGCCAAGGCGACGATCAGGCAGACGCTCGCCTCCCAGAACCAGCAGAAGGCGCTGGACGCGTTCGTCAAGGACTTCCGCAAGCGCTGGAAGGAGAAGACGGAATGCCGCGAGGGCTTCCGCACCCAGGACTGCAAGAACGCCCCGAAGGCCACCCCGACGCCCACCCCGGGCGCACAGCAGCCCGGGCAGCAGCAGCCCGGACAGCCGACGCCCGAGGGCCGCTGAGCGAGCCCGCGCAGTCCGCTGCGGCGGTGGAGCGCCTCGACGCGCTCACCCGTCGCCTGCGCCGGGAGTGTCCCTGGGACCGGGAGCAGGACGAGCGCTCGATCGTGCCCCACACGGTCGAGGAGGCCTACGAGCTCGCGGCGGCGGCGCACGGCGGCGACGACGCCAGGCTGCTCGACGAGCTCGGCGACGTCCTCTTCCAGGTCCACTTCCTCGCGCTCCTGCTCGAGGAGCGTGGCGCGGGATCGTTGGCGGAGGTCGCCGAGCACTGCCGCCAGAAACTGATCCGGCGCCACCCGCACGTGTTCGGGGAGGTCGAGGCCGAGACCGCCGGCGAGGTCCTGCGCAACTGGGACCAGATCAAGCAGAGCGAGCCGGGGCGCGAGCAGGGGCTGTTCGGCGAGGTGCCCGACACGCTGCCGGGCCCGCTGTACGCGCGCAAGGTCCAGCGCCGGGCCGCCTCGAGCGGCTTCGACTTCGAGCGCGTGCCTTACGAGGCGGTCGAGGGCGAGCTCGGGGAGCTGCGCGAGGCTGCCGGCGACCCCGAGGCGGCGTTCCACGAGGTGGGCGACGTCCTCTTCGCCGCGGTCAACGTCGCCCGCAAGTTGCGGGTCGACCCCGAGCTGGCCCTGCGCGTGGCGAGCGATCGCTTTCGCACCCGCGTGGAGTCCGCCGCGGCGCTCGCCGCAGGCGACGGCGCCGCCTGGAGCGATCTCGCCCCCGACGCGCAGCTCGGCTACTACGCTCGCGCCCGCCTCGCCGAGTCCTAGACCCACACTGGAGCTGCCTTGAGCCAGATCGAGACCGTTCATGCCCGCCAGATCCTCGACTCGCGTGGCAACCCGACCGTCGAGGTCGACGTGGTCCTACGCTCGGGCGCGCAGGGGCGCGCGGCGGTGCCCTCGGGCGCATCGACCGGCGAGTTCGAGGCAACCGAGCTGCGCGACGGCGGGGACGCCTGGATGGGCAAGGGCGTGAGCCGCGCCGTCGCCAACGTCAACGGGGAGATCGCCGCGGCGGTCCATCGCGTCGACGTCCTCGACCAGAGCGGCCTCGACCGCGCGCTGATCGACCTCGATGGGACACCCAACAAGGGTCGCCTTGGCGCCAACGCGATCCTCGGCGTCTCGCTGGCGGCGGCGCGGGCGGCCGCGGCGGAGGAGCGCCTCCCGCTGTGGCGCTACCTGGGGGGCGACACCGCGCGCATCCTGCCCGTGCCGATGATGAACGTGCTCAACGGCGGTGCCCACGCCGACAACTCCGTCGACTTCCAGGAGTTCATGGTCGTCCCCGCGGGGGCGTCGTCGTTCTCGGACTGTCTCAGGACGGGGGTGGAGGTCTTCCACCAGCTCAAGACGATTTTGCACGACCGCGGGCTCGGCGGCGGTGTCGGCGACGAGGGTGGCTTCGCTCCCAACCTCGAGTCCAACGAGGCAGCGCTGGAGCTTCTCGTGCAGGGGATCGAGGGAGCCGGCTACGTCCCGGGCGAGGACGTCGTCATCGCGCTGGATCCCGCCACGAGCGAGATCCACGACCAGGGCCGCTACCGCCTCGAGCACGAGGGTCGCGAGCTGTCCTCCGACGAGCTGGCCGGCTACTGGGGCGACGTTTGCGCGCGCTACCCGATCCTGTCGATCGAGGACGGAATGGACGAGGAGGACTGGGGCGGCTGGAAGGGGCTCACGCAGCTGCTCGGCGACCGCATCCAGCTCGTCGGCGACGACCTCTTCGTCACTAACACCGAGCGCCTGCGACGCGGCATCGAGTCCGGCGTCGCCAACTCCATCCTCGTCAAGGTCAACCAGATCGGGACGCTCACCGAGACGCTCGCGGCGATCTCGATGGCCCGCGACGCCGGCTACACCGCGGTGATGTCGCATCGCTCGGGCGAGACCGAGGACACGACGATCGCCGACCTCGCCGTCGCCACGGGGTGCGGGCAGATCAAGACCGGCGCCCCCTCGCGCTCGGACCGGGTTGCCAAGTACAACCAGCTCCTGCGCATCGAGGAGGCGCTCGGCGCGGACGCGGACTTCCCGGGGCGTTCCGTCTTCCGCTCCTGATGGCAGCCGTCCTACGCGAGCTGGCGTCGGAGTTCGCCGAGGCGCTCTGAGCTCATGGACCCGGCGGACGCGGCGCGATCATGCGTTCTCCTGGGACTGCCGAACCGGGCGCCAAAGCGCGATCAGCTCCCAGATGCCCAATCCCACGGCCGGCAGGACGATGATCAGCAGGAGCACGACCGGCTGCCGCAGCCAGGCCACCACCCAGCCGAAGCGGCGGACTCGCAGCACGACGCGGCCGATGTGGCCGTCGCGCCCGATCTTCCAGCTCTCGAGGCTCGTGTTGGCGTCACCCTTGGTCTCGAACACCATGGAGCCCCCGCGCGCGATCATGCTGTGGACCCGATGGGTGACGCGATCCGGGCCGGTCGGCGGGTGGAAGGTGATGACGTCCCCGATTCGCGCGTCGCTGGCCGCGATCGGCCGGTTGACGACCAGGTCCCCGGTCCGGATCGCCGGCTCCATGCTCCCCGACATGACCGTGAAGCTCCGGAGGCCGAATACGGGGTGGGCGAGGCAGAGCAACACGAGGCCGAAGGCGCCGCCGAGCGCTGCCCAGGCTGCGAGAGCGCGCAGCTGGCGGGCCGCCGGGGTCCGCGGCGATACGCGCGGCATGGCGGCCGCCGTCGGACGGGGGAGAGCGAGTGGGCCCGTCATTGATTGCGCGCCTCCCACGTGAAGCTGGCAGTCGCCGACTGTCCCTGCGCGGAGAGGTTGTTGTCCAACGAGATCACGAAGCGATACGAGTGCACCTCGGACGCCGTCCACGTCTCGGGCGCCCCCGCCGTCGGTTCGATGAGAGGGCTGGCCGCGGTGGGATAGGCCGAGAGGGAACCGCTGTAGACGACGCCCGTGCCGGCCCCGATGTAGTTCGTGGCGTCCGCGGTGAAGCCGGTGCAGGAGTCGAAGCTGGGCGCCGTGTTGGTCCCGCGGGTCACGGTGAGGGTGAGGTAGGAGGCCAGGGCACCCGACGAGGAGCCGTAGAGCCGGACCGTCGCGGGCAGCGAGCCGGCGTAGGTGACCTTCAGGCAGCTCGTGTCGCTGTTGCCCGGCACTGCGTTGGTGAGCGAGAGCATGGCCGCGCCGGCGTCGTTGTCGCTGAGGTACACGGTGCCGGCGGCGAAGGAGTTGCCGTTGCTCTCGGGGGAGGAGGAGAACGCCGAGTACGTGCCCCCGCCGACGACGACGACGCCGACGGCGAGGAGGACCGCGAGGGAGGCGAGGAGCCGGCGGCTCAGCGTCATCTCAGCTCGTCTCCGGCCGGGCGCGGAACTCGATCGGCGCGTCCACCACGCGGCCCTGGTAGCCATCGCCTGCGTCA
>DASQFQ010000057.1:0-10118 GCA_035633075.1 Solirubrobacteraceae bacterium | reverse complement strand
CCGGCGCCGAGCGCGTCGTGGCGGTCGACGCGGCCGCGTACTTCTCGCGTCCCGGCCCGCGCCTGATCGACGGCCTCGAGCTGATGGCCCACATCCTGCACCCTGACCGGGTGCCCGAGGCCCTGGGTGTCGCCCTCCCAGTGGAGCTCTAGGCGCTCAGCGCGTCGACCTGCGCCGTCGCCGCGGCGAAGGCGGCGCCGACCGCCACCAGGGCGATCACCACGCAGGCCGCCACCGGGAGCAGCGGTGAGACGCGGCGCTTGGCGGCCTGGGTGACGATCCATCCCGTCAGCAGGCCGCCCGCCAGACCGCCGATGTGGCCCCCGATCGAGATGTTGAGACCGGGGAGGAAGCTGATCGCCAGGTTGAGCAGGATGGTCGGCAGGAGGCCCGACTGCATGGGGTCGATCCCGCGAGCGCGCAGGATCACCAGCCCCGCGCCCATGAGCCCGAAAACGGCCCCCGACGCGCCGACCGTGCCGCGCGTGGGATCGGTCAGCAGGATCGCGCCGAGCGCGCCCGTCAGCAGCGAGGTGAAGTAGATCGCTCCGAAGCGCAGCTTCCCGAGGGTGGGCTCGAGCATCCCGCCGAGGATGTAGAGGAGGTACATGTTGAAGGCGATGTGGAGGAACCCGGCGTGCAGGAAGCCGCCGGTCACCAGGCGCCACACCTCCCCGTCGGCGACCGGCAGGCCAGCGAGCACGAGGTCCTGATAGGCGCCGCCCCCGGACCGCGACCCGAGGAACATCAGGACGTTGATCCCGATCAGGACGTAGGTGAGAATCGGGTCGCCGCCGCCGATCGAGCCGGCCGTGCGCACCTGTGTGCGCTGCCGCGAGCACTCGGGGCAGCGCATCCCGACCGGAGTCGTCGTCATGCAGTCCGGGCAGATCGGCCGGCCGCAGCTCGAGCAGGACACGCCCGTCTCGCGGTCGGTGTGGCGGTAGCAGGTGGCCATCGAGAGCTCCGCGCCGACGCTAGCAGGGGCCCTGCGGATCCGCCGAGGGCCTCACGCGGGGGTGACGCTGATGATCGGCCTGCGCGTGGGCAGCGTGGAGCCGCCCGTGGGCTCGTCGGTGACCAGTATCTGCCGGACCCCCCGCAGCGAGCCCGGGACGGCCACGGAGGCCGAGCCGTCGCCCCGGGTCGTGAACAGCGCGGAGGTCGGCTCGGGGGTGGAGCCCCCGCGATCGAGCCAGACCTGGTAGACGCGACCCTGCGGCGGGGCCGGCAGCCTGCGGGCCACGAGCACCGCGCGGTCCTCGCGGATCTCGAGGTCCGCGCGGGCGCCGGGCACCGCCACCGACGGGTCGAGCCTGGCCGAGACCGTGCGCGCGTCGTCGTGCAGGAGCTGCTCGCCGAGCAGGCCGGCGACGCCGCCGATCACCAGCAGGGCGAGCGTGACGGGGAGCACGAGCGCGGGGCGCAGCGAGAGGCGGCGCAGGCGCCCACGCGCCGGCCGCGGCGCGGCTTCGGCTTGGTCCGCCCCCTCGCCGGCGGCCGCGAGCAGCTGGGCCTCGCGCTCGGCGACCGCCATGATCCGCGCCTTCAACTCGGGCGGAGCCGGCAGGGACGGCGCCGAGGCGGGGAGCGCGTCGGCGGCGACCCGCAGCGATGCGGCGTCCTGCCCGCACACCGGGCACTCCTCGAGGTGGGCCGCGAACTCCCGCGCCTCGTCGTCGGGCAGCGCGCCGAGCAGCCAGGCTCCCAGCGAGTCGGCCCAGCGGTCGTGGTCGCGCGCGGACGCGCTCATGACGGGGCCACCTCCCTGAGGCGCAGCTGGTTGCGGAGCTTCTCCAGGCCCAGGCGCATCCGCCCCTTGACGGTGCCCACCGGCGTCTCGAGCAGCGCGGCGATCTCCGTGTGGGTGAAGCCGCCGAAGTACGCAAGCTCGATGACCTGGCACTGCTCCGCCGGCAGCGTGTCCAGCGCCGCGCGGATCATGTCGGCCTCCTCGCGACGGGCTACCTCGACGTCGGTGCGATCGCGTGCCTCGAAGCGCTCCTCCACACCCTCGTCGCTCGCGCGGCGGCGGTCATGGACGATGGCGCGGCGCAGCGCGTCGATGGCCCGGTGATGGACGATGCCCAGCACCCAGGTCCGGACGGAGCCGCGGGCGCGGTCGTAGCGCGCGCCGGAGCGCCAGAGCGACAGGAATGCCTCCTGCACCACGTCCTCGGCCGAGCTGCGCGACCCCACCATGCGGTAGGCGAGCGAGAAGGCCGGCCCCGAGTGGCGCTCGTAGACGAGCTCGAAGGCCTGCGCGTCGCCGCGCCGCATGAGCTGCATCAGGTCCTCGTCCGCAAGCGAACGGAGGTCTGGGAGGTCCGGAGCCTTCATCCCTGGGACCTTCTACGCGACCGCCCCGGCGAGCGGATCAGCGCAGGTCGTCGATCAGCCGGCGCACCTCGCGGCGGGTGTCGCGCAGGGTTCGGGCCGCCAGGTCCAGCAGGTTGGCCGACTGCTCGCGGCGGCGGTGGCGCTGGCGCTGCGTGCGGACGAGCACCAGCCCGACGGCAGCTGCGCCCCCGACGACGACGGCGGCGGCGGGGCGCCCGATCCGAGGCCAGTTCTTGGGATCGGAGATCGCGGACAGCTCCCAGGACTCGAGCTCCTCGGCGGCCAGCTCGACCAGCGAGCCGAGGGTCGACTCGAGCCGCACCTCGAGCCCGGCGGGCGGCTCGACGGGCGCGAGCGCCTGCCGGAGCATGGTCTCGATGTCGACGGCGCGCTCGTTCATCCCTCAGCTCCGGTCGGCCCCTCGTCGGCCTTGATCAGCTCCTCGAGCTGGCGGATCGCTCGGTGCAGCAACACCTTGGTGGCCCCATCGGTGCGGCCGAGCGCCCGCGCGATCTCGCGGTTGTCCATGCCCAGCGCGAAGCGCATGATCAGCGCCTCGCGACGGTCGTCGGGGAGCCGCTCGACGCAGCCGAGGATGCGCTTGAGGTCGTCGCGGTCCTCGACCAGCGACTCCGTCGTGTGCACGTCCGACAACACGCCGGCGTCCTCGATCGGGGTCTGGGGCTTGCGCGAGCGGTCGCGATAGTAGTTGGCCGCGAGGTTGTGGGCGATGCGGATCAGCCACGGCCGCAACGGCCGCCCAGCTGACTCGCGCTGCGCCCGCTCGAAGTGCCGGTAGGCCTGCAGGAAGGTCTGCTCGGTCAGGTCCTCGGCGTCGTGGTGGTTGCCCACCCGGTAGTAGGAGTAGGAGTAGACGTCCCGCAGGTGCGCCCGGTAGAGCTCTGTGAAGTCGGCGTCCAGGCGCGCCTTGGCGGCGGGCGTCTGGTCGGGAGCCGTGGCCATGCATGGAGGCTACGCGGCCCGGACCTTCTGCGGGGGGCGCGACGCCACGGGCCTGGGCGCGGTGAGCGACTCCGCCCAGCTGCTCGCCTCCATCCGCCCCTCGATCACCCCGGCGAGCCCGCCGAGGGCAGGGGCATCGACGCCGGCGGCGCGTACGCGCTCGGCGAGCATCGGTACGCAGTCGACGGCCTCGGCGGCGTGCCCGAGCGCGGGCGCGATGTCGCCGGCGGGCACGCCTCGGCTGAGCATCTCCCCGGCACGCCGGTTGCGCGAGCCGTCGGCCAGCACGGTGGCGACAAGGTCGCCCGCGCCGGCGAGCCCGGCGAAGGTCTCCGGCCGGGAGCCCTCGTGGCGCGCGAGCGCGTCGACCTCGGCGAACACCTTCCCCGCCGCGGCCCCCGCGGCGTTGGCCCCGGTGGGGGCGGCCGCGGCCGCCGCGAGCGCGGCGGCGTTCTTGGCACATCCGGCGAGCTCGACGCCCACGACGTCGGAGCTCCAGGCGGCGTCGAATCCGGCCGCGTCGAGCGCGTCGGTCACCTGGCGGGCGAAGGCGCGCTGGTGGGTCCCGACCACGAGCGACGCTCCGTCAGAGAGCGCCTCCGCGGCGTGGGCGGGCCCGCCGAGGACGCCGACCGCCGAGGCGGTCACGCGCTCGGCGACGTAGGCGGAGGCGAGGGTTCCGAGCGGGGGCACGAGGCCCTTGGACATGACGAGCAGGCCCGTGCGCGGGGCGATGGCGCCACCCAGCGCGGCGACCGTGCTGGGGAGGGCGCCGGCGGGAACCGCGAAGCAGACGAGATCGTGGCGCGAGGGCTCGAGCTCTGCGGCGCGCAGGACGTTGACGGACCGGGGCAGCTCGACCCCGGGGAGGTAGGCGTCGTTGACGCGCGAGGCGGCGACCCGCTCGGCCTGCTCGCTCGTGCGGCAGCCGAGGTCCACCTCCAGGCCGGCGCGTGCGAGCATGACCGCCACCGCGGTGCCCCACGAGCCAGCGCCGACGACTGCGGCGCGGCGCAACGGCGGCATCCCTCCGAGCCACTCCCACTGGAGCATCACGCACGGCCAGATGCGGTCGGTGACCGCGACGGCGAGCTCGTGGGAGGGGGCCTGCACCTGCGGGAAGGTCACAGGGCTGCCGATGCGGATGCGCACCTTGTGCGGCCGGATCCGCCATCCGCGACGGACCGCCTCCGTGCCGATCACCGCTACGGGGACGACCGGAGCGCCCGTCTCCAGCGTGAGCCGGCCCACGCCGCGCCGGGGACGCCCCAGGGCGCCGGGACGGATGCGCGTGCCTTCGGGGAACACGAGCAACGCGTCGCCGCGGTCGAGGATCGCCTTGGCGGTGGCGATCATGTCGCCGTCGCCCCTGCCCCGATCGACCGGGAAGGCCCCGAGCGAGTTCAGGAGCCAGCCGATCAGCCGGTGGCGGAAGAGCTCCTTCTTGGCGACGTAGTACAGGGGGCGCCGCGCGATCGTGGCGATGACGAACGGGTCCAGGAACGACCGGTGGTTGGCCGCGAAGATGACCGGGCCGCTCTCGGGGACGTGCTCGCGCCCGATCCGCGACAGGCGGAAGTAGAGATGGAAGAACGGCTGGAGGAGGGCGCGGACGAGCCAGTAGACGAGCGGGTTGACGCCCTTCTCGCGGGCCCGCGCGTGCAGGGCGGCATGGTCGATCGTGGCGGGCGTCTCGCTCACACCACGGGTACCCACCCATCGCCGGCTCGTTACAGTTCCGTCGATGGCGCTCGACCGCACACGTACGTTGCGAGGAGCTCTCGCCGGGGCGGCCGGCGCGGCGGCGTGGGCGGCGCAGCAGCCGCTCGACAAGCGCGTCTTCGGCATCGACCATGACGACGTCGAACTGCTCGGCAAGCTCCTCACGCGCGAGCGGGCCTGGATCCCGGCCGGTCTCGCCGTCCACGTCGCCAACGGCGCGCTGTTCGGGGCGCTCTACGCCAACATCGCGCCCAGCCTGCCCGTTCCTGCCGCCGCGCGCGGTCCGCTCGCCGGGCTCGTCGAGCACCTAGCGACCTGGCCCGCGACGGCGCTGATCGACCGCCTGCACCCCGCGCGCGGCGACTTCCCGCCGCTGTGGCGCAGCGGTCGTGCCTTCGCCCAGGCCACGTGGCGCCACCTCGTCTTCGCGGTCGTGCTGGGCGAGATCGAGCGGCGGCTCAACCCGCCCGTCGACGCTCCGCCCGCGATGGACGACGCCGCGGTGTCCTCGAACGGCCACGGATCGATCGAGCACCTCGTCGCCGTCGGTCCGGCCGACTGAGCGCCTGACCCGCGTCCTCGTCACGGGAGCGTCGGGCTTCGCCGGCGGGCACCTCGTGGCGGCCTGCGCCGAAGCCGGCGACGAGGTCGCCGAGCTGTCGCGCACTGCGGGGCTGCGGGTGGAGCTGCTCGACGCCGCCGCCGTGCGGGGGGCGGTGCGCGAGACCGCTCCGGCGGTGGTCCACCACCTCGCCGCCCTCGCCCATGTCGGACGGTCCTGGCAGGAGCCTGAGGCCTACCTGCGCGAGAACGTCGCCATGACGCTCAACGTGCTCGAGGCCGTCCGCGCCGAGGCGCCCACAGCGGCCGTGGTCGTCGTCGCCAGCGGCGAGCTCTACGGCCCGCCCGCGTCGCTGCCGGTCGACGAGACCGCCCCGCTGCGCCCGCAGAACCCCTACGCCGTGTCCAAGGCCGGGGCCGACCTGCTCGCGGGCTTCTACGCGGACGCCCACGGCCTGCGCGTGATCCGGGCGCGCGCCTTCAACCACGCCGGCCCTGGGCAGAAGCCCATCTACGCCGTCGCCTCCTTCGCCCGCCAGGCCGCGGCTGGGCTGGTGGCCGGCGAGGACCCGGTCAGAGTCGTCACCGGCAACCCCGACGCGCGGCGCGACTACACCGACGTCCGCGACGTCGTCCGCGCCTACCGCGCCCTCGCAGTGCAGGGCGAGCCCGGCGCCTACAACGTCTGCTCGGGCCGCACCGCCTCGGCCGCCGAGCTGGTGGCCGCCCTCGGCCGCGCCGCCGGCGTCGAGATCGACCTCGTGGTCGACCCGGCTCTGCGCCGCGCCCACGAGGTGATGGAGGTGCGGGGCTCCTACGCCCGCCTCCACGAGGCCACCGGCTGGGAGCCCGAGATCCCGCTCGAGCAGACGCTGGCCGACACGGTCGAGTGGTGGGTGGACGAGATCCGCTCGGGGCGAGCGGGTGGCGAGCGTCACGAATAACCGATCGTTGCACCGCTGTCAGATTAACTCTGAACCGCCGAATGTGTGAGTCGTTCATCGTCCGTGGCCGTGGTCATGGCACAGGTCGTGCAGCCCGGATATGCTTTCCGGGTCGACGACTCGGGCCCGTCACCACTGCGAGCCTGCGGACCGATCCGCGGCCGCCGACAAGGTGAACCCATCCCGGGCGCGTTGACGATGAGTTGCCCGCTTAGCTTAATTGGTAGAGCACTTCACTTGTAATGAAGACGGTCTCGGTTCGAGTCCGAGGGCGGGCGCCTTTCACTCCTAGATGAGGTACGCCGTGGACATCTCGCCGGCCGGTTCGTGGGGAGACCCGCGCACGCTCGCCGAGCTCGCGGCGCTGGCGGAGCGGTCGGGTTGGGACGGCGTCTTCCTGGAGGACTACGTCTTCTATCCCGGGGGTCTCGACACCCATGACCCGTGGGTGACGCTCGCCGCGATCGCGCTGGCCACGGAGCACATCCGGCTCGGCACGATGATCACGCCGCTGCCGAGGCGCCGGCCGTGGAAGGTCGCCGCCGAGGCGATGACTGTCGACCACCTGTCCGGCGGTCGCATGATCCTGGGTGTCGGCTCAGGGGATCCCGCCAGTGTCGACATGACGCGGCTGGGTGAGGCCGAGGCGGCCCGGACGCGTGCGGCCATGCTCGACGAGGGTCTCGAGGTGATCGACGGCCTGTGGCGCGGCGAGCCGCTGAGCTTCGAGGGTAACCACTACTCGCTCGACGACGTCGCCCTCCGGCCCCGGCCGCTGCAGCAGCCGCGGATTCCGATATGGATCGGGGGTCAGCTGACTCGGCGCGGCCCTCGGGAGCGCGCGCTTCGCTGGGACGGGTCCTGCCTGTTTCGGGTGACGCCGCCCAAGTGGGAGGACCTCACCGTCGACGACGTGCGCCGTCTGCGCGCCGACGCCACCAGCCGCCGAGGCCCGGATCGTCCGTTCGACATCGCCGTCGGGGGCCGCGAGCGCGGCGGGGATGCGCAGGCCGAGGCCGAGTATGTCGGCGCGCTCGCCGAGGCGGGAGCCACCTGGTGGCACGAGTGGGTGCCGCCGGCGACGCCGCTGGACGCAGTGCGCGCCCAGATCTTGGGCGGGCCGCTTCGCCCGGGGGCCTAGACGGAGGGTGGGCGCGACCCGACGGGCTCCTCCTCGACCACGCGGCGCCACTGCCTGATCTTGCCGCCGCGGATCAGGAACGCGGTGCGGGCAATGCCGCCGACGCCCTGCCCGCAGCGCCCGCGGCCGGGGCGCTCGGTCAGCTCGAAGGTCGCCACGACGAATGCGCCCGTGTCCTCCGTCCGCTTCACCCGCGCCCCGCACGGCAGGGTGCGATTGAAGAACTCGACGTCGCGGCGGCTCGTCAGCCGGATCGCCGGCGTCCCGTTGGAGACCACGCTCGGGAGCGCGAAATAGCGCGACGCCCGGGCGACGTGGCCACCGCGCAGGGCGTCGGCCCACCCGCGGATGACCGCGTCGTCGGCGTTGGACGCAGGCTTGGACGCGGCGGGCGTGGCGGCGGACTTCGGGGGCGGCGGGGTCCGCGCGTGCCGGGAGTCCGAGCCGCACCCGGCGGCACCCAGCGCGAGCACGGCCAGTGCGCAGGCGCTGCGCCGTCGGCGGACCACGGTCATGCCGTGGATGATCGCAGCCGGGCGAGCGCCTCCAGGCCGCCCGGCCGGTCCCCTGCCCGAGCCGGAAGGCCCCTGGGAAGCGGCGGGCGCCGCGTCCACGATCCCGAAGCCGTAGGCGGGCGTGTCGTGCCGGCCAGGTAGTCGTAGTCGGGCGTGTCGCTGGTCTCGCAGAACCCGCGCTGGTGGCGGGCGTGGTCGGCGACCTGCGGCCCCCGGCGGCGGTCGCCGGGACCGCCGCGGCCCTCAACGAGGGAGGGCGGGGAAACCTGCGGGCTCGTAAGCTCCGCCACATGGCGCTCGACATCGACGCCCTCGAGGCGGCCGCGCGCGAGCGCCTGGACCCCGGCGCGTACGACTTCTTCGCGACGGGCAGCGGCTCCGAGCAGACGGTGGCCGCCAACCGGGAGGCCTGGCGCCGGCTGGCGCTGCTGCCCCACGCGCTGCGCGACGTCCGCGAGGTGAGCACCGCGACGACCGTCCTCGGCACGACCGTCGCCTTCCCCGTGCTCGCGGCGCCTGTCGCGGTGCTGCGCATGGCGCACCCCGACGGTGAGCGCGCGGTGGCCGCGGCCGCGGCCGCCGCGGGAACGCTGCACGTCGTCTCGAGCCGCACGAGCACCGCCTTGGGAGAGGTGGCGGCCGCGGCGCCGCGCGCTCCGTGGTGGTTCCAGGTCTACGTGATGCGCGACCGCGGCCTCACCGCGGAGCTGGTGGCGCGCGCGGTCGAGGCGGGAGCGGGCGCGCTCGTGCTCACCGGGGACACGCCGCGCGTGGGCCGCAAGCGCCGTCCCGGGCCCGACTTCGACGTGCCCGTCGAGGTCCACATGCCTGACCTGGCCCGCGGCAAGGACCTGCGCGGCGACGCGCGCCTGGAACAGGACGCGGGCACCTCGGTGCAGGACGTCGGCTGGCTGGCGGGCCTCAGCGGGCTCCCGGTCATCGTCAAGGGCGTGCTGCGCGGCGACGACGCACGCGAGTGCCTCGGCGGCGGCGCCGCCGCCGTGATCGTGTCCAACCACGGCGGTCGTCAGCTCGACGGGGCGATCGCGACCGCCGACGCACTGCCCGAGGTCGTCGAGGCCGTGGCGGGCGAGGCCGAGGTCTACGTCGACGGCGGCGTGCGCTCCGGGTCCGACGTGCTGCGCGCGCTCGCCCTCGGGGCGCGGACGGTGCTGATCGGCCGCCCGCTCGCATGGGCGCTGGCGACCGGAGGCGGCGAGGGGGTGCGGGCCCTGCTCGCCGACATCGCCGGCGAGATCGAGGAAGCGCTCGCGCTCGCCGGCGTGCGCTCGCCCGCCGAGGTCACTCTCGACCTGCTCGCCCGGTGAACGTCGACGCCGCCCGCATGCTCGCCGAGCTCGACGAGCTGCACGAGCTCACCGGCCACCCCGAGACAGGAGCCTGGCGCGAGGCCTGGACGCCGGGCTGGACGCGGGCGCGCGCGTGGCTGGTCGAGCGGCTCGAGGAGCTGCCGGTCACCATCGAGCGCGACGAGGCGGGCAACCTGTGGGCACTGTTGCGCGGCGCGTCGGACCGGGTGGTCGCCGTGGGCAGCCACCTCGACTCCGTGCCCGGAGGCGGGCGGCTCGACGGCGCGCTCGGCGTGCTCGCGGGCCTGGCGGCACTGCGCGCCGTGGCGCAGTCGGGCGAGCGGCCGTGGCGCACGCTGGCGCTGGTCGACTGGGCGGACGAGGAGGGGCGGTTCGGGCGCTCGCTGCTCGGGTCGGGCGCCGCGGCGGGCACCCTGGACCTTGCCGCGGCGCGCGAGCTGACCGACGCCGACGGCGCCCGGCTGCCCGAGGTGCTGGCGCAGCACGGCGTCGAGCTCGAGCGGATGGACGAGGCGGGCGCGCGGTTGGCGACCCTCGACGCGTACCTCGAGCTCCACATCGAGCAGGGCCCGGTGCTCGAGGCGCGCGGCGACGCGCTCGC
>DASQFQ010000056.1:0-1598 GCA_035633075.1 Solirubrobacteraceae bacterium | reverse complement strand
GTGGAAGCGGTCGCCGAGCCCGACCATGGACTCGAGGAGGCTGCGCAGCGGCCCGCCTGAGCCCGCCGGAGCCGGACCCCGACCCGGGCCCCCTCCATGTGGAGCCGAGCACACCGACGGCCCGCCGCCGAATGGCCGGCGTAGGCCAGCTCGACGACTCCGAGTACTAGTCGGCCACGGGCGCCCAGACCTACGGCGCGAACTCGCCGCTGCCGCCGCCCGATCCGCCGCCTCCTCCGGCGCCGGCCGGGGCGAAGGTGCTGCCGGCCTGCTGCGGTGGCGGTGCGGGGGCCGGTGGGGGCGCGGGGCCGCCGGGCGCGAACTCGTTGGCCGGGTCGGGTGGCGGTGGCGGCGCCGGCTCCTGGGTGGGTGCGGGCGCCGGCTCGGGTGCGGGGTCGGCGGGTGGCGTCTCGGCGACCGGCGCGGTCTCCACCGGGACCTCCTCCTTGACCTGCTGAGCGTCCAGCTGCTGCACCGACTCGGGCCATGGCGGGCCCTGGTGGTTCGCGAACTGGTCGATCGCGGTGCCGCCCCCGGCCAGCGCGGCGGCGGAGGCCGCGACCGCGGCGATCTTCTGACCGGTTGCCAGCTCTGCCGCTCCGTGGAAGCGGTCGCCGAGCCCGACCATGGACTCGAGGAGGCTGCGCAGCGGCCCGCCGGCGTCCGCCGCCACCAGGGCGGCCGGCGGGACGAGCGCCGCCACCCGCTCGGGCATCGCCCGGAACTCCCGGAGCCGCGCGCGGCAGCTCAGGCAGGTGCGCATGTGCGGGCGCAGGACCGCCAGGTCCTCCGGCCTCGCCTCGCCGTCGGCCAGGGCGGACAGGAGCGGCTCGAAGCGCGCGCACTCGGCGCCGCGCTGGATGCCGGACACGCGCCGCAGGAAGGCCTGGCGGCCTTCGGTGAGGAGCCGGTTCACCTTCGTGTACGACCAGCCGGTCATCGCGCAGATCTCTCGATACGAGAAGCCCTCCGCCTTCAGCACCAGGGCGCGGATCTCGTGCGGCTTCAGGTGGCCGAGCGCCTCGGCGCCCTGGCGCAGCCGCTCGAGGCGCTCCGCCTGCTCGTGGGTGACAGCGGTCGGTGCGGGCCGGTCGCGCAACTCGCCGTCGTCGGTGACGGGAGAGTGGCGCTCGCGCTGGCGGCGCAGGGCGAACGCCTCGTGCTTCACCACTGTCTTGAGCCAGGGGATCAGCTCGTCCTCGCTCGTGCTGGGCGCCTTCGTCAGCAGGATCTCGATCCCGCGCTGGTACGCGTCCTCTGCGTCCTCGGGGGTCACGGCGTAGCGGCGCGCGGTCGCCAGGACCTGGGCGCCGTGGCGCGCGAGCAGCTCGAGGGCCGCCTCGTCGATCTCGCCCCGCGCGGGCCGGGTGCCGCGTTTTGCCATTAGCACGATGTTCAGGGACGATCCTGCAGCTTCTCGCCCCCCGCGTGCAGCCGCGACTATGCAAAGTGCGCGCTTTTTCTTGATCGGTGGTCCTGGCCGTGTGACCACCGCTACATTCGCGGGTTGCAACTGTTTCACTACGTGCCCACGGAATCGAGCTAGTGCCGAACGGACTGGTCAAAGAGCTGCAGGAAGTCGAGCCGCTCGCGCTGCC
>DASQFQ010000055.1:0-3458 GCA_035633075.1 Solirubrobacteraceae bacterium | reverse complement strand
ACCTGGTCGTCGCGGACATGGCTCCCTCAGGACCGGATCTCTCCACAACGGTGACCATATGCGCGCCTCCCGCCCAGTGCATCGGGAGAACACCCCATCTTGCGCCTGCGTCTGGATTTCGCTCGCGACCTGGTTTGCGCGGCTTGTGCGCGGCTGTGTCGTGGCTCCTCGACCAGGTCGTGCTTCATCGCGAACAGCGCCGCCCCGACCCGAGTGGAGACGTCGGCCTTGGCGTAGATGTGCTCGACGTGGTGGCCAGCGGTCTTCTCCGGCCTGCCCAATCTGCGTTCTCCCAGAAAGCCCCGTCCCGGTCAACGGACCCTAGGTCCAAGCCCGGACGCCAGCCTCCGAACGACAGTTTCATGCCCCGAGAAGCAGAAGCGATGTCAACGCTGCGCGGACGATCGGTTCCGGCGCCAAGCAGAAGCGGGCGGCTCGTAACGGGTCGGAGGAGAGTGTCGGGTCGGCGGGGGGCCGTGGACGCGCGGCTTTGTGAGCCCCACTGGTCTGGTTTCCTCCCGCCGCCACCTCGATCCGTGCATGCGGTTCTCCCGCACACGGCTCACCGACGTCCTTGACTGCCGGCATTCGGCTTGACCCGCCACCAGGGCCGCCCGCGAGTCGGGCCGTCTAACCGCGAGCGCCTTGGCCACCGCGAGGGCGAGTTTCCGGTCTGCGAGGACGTGGCCCGCCGCTCATTGGCGCTGCTTCGCAACTTCCACGGGGGTCCCGGGCCGTCGGCCCGTCGACCATCGGAGCGGTGTGCGCCTCGAGACGGAGCTGGTGGTGCGGGGGTCCGGGGAGGTGCCCCGGGTGAGGCCTTGAAGGCCCTGCTGGGCAGGCTTACGTCTCGTCCTTCGCCAGGTCGAGGGCGGCCGAGGCGGTCGCCGCGTCCGTGACCAGGATGTCTATGAGCCGGGCGCGGGCCGCGCCGACCACCGCTCCGACCTTGCGGGCGCCGGCGGCCACGCCGATGACCGTGCCCGCCGCGCGGAGCTGCGCACGCGACACCCCGAGCAGCCGGTCCTCGTGCGGCATCTCGACCGGGTCGCCGGCCAGATCGAAGTGTCGGGAGACGACATCCCCGACCGCGGCGCACAGCGCGTCGCGCACCGCCGCTATGTGCGCCGGCGCGGCACTCGGCTCGGCCGGAGCCCTGCCGATCCCCACGAGGGCGGCTGCGAGGCGGTCCCAGAGCGCCAGCCGCGCGGTGATGTCGGGGTCCGACAGCAGAGAGCCCCGCAGCTCAGGAGAGGGAAGCGCGGGCGCGTGCAGGAAGCTAACCTCGGCGCCCGACCCGTCGGCCACACGGCGCGCGATCTCGTTGGGCTGAAAGCGCACATCGACCTCGTCCATCCCGCCGACGGCAGGAACGAGGCGGACGCCGCGGAGGTCTGGGAAGCGCTGGGCCTGGGCTACCTCGCAAACGGTGCTGCCCCACGAGATCGCGAGCACGTCGCCGGGACGCAGCGCCAAGCGCTCGAGCTCGGCCAGCGTCGGCGCGACGAGCGCGTGCAGGCCGCCGCCGGGAGCCAGCGCCGGCACCACGGCCGCGCGCCGCAGCCCGAGCCCCTCCGCCAGCTCGATCGCCAGCTCCCCGGCAGGCGACGGCGGACGCACCTCGATCCGCACGATCCCCTGCGCCCGGGCTTGCCGGAGGAGCCGCGAAACGGTGGAGCGCGATACGTTGAGCCGTTCCGCGACCTCGTGTTGCGACAGGTCCTCCTCGTAGTAGAGCCGCGCGGCGGCATGCATCGACGCGATCGACCCCGCGGTGGGTCGGCGAGCTCCTTCCGCCGCCTCGTCCACCTTCACGACATCCTGTCTAGCAAGGACAGCAGCTCTTCGAAGCGGCGCCGGACCGTGCCATCGAGGAACGCACGACGCTCGTCGGGTGCCATGCCGACGCTCTCCTTCCAGAGGGATCGCCCGGCGATGAAGCCCGCCGCCCCGCCCTGCACCGAGGTACTGAGCTGCTCGCAAAACGCCTCGTGGTCCACGCCGGCCGAGAGCACCGCCCAGGGGGTGGCGATCGCGGAGGTCACGGCCTCGCATCCGGCCAGTGAGCCCGGGTACTCGAGCTTGAGCAGCTTCGCCCCGCACGCCTCGAGGAAGACCGCGCTGTCGCGGATGAGATCGCCACGCCGGGCCGCGAATGCCGCCGGGCTCTCGTCCTCAAGGCGGTAGGTCATCGCCTCGATGACACACAGCATGTGCTCCCTGCGGCAGTCCTCGAGCGCGCTGCGCACCAGCCCGGCCGTGTAGCCGTCGAGGTCCTCGCGGTCCGGCCGGATGAAGACCATGACCTTGGCCGCCGTCGCGCCGCGCTCGCGTGCTCCCGCCGCGCCGAGGCCGTCGATCAGCTGCGATCGGCGCAGCCCGTCGACGGTGGCGAAGCCATCGGCCTCGATCCTGACGAGCAGTCCCACATCGCGAGCCAGCGCACCACGCTCGACGATCTCCACGACGGAGACGTCGGGATCGAGCAGCACCGCGCTGGCATCGCGCCCGACGGTGTCGACGATGTCGTACTTGATCGCGCGCTGCGCGTCCGCGTCGGCCGAAAGCCCGAGCGCTCGAAGCATCTCAACCAGGGGGTCGCCATGGTCGACGGCGATCACTGAGAGCCGGCCGCCGGGGTCGGCGATCTGCGCCAGCGCACGGATCTCCGCCGTCGTGGGGTCGGCGCCGATCGCGCCAGGGATCTGGGCGGTCTGGGAAGTCACGCGGTCATCCTCTCCTCGGGGTCGGGCGTTGCTTGCAACTTTGTGCTGAACTAATGTGCAGCTTGGCAGCTGGTGGACAGGCTCGCCCCGTCGTGGTCATCGTCGGGTAGGTCAAACGTCGACCTGGTCGGGGCCGCCGAACGGCTGCCGGGGCGGGGCGAGACGGTGCCGGGCCGCCGCCTCGAGCGCTATGGCGCGCCGAGCCTGGCCCAGGAGGCGCTCGCGGAGCTGCACCAGGAGGGCGTCGACGTCGAAGGAGGTGAGCACGATGCCAGGCGAGGCGACGGGCGCGGCGCTCATCGTGGTGGACGCCGGCGGGGACAATCAGATCGCCGTTGGAGCCGGCGCCAACGCAGCGCTGGCGACCGACGATGTCCGGCGCGGGCTGGAGGGAGTCCTGGATCGAGCCGGCTGCCTGCTGGTCAGCCTGGAGATTCCGCACGAGGCGGTGCGCGCCGCCGTCGACGCGGGGCGAGGACGCGGCGTGCCGGTGGTCGTCAACCCGGCGCCGGCTCGCCCGTCGGCTCTCGAGCTCGCCGCCCACGGGCCGATCTTCACCCTCAACGCCGGCGAGGCTCGCCGGCTGACAGGTGAGGCGGACAAGCACCGGGCAGCCGCCGCGCTCGCGCAACTGACCGGCGTGCCGGTGATCGTCACAGACGGCCCCGAGGGAGCCCTGCTGCTCGAGGAGCCGGGCGGCGAAGCGCTTGCCCTCCCGCCGCCATCCGGCGT
>DASQFQ010000054.1:0-2504 GCA_035633075.1 Solirubrobacteraceae bacterium | reverse complement strand
CCGAGGGTGCGGCGGCCCACGGTCAGCCGCAGCGGGCAGCCCAGGAGCTCCGCGTCGGCGAACTTCTCCCCGGGACCCGCGTCGCGGTCGTCGTAGAGCACGTCGAGCCCGCCTGCGCTCAGCTCCCCGTAGAGGCGGTCGGCGACTGCGCGCTCCTCGGTCCCCTCGCGCCCCAGCCCCACGAGCTCGACGTCGAAGGGCGCCAGCACCCGCGGCCACGCGATCCCCTGCTCGTCGGCGTACTGCTCGACCGCGGCGGCGGCGATGCGCGCCGGCCCGATCCCGTAGGAGCCCATCCAGATGAGCTGGGAGCGCCCGGACTCGTCGAGGTAGGTCGCGCCGAGCGGCTCGGAGAAGCGCGTGCCGAGCTTGAAGATGTTCCCGACCTCGATCGCGGGCTCAATACGGATGGGGTGCCCGCCGACGGTGTCGCTTTCCTCGACGCGGCGGACGTCCCCGCGCTTGAACGGGAAGTCGCGCCCCGGCTCCACGCCGCGCAGATGGCAGTCCGGGCGGTTGGCCCCACAGACGTAGGCACCGGGCTCGACGGCGTCGTCCAGCAGGACCGCGACGTCGGCGCCGACGGGCCCGATGAAGCCCGCGGGGCCGATCCGATGCTCGAACTCGTCAGGGCGGCCGGGGCGGAACCCGGCCCCGAGCGCGTTGGCGAGCTTTGTGTCGTTGACGCGATGGTCGCCGCGCACGATCACCAGCACGAGTCCGCGATCGTCCACCATCACCGGATAGGCCTTCAGGAGGCAGCCGGCGGGGACGTCGAGCCGGGCGGCCACCTCGGCCACGGTCGTGAGGCCGGGGGTGGAGACCTCCTCGGGCGCGTCGAGCCCGGCCGGCAGCGTCACCGGCGGGGCGTCGGCCCGCGCGACCTCGACGTTGGCGGCGTAGCCGGGGGCCAGCGCGACGTCGTTCTCGCCCGCCGGGCAGGGCGCCATGTACTCGTGGGCGCCGAACCCGCCCATCATGCCCACGTCGGCCTCGACGCGATACCACTCCAGGCCGCAGCGGTCGCACATGCGGTCATAGGCCTCCACGTGCAGCTGGTACTGGCTGTCGAGGCCCTCGCGATCACGGTCGAAGGTGTAGGCGTCCTTCATCACGAACTCGCGTGTGCGCAGCACGCCGGCGCGCGGGCGCGGCTCGTCGCGCTCCTTGACCTGGAAGTGGTAGAGGATCAGCGGCAGGTCGCGATAGGAGCGCACCACCTGGGCGACGTGGGTGGTGACCACCTCCTCGTGGGTCATGGCCAGCACCATCTCGGCGCCCTTGCGGTCGGACAGCTTGAACACCTCGTCGATCTCGTAGCGGCCGCTGCGCTGCCACAGCTCGGCCGGGTTGAGCACCGGCATCAGCATCTCCTGCCCGCCGATGGCGTCCATCTCCTCGCGCACGATCTCCTCGATCCTCCGGTGCACGCGCCAGCCGGCGGGCAGCCAGCTCCACAGGCCGGCGCCGAGCTGGCGCACGAGCCCGGCGCGCACCAGGAGCTTGTGCGAGAGCGCCTCGGCGTCGGCGGGCGCCTCCTTCTCTGTGGGCAGGAAGTAGCCGGAGAGACGGGTCACGGTCAGGGCAAGTTATCTTGGAAGGACGTCCGAACCCGACCGAAGGAGCGCGCATGGCCTACGAAGTCCCACCGCTGCCCTACGACTACGACGCGCTCGAGCCGCACATCGACGAGGCGACGATGAAGGTGCACCACGACAAGCACCACCAGGCCTACGTCGACAAGGCCAACGCGGCGCTGGAGGGCACGGAGTACGACGGCAAGCCGATCGAGGACGTCCTGCGCGACCTCGGCGCGCTCCCGTCCGACAAGCAGACCGCCGTTCGAAACAACGGTGGCGGGCACTACAACCACACGCTGTTCTGGGAGAGCATGAGCCCCGACGGCGGCGGCGGGCCCGACGGCGCCCTCGCCGAGGCGATCGACGCGGCCTTCGGCTCCTTCGACGACTTCAAGGCCAAGCTCAAGGAGACCGGGGTGGGCCAGTTCGGCTCCGGCTGGGCCTGGCTCGTCCACGACGGCTCGGACCTCGCGGTCGTCGGGACCCCCAACCAGGACAACCCGGTCTCCCAGGGCCAGACGCCTCTGGTCGGCGTAGACGTCTGGGAGCACGCCTATTACCTGAAGTACCAGAACAAGCGCCCTGACTACATCGACGCGTGGTTCGAGACGGTCGATTGGTCGAAGGTGGCCGAGCGCTTCGGCGCCGTCGCCTAGCCCGACCGGACGCCGGATCGCAACTTCGCGAGCGGTCCGGCGTTCCTCCTCCCCATGACCTCAGCACCCCGCCTCGTGCTGCTCCTCGGCCCCCTCACCCCGCTCCTCGCGGCACCCGCGTCCGCCTCGACGACCCAGGAATCCATCTTCGAGGACGAGCACCAGCTGCTCGAGCTCGGGCCCGACGCGCGCACCGCCGCGCTCGACGACATCTCCCGGCTCGGCGCCGACACGGTGCGCTCGCTCGTGCTCTGGAGCCGCCTGGCAC
>DASQFQ010000053.1:0-11350 GCA_035633075.1 Solirubrobacteraceae bacterium | reverse complement strand
CGGAGCCCGAGCCCACACCCGAACCCGAGCCCACCCCCGAGCCCGAGCCGACGCCCGAGCCGACGCCCGAGCCCGAGCCGGCAACCGAGCCGGCGGTGGCCGCCGCCACCACCCGCGAGCCCAGCGGGTTCCTCGACGTCGCCGCCGTCAAGTCCGCCGCCGAGGCGGCCGGGCTGCGCCTTCCCGACGCGGTCTACGCCCACGCCGCCGCCGCGCTGGCCTCGGGCAAGCACCTCGTCATCACCGGCCCGGCCGGCGGCGGGAAGACGACGCTCGCGCTCGCCATCGCCAAGGCCGCCGCCAAGGCGGGGCGCTCGAGCGGCGCCGCGATCGCCACCGCGGGGCCCAAGTGGTCGAGCCGCGACACACTCGGGCGCATGCGGCGCGGCGCCGACGGCGAAACGGCCTTCGAGCGCGGCCATGTGCTCGCCGCCGCCGAGAACAACAAGTGGCTGATCGTCGACGAGCTCGAGCGCGCGGACCTCGACCGTGCCTTCGGCGACCTGTCCTCGTTCCTGGGCGGCCTGCCGGTCGCGCTGCCCGACGGCTCGGGCGACGCCTCCGCCCCCGACACCTGGCGCATCGTCGCGACGCGCGGCGCCGCCGGCGACGGGGCGTCCGCGGCCTCGGCGGCGCTGCTGCGCCGTTTCGCCTACGTTCGCCTGCCCGGACCCGTGGACGCCGACCTCTCCGGCCTGATCGACGAGGCCGCCGGAGGCGACGCCATCGCAGCGGGCGCCGTCCGCCGGCTGCTCCCGCTGCGCGAGCTGGGCGACCTCGGCGCCGGGCCATTCCTCGACGCGGCGCGCCACGCGGCCGAGCGCAACGCGCTCGCAGCGGCCTCGGAGGGCGAGCTCGCGCGCGAGTGCCTCGCCGCCTACCTCGAGCCCCAGCTCGAGCGCCTGGACGCCGCCGCCCGCGGCCGGCTGCGGGAGCTCGCCGACTCCCTCTAGCGGGTCTTCGCCGCCGCCCGCCGAGCCTCCAGCTCGTGGGGATTGTTCCGGTACCCGCGATAGAGGTAGGACAGGGGCATCCCCAGCGGCTTGTGCTGGAACTGCCACACGTGGCAGAGCTCGTGGACGATCAGGTCGTCGGGCGCCTCGGCGAGCGGCATGGAGAGCAGGATCAGCGTTGCGAACTCGTAGCCTCGGAAGCGCCGGAAGCCGGGCAGGCGGAACAGCCACGGCGTGTGCAGCACGCGGACGTGGCCGATGCGGACCGGTTGCGGGTAGAGATCGAGGCGGTCCAGGCGCGCCTTGGCGCGCACGATCGCGGCGATCTCCTCGGGGCTGCGGCGTGCCACGGCCGCGAACCCTACGCGCGGCGGAGGAGGCAGCCCGCTCCGTCAGCCGACGTGCTCCTGCAGCCACAGCTCGAGCAGCCCCAGCTGCCACAGGGTGGAGCCGTCGAGGTTCGTGCGGTGCTCGTTCGGGGCGGCCAGCATCGCTTCTACGACGTCGCCGCGGAACAGCCCCCGCTCGCGCGCCGTCGGAGCGTGCAGCGCGTCGCGGACGAGCCCGAGAACCTCGCCCTCGAGGTGGGAGAGGGCGGGGACTGGGAAGTAGCCCTTGGGCCGGTCGATGACCGCGTCGGGGACGACCCCGCGGGCGGCGCGCTTGAGCACGCCCTTGCCCCCATCGGCGAGCTTGAGCTCGGGCGGGCAGCGGGCTGCGAGCTCGACGAGCTCGTGGTCGAGGAACGGGGTGCGAGCCTCGAGGCCGTGGGCCATCGTCATGTTGTCCACGCGCTTGACGGGGTCGTCGACGAGCATCACCTCGGCGTCGAGGCGCAGGCCGCGGTCCACGGCGCTCGCGGCGCCGGGCGCGGCGAACGACCCGGTGGCGAAGGCGAACGAGACGTCCTCGTCGACCGCGTGGTCCTCGGCCACCAGCGAGAGCACGCCGGCGTGGTCGCGGTCGAAGAAGGCGCCCGCGTAGACGTCGAGCCCGTCCCCGCCGGCCCCGAGCAGCGGTGGGTACCAGTAGTAGCCGCCCAGCACCTCGTCGGCGCCCTGGCCCGACTGGACGACCTTGCGGTGTTGGGCGACCTCCTCGGAGAGCAGGAAGAAGGCGACCGCGTCGTGGGAGATCATCGGCTCGCTCATGGCGGCGATCGCGCGCGGAAGCGCGGGCAGCAGCCGCTCGGGCTCCACGCGGATCTGGTGGTGGTCAGTGGCGAACTCGTGCGCGATGAGGTCGGAGTACCGGAACTCGTCGCCCACCAGCTCGCCCACGTCGCGAAAGCCGACGGAGAACGTGGCCAGGCCGCGCTGGCCCTGCTCGGCGAGAAGCGCGACGATCAGGCTCGAGTCCAGCCCGCCCGAGAGCAGGATGCCCACGGGCACGTCAGCGACCATGCGCCGGCGGACGGCGAGGCGCAGGGCCTCGATCAGCGCGTCCTCCCAGTCCGCGGCGCCCCATCCGGCACGCGCGGGATCGCGATCGAAGGGCGGGTCCCACCAGCGGCGCTCGCGGCGCGTCCCGTCCGGCTCGACGACCAGCACGGTCGCCGGGGCGAGCTTGCGCACGCCCCGCAGGATCGTCCGCGGCGCGGGGACGATCGAGTGGAACGAGAGGTAGTGGTGCAGGGCGACCGGGTCCACGCGGGTGTCCACGCCGCCCGCGGCCAGCAGCGCGGGCAGCGTCGAAGCGAAGCGCAGGCCGCCCTCGGGGGTGTCGCACAGGTACAGGGGCTTGACCCCAAGCCGGTCGCGCGCCAGCACGCAGCGGCCGCTATCGCGCTCGACCAGGCAGAAGGCGAACATCCCGGCGAGGCGGTCGAGCATCCCCTCCCCCCACGCCGCCCAGCCCTTGAGCAGCACCTCGGTGTCGCTGTGCGAGGCGAAGGCGAAGCCCTCGCGCTCGAGCTCGGCGCGCAGCTCGCGGTGGTTGTAGATGCAGCCGTTGAAGACGACGGCGAGGCCGAGCGCCTCGTCGGCCATGGGCTGGGCGCCGCGCGCCGAGAGGTCGATGATCGCGAGCCGCCGGTGGACCAGCCCGACGGCGTCGTGGACCCATTCCCCCTCGCCGTCGGGCCCGCGCGGCGCCAGTGCGCCGCGCATGGCGGCGAGCGCGGCGGGATCGGGAGCCACGGTCCGGCGGATCTCGCCCGCGATGCCGCACACGGCTACGCCGGCACGGCGGCGGGCTCTGAGCACGTCGAGGTGAAATCGGCGTGCAGCGCGCGCATGAGCCGGCCGAGCTGGGGCGCCCCGCCGCGGCCCGCGCGCGCCCGCTGGCGGGTGGCCCCCGGCGTGTCGGCGAGCGCCGACACGGTGTCGAGCTCGGCGCCGCAGCCGAGCGCCGCGGCGTGCGGGGCACAGGCGTCCAGCAGCTCCTCCAGCCACGCGCGGACAGGCAGCCGGCGCTCGGCGACGGGGTCGATCAGCGCGCCGTGCACGCCATCGCGCGCGGCGAGGAAGCGGTTCTCCTCGAGCACCTCGGCGTTGTCGACGAGGGTGAAGCTCGCATGTCCCTCGTGGACCTCGAGGTGGACGAGGCACTGCACGAGGGCGGTGAGCGCCACGGTGTCGGCCACCCGCGTCTGCGCGTCCATGATCCGCACCTCGAGCGTGCCGAAGCGCGGCTGCAGCCGCACGTCCCACCAAAGGAAGGTCGGCTCCGGGAAGGCATCGCAGCGCAGGAGCATGTCGACGGCCTCGACGTAGTCGGCGTAGTCGCGGAAGCGGCGCGGGATCCCGACGCGCGGGAAGACCTGGAAGAGCGGCGTGCGCACGGACGCCAGGCCCGTGTCGCGCCCCTGCCAGAACGGCGAGTTCCCCGACAGCGCGAGCAGCACCGGCAGGTGCGCGCGGATGCGGTTGAGCGCCCGCACGGCGCTCTCGGGATCGGGGACGGCGACGTGGACGTGCAGGCCGAACGTCGGCTCGCGGCGGGCGAGCTCCCGCAGCGCGGAATAGAGGAACTGGTAGCGGGCGCCGGGGGAGACCTCGATGTCCTCCCAGCGGGTGAAGGGATGCGTCCCCGCGACCGCCGCGCGCAGCCCGAGCGGCTCCATCCCGGCGGCGAGACCGGAGCGCAGCCGGATCAGCTGAGCCGCCGCGGCGCTGACGTCGCGCTGGGGCTCGGTGGCCAGCTCGAGCGCCGAGCCGTGGGTCTCGGCGCAGGCGCGGCCCAGCAGGTCGGGCGAGAGGGCGGCGAGCACCTCGTCGGAACGCGAGGCGAGCTCCCAGCCGTGCGGATCGAGCAGCATGACCTCCTCCTCGACGCCGACCGTCCACGGCGCCGATGCCCCGACCGGATTCCACCGCGCCCATGCCGGCAGCGCGCTCACGCCGCGCGCACCGCCAGGTCGCCTGCGCCGTAGCGCCCGGCCTCGTCGACGAGCGTGCGAAACAGCGCGAGGTGCTCCGGGCGCTCGACCAGGGACTCGGCGTGCCACTGCACGCCGAGGTAGAGGGAGGCGCCACTGCTCTCGATGCCCTCGACCACATCGTCGGGCGACCAGGCCACCGCCTTGAGGCGCTTGCCCAGCCGCGCCGCCGCCTGGTGGTGGAAGGAGTTCACCTCGGTCTCGCTCACGCCCAGGATCCTGGCAAGCTGCGAGCGGGGCTCGATCCGGACCGAATGCGTGGCCACGCGCCCGCGTGCGCCCTGGCGGTGCTCGATCGAGCCGTCGGTGACGTCGGCGAGGTGCTGGTGCAGCGTGCCGCCGCGGGCGACGTTGAGCGCCTGGCAGCCGCGGCAGATGCCGAGCACCGGCATGCGGCGCTGATCGGCCACCTTGGCCAGCTCCAGCTCGAAGGCGTCGAGGTCGGGCTCGGTGGGCCCCAGGTGCGGGTCCGGGCCCTCGCCGTAGCCGTGGGGGTCGAGGTCGGGCCCGCCCGACAGGCAGATGCCCGACAGGCGGTCGAGCAGCGGCGCGATCATTTCTGCGCTGAGCGGCGGCAGCACGACAGGGATCCCGCCGGCCAGCTCGACGGCGCGCATGTAGACCATGCCCAGCGCCATCTCGCGCTGCGGCGGGTCGCCCTCGGGCAGCGGCTCGGCGCGGTGCTCGAGGCGGACCTCCGAGGTGGTGACGCCGATCAGGGGAAGCGTCAAGGCAGCACCCAGGTGTCCTTCGCCCCGCCGTTCTGGGAGGAGTTGACCACCAGCGCACCCTCGTCGAAGGCCACGCGTGTCAGGCCGCCGGGCAACACGTGCACGTCATTGTCGCTGGTGAGGAAGACGAATGGGCGGAGATCGACGTGACGCGGGGCCACGCGGCCGTCCACGACGGTCGGATGACTCGAGAGCAGGACCATCCGCTGGGCCACGAACTCGGTCGGATGGGCGCGCACCGCGGCGCGCGCCGCGTCGACGTCCGAGGGCTCGGCGTGGGGGGCGATGACGATGCCGATACCCCCGTAGCCGCCGCGCGGCTTGATCACGAGCTCGTCGAAGACGTCGAGGGCGCGCTCGAGGATCTCGGGCCGCCCGAGGTCGAACGTCTCCACCGAGGCGAGCAGGGGCTCCTCGCCGAGGTAGAAGCGGACCATGTCCTCGACGTAGGCGTGCGTGAGCTTGTCGTCGGCGACCCCGGTGCCGAAGCTGTTGACGACCCCGAGCGTGCCCGCCCGCAACGGACCGAGCAGCAGCTCGCCGACGGGCGTGTCGAGGCGGTCGGCGTTGGTGCGGCGGTAGACCACGTCGACCGGCTCGCCGTCGAGCCTCAGTCGCAGGTCGCGCAGCTCGAGCCGGCCGGGCTCGACGAGCGGGACGCGGAGCGCGCCGGCCGCCCACTCGTGCTCCCAGTAGGCGGCGTTCTGGTCGCCGTCGGTGAGGACCACCGCGTGCGGGTCGCCCCCGCCCGGCGCCGCCGCCCGCAGGGCCGCGGCCAGCATGCCGGCCAGCCCGTCGAGCGGGCGCGGAGCGTCGGCCGGCGCGAGCTCGAGGTGGGGGACGAGCGCACGGCGCGCGGCGCACGCGTAGGCGAAGCCGCTCGGGGTGCGCACGTTGTCCTCGAGGACGAGGAAGCGGCCGCTCTCGTCGCGCACGAGGTCGAGCCCCGCAAGGCCGATCCAGATGTCGCCCGGCGGCCGCAGGCCGTGCATCCCGGGCTCGTGGTACTCGGCGGAGTCGACCACCCGCGCCGGGACGACCCCAGCCTCGACGATCCGCCGGGGGCCGTAGACGTCGGCCACAAAGGCGTTGAGCGCATGCACGCGCTGCGCGAGCCCCACCTCGAGCGGCGCCCACTCGCCGGCGCCGATCACGCGCGGGACCGGATCGATGACGAACGCCTGGTCGCCGTCGACGGAGTGAAAGCAGACCCCGTCGCGGGCGGCGTCGGCGTTCACCGCGGCGGCCAGCTCGTCGACGGGACGGCGGCCGACCGCGGTCAGCGCGCCGAGTGAGGGGCGGCGCGGCAGGCCGGCCCCAGTGACCGCCTCGTCGTAGCGGCCGGGCTCGGTCGCGTAGCCGGCCAGCAGGTCGAGCGGATCCTCGGCGGCGACGGTCACACACGTAGAGTGCCCGTTTTCCGCAGGTTGCGGCTACCTCCCGCTGGAGGAACTTCAGGCCCCTGGGTTGGACTTCAGGGCGCGAAGGCGTCCGCGAGCCATTCGACGACGCCGCGCATCCCGCCCTGCGCGGCGAGCGCGCGCTGGCGCTCGGCGCCGTTGTGCTCGGCCAGCGCGCGCGCGTGGTCGAGGGCGCCGCTGCCGCCGAGACGCTCGGCTGCCGGGGCCACCGCCTCGATCAGCCGCTGGACGCGGGCGCGCGTCGGTGCGGGCACACCGCTGTCGAGGTCGAGCAGCTCGCCCTGCAGGCCGTGGCGCAGGGCGCGCCAGCGGTTCTCTGCGATCCTCGACGAGTCGTGGACGGCGAGCGTCTCCCCCGCGTCGTGGCGCTCCGCGAGCCACGCGACGAGGCCCGCCGCCACCGCCACGACGCCCGCCGTCTCCTCCGCGGTCGCCTGGGTGTCGGGCACGCGGATCTCGACTGTGCCGAAGGTGGAGTGGGGTCGGACCTCCCACCAGACGTCGCCGACGGCGGCTCCGCTCCACGCCGTGAAGTCGGCCAGCGCGCGCCAGGAGGCGAAGGCGGGCGGGACGCCCTGGCGCGGCAGCATCTCGGCGATCTTCGGGCGAAGGGAGGCGAGCCCGGTGTCGCGCCCGGCGTGCAGGGGAGCGTTGCCGGCCAGCGCGGCGAGCTCCGGCAGGTGAGAGCGCAGCGCGTTGCATACGGCCAGGGCGCGGTCGGCACCGCGCACGCCGACATGGACGTGCAGCCCGAACACGAGCTGCTGCTCGATGACCCAGCGGTACTCCTCGATGAGCCGCTCGTAGCGCGGGAGCGGCAGGAGCGCACCGCGCGGGTCGGCGAAGGGGTGGGTGCCGGCTCCCGCGAGCCGGGCCCAGGGGGCGACCGCGTCCGCCAGCCGGCGGCGCGTCGCGGTGACCGCGTCGACGACCCGGGCGATCGAGTCGCACACCGGTGTGACGATCTCCACCTGGGCTGCCGGCAGCTCGGTCCGCACGCTCGCGTGGTCGCCGACCGCCTCGACCGCCCGCGGCGCCTCGGGCAGGAGGTCGAGCGTCTCGGGCTCGAGCAGCATCAGCTCCTCCTCGACTCCCACCGTGTGGTCGCTGCGCGCGTCAAAGAGCGCGCGCCAGGCCGCCTCCGTGAGCAGCTCGCGCCCGGAGGCGGAGGACGAGTCCATGAGCGGCGGCTACCCCGCCGCCGTCGCCGCGCAACCATACGTGCGATTGCGCCGCGGTCGCGCGGGGAAGGCCAGGCGCCATGGCGCGGCTGAGGCTGATCGTCTTCCCGGGCGTGCTGCGCCCGCCGAGCGACGCCGCGCTGCTCGCGGGGGTCATGGCTCGCGATGCCGCATGGCTCGCCGGCCGCGACGTGCTCGACCTGTGCACCGGCTCGGGCGTGCTGGCCCTGGCGGCGGCGCAGTTGGGCGCGCACGCGGTCGGCGTGGACGTCAGCCGGCGCGCCGCGCTCAACGCGCGGCTCAACGCCCGCCTGAACCGCCTCGACGTGACCGTGCGGCGCGGTGACCTCCTGTCCCCGGTCGGGGGTCGGCGCTTCGACCTGATCGTCTCCAACCCGCCCTACATCCCCACGCCACCGGGCGAAGCGCCGCGCGCCTCGGCCCGCGCGTGGGACGCGGGCCCCGACGGCCGCGAGCTCCTGGATCGCATCTGCGCCGAAGCGCCCGCCGCCCTGCGCCCTGGCGGCCGCATCCTGCTCGTGCACTCGTCGCTCTCGCGCCCGGAGGAGACCGGGCGCCGCCTCGCCGAGCAGGGGCTCGCCGCCGGCGTGGTCGCCGAGCACGAGGGCGCGCTCGGCCCCATTGCGCGCAGCCGCGTCGACTACCTGCGCTCGATCGGCGTGGTCGACGCGTCGCGCGAGCGCATGGTCGTCGTGGAGGGGCGCGCCCCGCTGGCCTCGCCGCTGCGAGCATCCGTGGCATGACCGATCCCGCCGCCGCCGCGCTCGCCCGCCACGCGATCGCAGTTGCCACGGTGCTCGAGTTCGCCGCGCGCTCGGGCGCCCATCGCGTCGTCCTGCTGCTCGACGCGGGCGACGAGCCGCCGACAATGCTCGAGCTGGTCCACGGGGCGCCGCTGGAGCTCACCGAGGCCGGTGTGACCCATACGATCGAGGCCGGCGCCGGGGTCGACGCGCCGCTCCCACTGCCCGAGCTGCGCCCCGCGCCCGCAACCGCGCTGCAGGTCGATCCCGTCACCGGTGAGCTGGCGGCGCCGCTCGGCGTCGTGGCCAACCTCGGCGAGGCGCTGCTCGGGCTGGCGGCGGCGTTCGGCGGGCGCAGCGTCGCCACCGCCGACTTCCCGACCCGCGACGCCGACCGCCCGCTGACGATCGCGGCGCGCCAGGGCGAACCGATCGTGCTCGCGGTCGGCGAGGAGCAGTTCGTGCTGTCCCAGTAGCTGACCGGTGACGTCGCCGGGATTCCGGCGAGGACCGGAGGCCGTCGCCGGTCGCCGCGCTCCTAGCCCTGGCGCCGCCGGTAGGCCTGGGCCTTGGCCCGGTTGCCGCAGACGCTCATCGCGCACCACGTGCGCGAGCGGTTGCGGGAGTGGTCGTAGAAGGCCCAGTGGCAGGTGTGCCACGGGCACGCCTTGAGGCGGTTCCACGTTCCCTCGGCCTGGGCCTGGGCGACCACCCCGAGCAGGTGCCCGAACACGCGGTCGATGCCGCCGCTCTCGGGCTCGAGTCGTGCGCGGCCGCGGTCGTCGAGGGCCACGACGAGTTCGGCGCCGCGGGCGGCGGCGTTGAGGACCGCAAGCGCCGCGGGGTCGAGGTCGCCCTCGTTGTTGGCGAGGAGGAGCCCACGCAGCGCCTCGCGGAACGAGAGCGCCCGCGCGAGGTCCTCGTGGCCGAAGGTCTCGCCCGGCTCGGCGAGCTCGTGCTCGCGCAGCCATTCGGCGAGCGCCTCGGGGCTCGAGAGCTCGTCGCGCACGCCCTCGAGGTCGACCGAGTTCACGAGCTGCTGGACGAGCCGGAGCTCGCCTGGCGGGTGTCGAGAGGAATCGTCGTTCATAACTTGCAAAAGAGTATAGACGGTGATATCGTCACTGTCGTAAGCAAGTAGCAGGTTACTTCAAGGAGGACTGATGCATCCCCTCATCGCACTGAGCCTGGCCAAGGAGATGGAGCGCGCAAGGCTGCTGACGGCCGAGAAGGAACGTGCCGTGCGGCCCCGCGCGATCGCCGAGACGTCCCTTCCGCCCGCGCGCTCGCTGGTGATCCGGCTCGCGCGCCCGGCTGACGCGCGCGCGCTCGACGGTCTCGCCCGTCTCGACAGTGCCCCCGCTGCCGCCCCCCGCATCGCCGCGCTGGCCAACGCCCCGTGGGAGGGCGGCGTGCTGGTCGCCGAGGTCGACGGCGCGGTCCAAGCCGCGCGCGTGCTCGAGGACGGCACGGCGATCGCCGACCCGTTCCGCGCCACCGCGGGCCTCACCGCCGTGCTCGCGCTGCGCGCGGAGCAGCTCGCCGCGCACCCGGGTCCGCGCCGGCGCGGCCTGCCGCGCCTCGCCCTGCGTCCCCATGTGTTGAGGAGGGTCCGGTCGTGACCGGCTTCACGACCCTGCGGCTCGCCGACGTCGAGGCCCGCCGTGACGACACCGGCGCGGAGTGGCTGCCCGTACGCCACGCACTCGGCATCAGCGCCTTCGGGATCAACGCCTGGCGCGCTCGGCGCGCAGGCGTCGAGGTGATCGAGCGCCACGACGAGGCGACGGAGGGCGAGGCGCAGGCTCACCAGGAGGCCTACCTCGTGCTGGAGGGCGCCGCTCGCTTCACCGTCGACGGCACTGATGTCGACGCACCGGCGGGCACCGTCGTGTTCGTCGAGGACCCGGCGCTCGAGCGCGCCGCCGTCGCCACCGAGGACGGCACGCTCGTGCTCGCCCTCGGCGCCCAGCCCGGTGTCGCGTTCGGCGTCTCGGCATGGGAGCAGCGCGCGCTCGACCCAGCCTAAGCTTCAGGCCGTGCTGCCGCCCGGGCCCAAGGCGCCGGTCGCCATCCAGACCTACGAGTGGGTGGCGCGACCGACGGCGCTGCTGCGGCGCTGCCAGGCCCGCTACGGGGAGCCGTTCACGCTGCGGACGGCGTGGGCGGACGCGCCGGTGGTGCTCGTGTCGGACCCGGCCGAGGTTCGTCGCGTCTTCACCGCCGACCCCGAGGTGGTGCGCGCGGGCGCGAGCTCGACCTTCCTCGAGCCGTTCGCCGGGTCTCATTCGATCCTGGTCCTCGACGGCGCCGAGCACCTGCGCCAGCGGCGGCTGATGCTCCCGCCCCTCCACGGCGAGCGCATGCTCGCCCACCGCGCGCTGGTCGGCCAGATCGCCTCCGCGGAGGTCGCGAGCTGGGCCCCGGGACGGGCGCTGCGCACGCACCCGCGGATGCAGTCGGTCGCCCTCGAGGTGATGATGCGGGCGGTCTTCGGGCTGCGCGCGGGCGCCGAGCTCGTCCACGTGCGCGCCGCCATCCGCCGCGCGCTGGACATGACGACCTCGCTCCCGCGTCTGTTCGCGTTGTCGCTGGCCCAGCACGACCTCGGCGCGCGCAGCCCGTGGGGGGCGTTCCGGCGCGCGGTCGACGAGGTCGACGTGCTGCTGGGCGAGGTCATCGCGCGGGCGCGCTCGCATCCCGGCGAGGGCTCGATCCTGTCCCTGCTGCTCGCCGCCAGGCACGAGGACGGCAGCCCCCCCGCCGACGAGGAGCTGCGCGACCAGCTCATGGAGATGAAGGAGGTGCTGCGGGTCGTAATCACCCGCGTGGACCTGCGCCCGTGCGGACCGGGAGCGAGCGCATGCGCCGCCGCACCGTCACCCTCACGCCCGCACGCGGGGGGATCGTCGTCCCGCAGT
>DASQFQ010000052.1:0-3210 GCA_035633075.1 Solirubrobacteraceae bacterium | reverse complement strand
CGGTCGGGCGCGTCTGCGTGTCGCTGTAGAGGTTGATCACGGGCTGAGCTCGCCGCGGAGCTCGGCCATCCGCAGCACGGCGTGCGCGGCGTCCTCGCCCTGGTGGCGCTTCAGGCCGCCGGTGCGGGCCAGCGCCTGCTCCATGTTGTCCACCGTCAGCACGCCGAAGGCGCACGGGACCCCGGTTTCGAGCGACACGCGCGCGATCCCGCTGGCCGTCTCGGCACAGACGAAGTCGTAGTGGTCGGTCTCGCCGCGGATCACGGCGCCGAGGCAGGCGACGCCGGCGTAGCGGCCGCTGTCCGCGCAGTAGCGCGCCGCCAGCGGCAGCTCGAACGCGCCCGGCACGTCGTGGACCTCGACGGTCGCCCCGGCGGCCTCGAACACCCGGCGGGCGCCGTCCACCAGCCGCTCGGCCAGCTCCTCGTAGAAGCGGCCGACGCAGGCCGCGTAGACGTCAGGCATTCCCGTGGTGCCGCGGCGCCGGGCCCTGGCCGTACGGGTCGGCCTCCTCGGCCAGCGCACGCTCGCGGTCCTGCACGCGCTCCTCGTGGATCATCTCCTCGTCGAGCGCGAGGCCCTGGTGGTGCAGCAGGTGGCCGAGGCGCGCCTTCTTCGCGCGCAGGTAGTCGCGGTTGTGCTCGCCCGGCGGGTGCTCGATCGGCACCTGGTCGGTCACGGTGAGGCCGTACCCCTCGAGGCCGACGATCTTCTTCGGGTTGTTCGTGAGCAGGCGGATCGAGCTGAGCCCGAGGTCCACGAGGATCTGGGCGCCGATGCCGTAGTCGCGCAGGTCGGCGGGCAGGCCGAGCTTCATGTTCGCGTCGACGGTGTCGAGGCCCTCCTCCTGCAGCCTGTACGCGCGCAGCTTGTTCAGCAGGCCGATCCCGCGCCCCTCCTGGGCGAGGTAGAGCAGCACGCCCTGGCCCTCGTTCTGGATGCGGGCGAGCGCGTCCTCGAGCTGCTGGCCGCAGTCGCAGCGCAGCGAGTGGAACACGTCGCCGGTCAGGCACTCGGAGTGCACGCGCACGAGCACGTCTTCCTCCCCGGCGACCTCCCCCTTCACCATCGCCACATGGTGCTTGTCGTCCACGAGCGAGCGGAAGCCGACCACCTGGAAGTCGCCGAACTTGGTCGGCAGCCCGGCCTCGACCACGCGCTCGATCAGCTTGTCGTGGCGGCGCCTGTAGGCGATCAGGTCGGAGACCGTGACCATCTTCAGCCCGTGCTTCAGGCAGTAGCGCTCGAGGTCGGGGACGCGCGCCATCGTGCCGTCATCGTTCATCACCTCGCAGATCACCCCGGAGGGGTTGAGGCCGGCGAGCCGGGCGAGGTCCACTGCGGCCTCGGTCTGCCCGGTGCGCTCGAGAACGCCGCCCTCCTTTGCCTTCAGGGGGAAGATGTGCCCCGGCTGGACGAGGTCCAGCGGGCGCGTGCTCGGGTCGATCGCCACCTGCAGGGTGTGCGCGCGATCGTGGGCCGAGATGCCCGTGGTGATTCCCTCGCGCGCCTCGACGGAGACCGTGAAGGCGGTCTGGAACGGCGACTCGTTCTTGGCCGCCATCAGGTCCAGCCCCAGCTCGTCGCAGCGGTCCGGCGTGATCGCCAGGCAGATCAGCCCGCGGCCGTGCGTGGCCATGAAGTTGATCGCCTCGGGTGTGACGAACTGGGCGGCCATGGTGAGGTCGCCCTCGTTCTCGCGGTCCTCGGCGTCGCAGACCACGACCATCTTGCCGTCGCGGATGTCCTCGATGGCCTCCTCGATCGTGCTGAACGGGGGGTTCGTCATGCCTTCAGCTTCTCGACGTACTTGGCAAGCACATCGACCTCCAGGTTGACCGTTCTTCCGACTGCGGCCGCTCCGAGCGTCGTGCGCTCGAGCGTCTCGGCGATCAGCGACACCTCGAACGCGTCGCCGTCCACGGCGGAAACGGTAAGCGACACGCCGTCCACCGCGATCGACCCCTTCTCGACCACGTAGCGCAGCAGCTCCGGCGGGGCGGCGATCCGCACCACGCGCGCGAGGCCGTCCTCGCGCACGGACGCCACCGTCCCGGGGCCGTCCACGTGCCCCTGCATCACGTGGCCGCCCATGCGGTCGCCGGCGCGCAGCGGCAGCTCGAGGTTCACCTCGTCGCCCTCCCCGAGCGGGGCGAGCGACGTGCGGCGCAGCGTCTCGGGCATCACGTCCGCGGCGAACGAGCCGCTGTTCGGCTCCATCGCGGTCAGGCACACGCCGTTCACCGCGATCGAGTCGCCGGGCGACAGCTCCGCCGCGAGCGGCGTCTCCACCTCCAGGCGGCCGTCGCGGAGCACGCGCACCAGCCCCTTGCCGGCTACGAGACCCGTGAACACCCTCACCACTCCTTGAGGCGGGCCACGATCAGGACGTCGTCCTCGATGCGCTCGGTCTCGAGCGCGAGGGCGCGGGCGCCACCGGCGATCTCGCCCACTCCGATGCCCTCGACGGCCGTCTTCGCCTTGGCCCCGCCGAGCATCAGCGGCGCGACGAAGATGCGCGCCTCGTCGATCTCGCCGGCCTCCAGGAAGGCGCCCGCCAGGTGCGGGCCGCCCTCGAGCAGCAGCGACTGGATCTCGCGCGCGCCGAGCTCGTCGAGGGCATGCTGGACCCGCGCCGCCTCGTTCTCGCCGGTGGCCACGATCACGTCCACGCCGGCGGCCTCGAGCGCCTGCACCGACGTGCGCGACGCGGCGCGCGAGCAGACCACTATCAGCGGCACGTCGGCGATGCCGCTCACGAGCTGCGAGTCGAGCGGCAGGCGCGCCTCCGAGTCGAACACCACGTGGCGCGGCTGGCGCGCGACGCCCTCGATGCGGGCGGTCAGGCGCGGGTCGTCCACCAGCGCCGTGCCGATGCCCACGGCCACGGCGTCCGACTCCGCGCGCCAGCGGTGCGCGCGGGCGCGGCTGGCCTCGCCTGAGATCCACTGCGAGTCCCCGGTGCGCGTGGCGACCTTGCCGTCGAGCGTCATCGCGGACTTGAGGATCACCAGCGGGCGGCCTGTGCGGGCGTGCTTGCGGAAGGGCTGGTTGAGCATGCGCGCGGCGTCGGCGATCTCGCCGTCCACGAACTCCACGGTCACGCCCTCGTCGCGCAGGATGCCCGGGCCGCGCCCGGCAGCCTTCGGCGTCGGGTCGTCGGAGGCGATCACCACGCGCGCGATTCCGGCGGCGAGGATCGCCTCGGTG
>DASQFQ010000051.1:0-5653 GCA_035633075.1 Solirubrobacteraceae bacterium | reverse complement strand
CCTCGCGCCGACGGAGATCTGGAGCTTCGCGGTCAACGGCAAGGCGTACCGCGGCACCGGCGTCTCCCCGCCGATGGTCGTCACCGAGGGCGACACCGTGGACTTCACGCTCGTCAACGGCTCGACGAAGGCGATGAAGGTGACGATGCCGCACTCCATGGACTTCCACTCGGCCGAGGTCAACCCCGGCAAGCGCTACGCCGACCTCGCACCCGGCAAGTCGATGCATTACCGCTTCGTGGCCGAGCACCCGGGCGTCTTCATGTACCACTGTGCGACACAGCCGGTGCTGATGCACACGGGCATGGGCATGGTCGGGATGTTCATCGTCAAGCCGAAGAACCTCGCTCCGGTCGACAAGGAGCTGTGGATCACCCAGCAGGAGTACTACCTGGGCGCAGCCGGCAAGGGCGGCGACATGGCCAAGATGGAGGCCAAGAAGCCCGACGTCATCGCCTTCAACGGCTACGCGAACCAGTACAAGTACAACCCGATCACCGTCAAGAAGGGCGAGCGGGTCCGCATGTACGTCCTCAACGCCGGCCCGAGCATCTGGAGCGCGTTCCACGTCATCGGCACGGTGTTCGACCGCACGGTCGTCGAAGGCCGGCCGGGCGCCGACAGCCAGACCATGAACCTCGCGCCGTCACAGGGCGGGTGGGCCGAGTTCACGCTCGACGAAGAGGGTGGCTACCCATTCGTCACGCACGCCTTCGGCGACGCGGTCAAGGGCGCCATCGGCGTCGTGCAGACCGCACATGCCCCGAAGGCGGCCGCCGGGCACGACATGGGCGGCTCCGGCGGGCATGGCGGCAAGCCTGCCGCCGCCGCCGACGTGAACGTGACCTTCGGCGACATGTGGATCAAGGCCAGCGCTCCGACGGTCAAGCCGGGCAAGGTGACCTTCGGCGTCAAGAACGAGGGCGCGACCATGCACGGGCTCGCCATCGTGCCCACACCCGCCAAGCTGGACGGCGGCGTGGTCGACCACTCGACGTTCCTCGCCAAGGGCGGCGACCTCGCCGGCGGCGCCTCGGAAACGGTGTCGGCGGACCTCAAGCCCGGCAAGTACGAGCTCATCTGCCACCTGGGCGGCCACTACGCCGCCGGGCAGAAGATGCCGTTCGAAGTCACGCAATAGCGCGCGCCAGCTCGGCCGGGCGCGAGAGGAACGGTGAATGGCTGCCTGGGAGCTCGACCGGCTCCACTCCCAGGCGCTCACGCGCCGCGCGGCGCGACCAGTCGGGGTCCACGATGCGATCGTCGGCGCATACGACGTAGGAGCGCTCGACGTCCGGCAGGGCGTCGAGCGGGCAGGGCTCGGCATGGGGTGCCCGCGCCTGCGGCCGCAGGCGCTCGAACGCGGCGCGGACGTCGGTCTCAGTGCAATCGGCGTAGAGGGTGGCCCGGGTCAACTCGAAGTCCACCCAGCCGCGGCGGCCCTGCTCGTCGCGCTCGCCGAGGCCGGCTGCATGGCCGGGAATCAGCATCCCCCGCTCGGCGGCGAACTGCTCGTCGAAGGACTTGCCGGGGGCAGCGATCAGCGCGCACAGGAACACCAGCCGCCGCACGGGCCGCCGTGCCACCACGAGCGGGATGGTCAGGCCCCCAAGCGAGTGCCCGACCACCACGACATCCTCCGGCTCGCCCTCCAGCGCGCGCACCACCAGGTCGGCGTAGGTGGTGAAGGTGGCTGCCGCGTCGTCGCAGGGGAGGTCCACGGCCAGGACCTCATGTCCAAGGCGCTCGAGCTCGGGCGCCAGCCGCTCCCAGCACCAGGCCCCGTGCCATGCGCCGTGGACCAGCGCGAACGTGGTCACGCGCGGATGAGGTCGGCCGCGCGCTCGCCGACCATGATCGTGGCAGCGTTGGTATTGCCGCCGGGGATCAGCGGCATGATCGAGGCGTCGACCACCCGCAGGCCCTCGACGCCGCGCACGCGCAGCTCCGCGTCGACGACCGCGGCGTCGTCGGTGCCCATGCGGCAGGTCCCCACCGGGTGGTAGAGCAGCTCGGCGTGGCGCCGGATCTCCTCCGCGAGGTCCTCGTCGCTGCTCACCCCCGCGCCCGGCAGCATCTCGCGGAGGCAGACAGGCGCCAGCGGCTCTGACGCCGCGATCTCGCGGGCGATCTTGACCCCCGCGACCAGCGCCGCGAGGTCCTCGGCCTCCGCCAGCGAGTTCGTCAGGATTCGCGGCTTGGCCGCCGCGTCGGCGGAGCGCAGGCGCAGCGAACCGCGGCTGCGTGGGCTGATGAGCACGGGCCCGAGCGTGAACGCATGCCCGTCGAACTTGGCGAAGCCGTGGTCGACGAAGTAGGCCGGCGCGAAGTGGAACTGCAGGTCGGGGGCCGGGAGGCCCGGGCGGCTGCGCACGAAGGCGAACGCCTCCGCGACCGACGACGTCAGCGGCCCCGACCGCCGCAGCATCCACTCGAGCAGGTAGCGGGGCTGCTCGGCATCGCGCAGCGACTCGCCGGAAACCTCCCAGACGCACCCGAGGTAGGGGTGGTCCTGGAGGTTCGCGCCCACCTCCGGGGCGTCGACGGCGACGTCCAGCCCGTGCTCGCGCAGATGCTCGGCGGGCCCGATGCCCGAGAGCATCAGCAGGTGCGGGGAGGCGAACGCGCCGGCCGAGAGCACCACATCGCGACCGGCCTCGGCCACGTGCTCGCGGCCCCTGCGGTCGCGGTAGCGCACCCCGGTGGCCCGTCCGCCCGCGAGCTCGACGCGGCGCACCTGGGCGCCGGTGACGATCTCGAGGTTCTCGCGCGACCGCACGGGTCGCAGGTAGGCGTCGTTCGCGCTCCAGCGGCGCCCGTTGTGCTGGGTGACCTGCGCCGGCGAGGCGCCGTCCTGCTCGGGCCCGTTGTAGTCCAGGATCCGCGGGATGCCCGCCTGCTCGGCGGCCGCCAGGAAGCGCGCGGTCAGCCGCCGTGGCGAGCGCTCGTCGGCGACGCGCAGAGGGCCTCCGACCCCGTGGTGGTCGGAGGCCCCCCGCGTGTTGTCCTCGGCGCGCAGGAAGTAGGGGCGCACGTCGTCCCAGCTCCACCCTGGGACGTCCCAGAGGTCGTAGTCCAGGGGCCGGCCGCGGACGTAGAGCATCGCGTTCATCGCGCTCGAGCCGCCGAGGCCCTTCCCCCGCGGCAGGTACAGCGAGCGCCCGTCGCAGTGCGGCTCGGGCTCGGTCTGGAAGTCCCAGTCCAGACGGGTCTTGAACTGCTTGGCGAACGCGGCGGGGATCGCGATGTTGGGGTGCAGCCCGCGCCCGCCCGCCTCGAGCAACAGGACGCGCACGCCCGGGTCCTCGGAGAGCCGGTTGGCGAGCACGCAGCCGGCGGATCCCGCCCCCACGATCACGTAGTCGGCCGAGCCCATCGTGGGAGCGCACGCTACCCGGTCGCCGTGGCTCGACGCCCTGCCCGCGTTCTGGTTGGATCCGAGGGATGCGCCGGAGGGCCGCCCCGCCGCCTGACTCCCAGCGCGTGTGGTGGCGGCGCCTGCACGTGCTGCTGGGCGTGCAGTCGCTGCTGCTCGTGCTCGCGTCGATCAACCGCCTGTGGAGCGCGACGGACGTCTACGTGCTGCCGCACCAGGCGCTGCGCCTCGTCGAGCTGCTCAACCTGCTCGTCTTCCCGCCGGCCAGCGTGGTGGCCTTCTACCTCCTGCTCGAGCACGTCCTGGCCGACGTCGAGCCGCGCCGCCGACTTGCGCTGCGCCTCGCGTTCGTCGCCGCCGCCTATCTCTTCGCGGCCGGCTACGGGATGCACGAGGCCACCAACTACCTGAACGCCCGCTTCTGCGGGGGCTCGGGGACAGGCGGCGCGCTGTGTGAGATCGTCGCCTACCAGGACGACGAGCTCTCGCACCTGCTCTTCTTCGCGGGGTTCGCGGGCATCGACGTCGTGCTCCTCCTCGCCCAGGCGAATGCCGGCGTTCCCGCGCTGCGGGCGGCGGGCCGCGACCTGGCGCTGGTGCTCGCCAACGCCGCGCTCGTCGCGGCCGCGATCGTGGCCAACCTGGGCTTCGAGGAGATCGGGCTCGACCTCGTGCTGATCGCGCTGGTAGCCGCCATCTCGCTCGTGCTGCTGCGCCGCTGCGGGCCGCGCCCGTTGATCGTGTACTTCGCGAGCGCCTACGTGGCCGGCCTCGTCGTGACCGGGGCGATCACCCTGATCTCCTAGCCCCAGACCTCCCGTGCCGTCTCGACCACGAGCCGCAGCTTGGCGACCTCCTGCTCGTAGGAGAGCTCGTTGCCCTCGACGGTGGAGGAGAACCCGCACTGGGGCGACAGGCAGAGCTGGTCGAGGTCGACGTACCCGCTCGCCTCCTGGATGCGCCGCTTGAGCGCGTCCTTGGCCTCCAGCTCGCCGCGCTTGGTGGTCACCAGCCCGAGCACCACGAGCTTGCCCTTGGGGACGAAGCGCAGGGGCTCGAAGCCGCCCGAGCGGGCGTCGTCCCACTCCATGAAGAAGCCGTCGACGGCGAGCTCGTTGAACAGCGCCTCGGCGACGAAGTCATAGCCTCCCTCGGCGACCCAGGAGGAGCGGAAGTTGCCGCGGCACATGTGGGTGGTGATCGCCATGCCGTCGGGGCGGTCGGCCAGTGCCTCGTTGATGTGGCGGATATAGGTCTCGTGCTGGTGCTCGGCGTCGCCGCCCTGGCTGGCGATCTTCGCCCGCTGCTGCGGGTCGTTGAGGTAGGCGAGGCTCGTGTCGTCGAACTGCAGGTAGGTGCAGCCCAGCTCGTGCACGCGCCGGACCTGCTCGGCGTAGGCCGCCGTCAGGTCGGCCCAGAACTCGTCGAGCTCGGGATAGACCTGCTCGTCGATCGCGGCCCGGCCGCCCCGGTAGTGAACCATGCTCGGCGAGGGAATCGTCAGCTTCGGCGTCTGGCCGTCGCTCGTGAGCGACTCCAGGAACTCGAAGTGCTCGCCGAAGATCGTCCGCTCGAGCGTGACGCGGCCGTCGACGTGCAGCGCCGGAGGAGCGAACTCGATCGTCCCCTGCTCGTTGTGGAACTCGACCTTGAGGTTGTCGTCCTTGACGGTGGTGATCCCGCCGAGCCGGTAGATGAAGTCCATGTGCCAAGAGGCGCGGCGGAACTCGCCGTCAGTGGCGGACTGGAGCCCCACCTCCTGCTGCATCCGCACGACGTCGCGGATGGCGCCGTCCTCCACCGCGCGAAGCTCCTCGGCGGGCAGGCGGCCGGCGGCGTGTTCCTCCCGAGCCGCCAAAAGGGCGGGCGGGCGCAGCAGGCTCCCGACGTGATCGGCACGGAACGGCGGTTCGGTGCGGGGCGGCATGGGTTGCAATATACGAGCTCGAGGGTCCAGGACATGTCCATCGAATCGCACCCGGGCTGCCCGGTCCATGCCGGCTTCGACCCACTGTCGAGCGAGTTCCTCGCCGACCCGTTCGCGGTGCTCGCCTCGCTCGGCGCCGAGGAGGGGCCGGTCTTCTACGCGCCGTCGCTCGACTACTACGTGGTCACGCGCCACGCCGACGTCGAGAAGGTCTTCCTCGACCCCGAGACCTACTCCGCGGGGGCGGCTCAGCTCCCGCTCGTGCCGCTCGTGCCCGATGCGGCCCGCATCCTGCTCGCGGGCGGCCACAAGCCACAGCCGTCGATGGTGAGCCTCGACCCGCCGGCGCA
>DASQFQ010000050.1:0-8580 GCA_035633075.1 Solirubrobacteraceae bacterium | reverse complement strand
GAAGGCACTCCTCGCAACCCTCCGGCGTACGCGGCACGACGGGCCGGATCTCGGTGACGTGGGGACATGCGATGGTCTGCCTCGGCCGGGTCGATAAGGCAGCCGACCCGCGGGGCAAGCGCTCACTCGGGCACGACGAGGCCGTAGTCGCCGTCGTGGCGCAGGTAGATCACCTTGCCGCGCCCGTCCGCGGCATCGATGAAGTAGAGGAAGCGGTGGTTGAGGACGTCCATCTCGCCGCGCCCCCGCTCGAGCGTGATGGGATCCGGGTAGCGGCTGGGCTCCGCGGCGAGGATGTCGTTCTCGCCGGCGAGCGGGCTGCGCGGCGGATGCAGGAGGCCGAGGCGCCCGTCGTCGCGGCGGTAGACGACGACGTCCTCGCCCGTTCGCACGTGCGTGAACAAGAGGAAGTGCAGGTCGAGATCGAGCAGGTCGGCGACCGCGTCGAACATCCCCTCGGGCCCGGGGGCCCAGGTGCGCGTGCGGATGAGGTCGCGCAGCTCCGGCGGCTTGAGCCGCGCCACCGGCCGGTCATGCACGTCGGCGGCGAGATCCTCGAGTGCCTTGGCGATGCCCCGGGGCTCGTTGCGCCGGGCGACCTCAGCTCCGGCCGTCCTGCGCAGCTGCCTACCGAGGCGCTCGACCGCTGCATCGGTAGCGGCGACGGGTTCGGGGCCGGTCGCGTGCGCGGCCAGCAGCCGGCCGTTGAGGACCGCGCTCGCATCGGCCATCCATTTCGCGGACCGACTGTGGCTCGCCGGGTTCCGCAGCGTCAGCCGCACGCCCAGCAGCGGCTCGTCGGTGAAGCGCCCGAGCTTCTCCAGCCGCCGCCGTACTTCAGCCTTCCGACTCTGCGGGAAGCCCTTCGGGACGCTGATGTCGATCGGCGCCTCGGTCTCAGCCACCACGGCCTCCCGCGTCACTCGGCGACGGCCGAGAGGTCGAGCAGCAGCTCGACCTCCTCGCCGACGAGCACCCCGCCGCCCGCCAGCCGGGTCTGCCGGGTCAGGCCGAAGCCCGTGCGGTCGATCGAGCCGCGCACGGCGATCCCGGCGCGCTGGTTGCCCCAGGGATCCTCGCCGGTGCCCACCACCGTGGCCTCGACCTCGACCTCCCGCGTGATGTCCTTGATCGTCAGGTCGCCGGTCACCCGGTACGTGCCGCCCTCGACGTGGCGGATCGCCGTCGAGAGGTAGCGCAGCTCCGGGTAGCGCTCCGCGTCGAAGAAGTCGGGCCCGCGCAGGTGGGCGTCGCGCTCGGCGTTGCCCGTGTCGATCGACGCCGCCGTGGCCCAGCCCGACACGCGCGACTGCTCGGGATCCTCCTCGACCTCGAGCGTGCCGTCGTACTCAGAGAACTGCCCGCGGATTGGAGATCATCATGTGCTTGACCTCGAACCCGACGCTCGAGTCGACGCGTGCCCGCCTTCTGAGTAGATCAGCGGCCGTCCGACCCAGTGCATCGGCGCGCCGCAAGCCGAACATGTGCTGGGCGCCCGTCGAGCTCAACAACCCGGCCGTCAACCTCGACTGTTATCACCGCGTTGCAAGCCTGGTCACTCATCATCAGATCCGCCAACCGTTCGGTCAGGGTACGCCTCCGCCGGCGGCGTGCGTTGACCACGGGCCTGCGCGCGCGGTGTAGCAGCCGGCTCAGGCCGAGAGGAAGTCCGCGATGGCCTCGGCGGCCCCCGGGTCGGTCACGACGCCCCAGTGGTTGCGGTCGACCTCGACGACGCGGACCTGCGGGACGGCGGCGCACAGCGCTTCGGCCTCCGAGTCGGGGACGATCAGCCCGCCGGGAAGCGCGACCACCGCGCGCACCAGCAGCGTCGGCACGTCAATCGCGGACCACAGCGCGTGGACGTCCATGGCGGCGGCCGCGTCGAGGTCCTCGAGCGCAGCGGCCTTGCTCGTCCGTGCCGTGAAGCCATTCGCAGCCGGGCGCAGCTCGTAGCGGTAGAGCCGCTCCCACAGCGGATCCCACGGCGCGGCAAGCCCGGCGGCCCGGATGGCGCCGACGTAGGCCTCCTCCGACGGGACCACGGCATCGAGGCGGTCGAGGCCGGCGCGGATGGTCACGACCGCGTCTGCGTCGGCTCGCCCGGCATGGTCGATGAGCACGAGTTGGCGCAGGCGGCCCTCATGCATCTGGGCGACCTGCATCCCGACGAGCGCCCCCAGGGACCATCCGAGCACCGCGAAGCGCTCGTGGCCGAGCGCTTGCGCGATGTCGAGCACGTCGCGCGCGTGCGACTCGATGCCATACGTGCCTGGAGGCGAGGTCTCGCTCAGGCCACGGCCGCGGAGGTCGATCGCGACGACCTGCAGGCCCCGATCGGCCAAGTGAGGGCCGAGGCGGTCGAACGCGTGCATGTTCGCCGACAGCCCGTGGACGCCGACCGCCAGTGGCGCGTCCGGCGCGCCGAAGCGCTGGGCATGCACGCGGCCTGAGGGCAGCTCCAGGTCGAACTCGTGGCCCGAGATGAGCTCCACCGGTCCCTTACTCGCCCGTGACGGTCAGGCGGTCCCTGGCGGCGGCATCCCGCCGCCGTGCCCGCGTCCGCCGCGTGGCGGCCTCCCGGGTGCCGCGTCGCCGCGTGTCTGCCTTCTCGGCTCCGGGCAGCGGGGTGCTGTGCCGGTTGATCCATTCGGTGATGGACGGCAACGTCACGTTGGCCGCCTCGCGGCCGGCGAACAGCCCGACGTGCCCGGCGTCCAGGCGCAGCTCCTCCGCCTGCCCCGAGCCGACGATGTCGACGTAGGGCTCGCACGCCTCGACGGGCACGAGCTGATGGTCGCGGGCGGCGACCACGTTCAGAAACGGGCAGCGGACGGCGCGCAGGTCCACCGGCTCGCCGCCGAGCCGCATCGTGTTGCTCATCAGGGCGTTCTCACGGACGAGCAGCTCGACGACCTGGCGCAGGGTCTCACCCGGGAACGGGACCTGGTCCCGCGCCCACTTGCGCATGGCCAGATAGCCCTCCATGTAGCGCTCGTCCCACAGGTGCTCGAGCTGGTTGGCCGCCTGGAGAAGCCGGTCGCTGGGCTTCATGTACGCCATGCCCTCGTTGATGGCGCGGCCCGGGACGTTGCCGGTCCCGTCGATCACGGCGTCGGCCTCGAGGCGCCCCTCCGCGAACATCTGCGTGAGCAGGCCCATCTTCGTGTAGTCGGCGGGCGCGGCGGTCGCGATCAGGCTGCCGAGCGGCGCGTCGGGGTATCGAGCGGCGTACAGCACGGCAAGCACGCCGCCGACGCAGTAGGCGAGCATCGTCACCTCGTCGCTGCCGGCCGTCCGGCGCGTGGCCTCGACCGCGCGGGGGAGGGAGTGGTCGACGTAGGTCTCGAGCGTGTTGCAGGCGTCGGCGGGATCCGGGAGCCCCCAGTCGAGCAGGAACACGTCGTAGCCGGCGTCGCGCAGGAACGCGACGACGCTGTTGCCGGGCAGGAGATCGAAGATGTACGGGCGGCTCACGAGGCTGTGGACGATCAGGACGGGCGGCGCGAATCGCACCTGGTCGTTGCGGTACCGCCAGAGCTCGACCTTGTCCATCCGCCACACGCGGTCCTTCGGGGATCGACCCGTCCGGGGATGACCGAGCCCGAGCCCGTACCGCAGGCCGTTGCGGACGGTCAGCACGCCGCGGTGCACCTGCCCCAGCGGACCGTCGATGACGTCGCGATCAGCCATCCGTGTCGCCGGGGCCCTTTGCCGGCGAGGCGGGCGCGCGGTGCCGCGCGTGCGCGCCGTCCTGGTCGATCTGGTGGGAGAGCTCGCGGACGTGGCGCTCGACGGCGCCCACCTGACGCGCGAGCCGGTCGAGATCACTGGCCGCGGGCAGATTGAACATCCGCAGCCCACGCTCGGCGGCACGCTCGAACCGGCGCTGCGAGTAGCGCTGGACCTGAGTGACTGTGGCGAGCATGTCGGCGAAGGAGGCGCTGGCCACCCAGGCCTCCAGTGGTCTTCCGATCAGTCGCTCGGTACGGTCGAAGAGCGGGCGCCACGCTGGCTTGTCAGGCATCCATCAGCCTCCCGGATCGACGCGGCGAGGGTCGGCACGCCCCATGCTTCTCCCCGTTACCCGCCCGCGCAACCTCGAACTCCGAGCTTGGTGTCTACGGAGACCCCAGTCAGGTACGGTCGTCGTCGTGATCGCAGACGACCGCCAACAGCACGAGCGGGAGGATCAAGCGGTTCAGGTCGCACGTCATCGCCTCCATGTCACATCGTGGAACGGTGCCGAGGAGAGCGGGCGGCCGCCGTTTGTGATGCTCCACGGGCTCGCGGGCTGCGCCGTGCAGTGGGAGCTGGTCGGCGGCGAGCTGGCGCGCCGCTGCTCCGCGCACGCGCTCGCGGTCGATCTGCCGGGGTATGGCGACAGCCGGTCGATCGGCGCGCCGCTCTCGATCGATGGGCACGCCCGCGTAGTCGCCGAACTGCTGGCCGGAAGTGATCCCGCCGTGCTGGTCGGCAACTCGATGGGCGGCGCGATCGCCGCGCGCGTGGCGGCGTCGCGGCCCGAGCTCGTACGCGGGCTCGTGCTGGTCAGTTCGGCGTTGCCGCTTCCGTTCGCGCCGGCCTATCCCCAGCCGGTGTTCGCGATCCGTCATGCGGCGGCCATGCTCCCTTTCATCGGGCCGGCGCTGCTGGCGTTCTACGCGCTTGCCGTGTCGCCGCACGGCATCGTCACCGAGCGGATGAATACGGCGCTCGCGTACCCCGACCAGCTCGACCCCTATGTCAAGGAGCGCCTCGTCGACGTCGCGCGCGACCGTGAGCGGTACATCCATCGCGCGGCCGAGACGTACTCGGCGTCCGTGCGGTCGCTGTTCGCCTACCTCGGCAGCCCGCGGGGCATGGTGGCCGACATCGCCCGGATCGCGTGCCCGGCGCTCGTCATCCACGGGAGTCTCGACCGCCTGATCCCGGTGAAGCAGGCGCGGCGTCTGGCGGACACGCGGCCGGATTGGCGGCTTGAGGTCTACGACGACTGCGGGCACGTGCCCCAGCTCGAGCAGCCCGCGCGCTTCGTCGACTCGCTGTGCGCGTTCGCGGTCTCGCTCTACGCGGGCCGGTAGCCGGCGGTCAGCCGCTGTCGGCAGTGAGGACGATCTTGCCCCGAACTGCGCCGGTTCGCACGGATTCCAGCGCTGCCGCCGCGTCCTCGAGCGGATAGGTCGCGGTGAGGCTCACCTTGATACGGCCCCGCTGGAAGAGCTCGAGGAGCGCGCGCTGCGCCTCCTGGAGCGATTCGGGCTCGCGGTCGCGGTAGTCGCTGCTCTGCAGGCCGATGAGCGTCACGTTCTTCACGAGGATGTGACCGGCCTTGATCGTGGGGATCTCACCGCCCGCGAAGCCGATGATCACCAGCCGGCCCTCCCAGGCGAGCGCCCGCATGCACTGGGTGAACACGTCGCCGCCGACCGACTCGACGACGATGTCGGCTCCGTGCCCCGCGGTGAGCTCCCGTACGCGGTCGCGGAGAAGGTCCGCCTCGGCGCCGATGGCGTGGTCGGCGCCCTGCTCGAGCGCCATCTGGCGCTGGTCCTCGGTCTGGCCCACGGCGATCACGCGCGCGTCCAGCGCCTTGGCCAACTGCACGCCGGCGGAACCGATGCCCCCGCCGGCGCCGGTCACGAGGACCCAGTCGCCGGGCCGGACGCCCGCGCGCCGGACCAGGCCGAAGTAGACGGTGAGGTAGCCGAGCCCGAAGGCCGCGCCCTCCTCGAAGGAGATGCTGTCGGGCAGCGGCGTGCAGCTCGTCGCCTTGGCGACGACCTGCTCGCGGTAGGCGCCCCACTCCACCTGTGCCATCACGCGGTCGCCGGGCTGCAGACCCGAGACGGCGTCCCCGGCTGCCGCGACGACGCCGGCCACCTCCTTGCCCGGGCTGAACGGGAGCGGCGGCAGCGTCTGGTACGCGCCCTCGATGACGAGCAGGTCGGGGAAGTTCACGCCGATGGCGCGCGCGTCGATGAGGACCTCGTCGGGGTCGAGCGCCGGGGGGTCGACGTCGGCGACCACCAGCTTGTCAGGCGTCCCGAACTCCGTCACCAGCACTGCTCGCATCCAGCTCCCGTCATCGTCGTGTGTTGGTCCGGTTGCCCAATCGCCGGTCCGTGCGGAGCGCGGGCGCGCCCGGGTTGCGATCGGCCCAGAGCCGCATGAGATAGCGCAGGTGCTCCTCCATCTCGGCGCCCGCGCGCTGCTCGTCGCGGTCGGTGATCGCAGCCACGATGGCGGCGTGGTGGCCGACCGTGTCGCGGCCCACCTGCCGGGACAGCTCGACGAACAGCACCGGCCTGGTAGTCGAGTGCAGCGCCGAGACGAACGCGGCGAGCGCCCGGTTCTTGGCCGCCTGCGCGACCGCGCTGTGGAAGCTCACGTCCAGGTGCGGGACCGCGGGATCGTCGACCGTCGTGCTCTTCTCGTGCGCGAGGATCGCGTGGAGCGTCTCGAGGTCGGCGTCGTCGCGGTGGCGCGCCGCGAGCCGGGCCGACGGGACCTCGAGCAAGAAGCGCACCTCGGCGACCTCCTCGTACGACAGGCGGCCCAGCCGCAGCACGTGCTCCAGCGAGTCGTGCATCGCGACGCCGAGCGAGCGGTGGTCGACGCCCTGCACGAAGCTCCCTCCGCGGACTCCGGGCGTCTTGGAGATGAGACCGTTGGACGCCAGCGCGCGCAGAGCCTCGCGTACCGTCGTGCGGCTGACTGCGAACTGCGCCGCGAGCTCGGTCTCGCTCGGCAGCTTGTCGCCTCCGGCGAACACGCCCGAGAGGATCGCCTCCCTGAGCTGCAGTTCGACCTGCTCGCGCGGCCGCCGCACGCGCTCCGGTTTGAATTCTGTGGTCATGACAGCTTCGCCCCGCGAGGCGACGCGCTCGTCAACGCTCGCCTCGCGCTCAGCGTCCGAATCGCTCCCTCAACTCGAATTTCTTGATCTTGCCGCTCGCCGTCTTCGGCAGCGCCTCGATGAACTCCACGCGCTCGGGGAGGTAGTGCTTGGAGAGCCCCTGCTCGAGGCAGAAGGCCTTGAGCTCCTCGAAGCCCGGCCGGTCGGGGCCGTCGACGACGAGGACCGCGCAGGCCCGCTCGCCCAACCGCTCGTCGGGCACGCCGATGACTGCGACGTCGACGACCGCTGGGTGGCGGAACAGCGCATTCTCGACCTCGTAGACGGGGATGTTCTCGCCGCCGCGGATGATGATGTCCTTGGAGCGGCCGACGAGCGAGATGAAGCCGTCCTCGTGCATCACCGCCTGGTCACCCGTGTCGAACCAGCCGTCGACGAGCGCCTGCTCGGTGAAGTCCGGCCGGTCGTAGTACCCGACGAACAGCCCCGGGCCGGTGATCTGCAGCGCCCCGACCTCGTCGCGCTGCCCCGGCACGCCGTCCTTGTCGACGACGCGGACCTCGCAGCCGCGGACCGGCAGGCCATCGGTCGCATCGACGCGCTCCTGCGGCAGGTGGGGCGCGTTCGAGATGCCGATGCCGTACTCCGTCATGCCCCAGGCGGGCAGGATCGAGCTGTTCAGCTGCTCGCGGGCGCGCGGGATCAGCGTCCTCGGGACGGGGGCGCCGGCGAGGACGATCATGCGCAGCGCAGGGAAGCTCCCGGGCCCGACGCCATCCACTCGGACGAGGTCCTGCAGGAACGTGGGAGCGCCGACCATGAGTCTCACGTCGTGCTCGCGCATCACGCGCGCGGCCACGTCGGGCTTCCATCGGTCCAGGTACAGGGCCGTGCCCGTGATGTTGGCGGCCAGCAGCGCGCCCCAGATGTACCCCGTGTGATGGCCGACCGGTGACGCGATGAGGTCCACCGCGGCCTCGAACGTGTCCACGCCCACGTGCTCGACCCACAGGCGTCCCACAGCGTCGAGCGTCTGATGGGTGTTCATCACGCCCTTCGGCTCACCGGTGGTCCCGGAGGTGAAGCCGATCTGCGCGAGCGAGCCCGGGTCGACGGCGGGCCGGTCCGTCAGCGGATCGGCGGCGGCGAGCTCGGTGAACGGCAGCCAGCCGGCCTCGCCGGCGGGGGCGTCGCCCAGCACGACGATGTGCTCGAGGTCCGGCGCCGCGGCGCGGACCTCGCGCCCAAAGGCGATGTGGTCCGTCCGGCGATGCGCCTGCGGGACGATGAGCACCTTGGCCTTGGAGCGGCGCAGAATGAAGGCGGCGTCCTTGGCCCCGTACGCGATCGGGATGCCGGTGTAGACGGCCCCGATCGCGTGGATGGCGTAGATGATCGCGCTGAACTCGAGCCGGTTGGGGACCATCACGGACACCGCGTCGTCGGTACCCACGCCGAGGCTTCGCAGACCACCCGCCACGCGTGCGGCCAGGTCGGAGAGCTCGGCGTAGGTCCGGCGGTCTGTCACCTGGCCGGTGTCACCGTCCACCGACATTGCCGCGACGCGGTCCGGAGCGCGCTCGGTCGCATCGGTGAGGTAGCGGTGCAGCGGGCGGTCCCGCCAGAGGCCCTCGCTGAGGTAGCGGGCGCGCAGTTCGGGCGTGATCCGTGTCTGCTGGCCAACCACTCGGTCTCCCTGTTCCACGCTCACGACTTGTGCC
>DASQFQ010000049.1:0-13985 GCA_035633075.1 Solirubrobacteraceae bacterium | reverse complement strand
CTCCCAGCTGTATACGGTGGCGGGCGCCGGCTCCCATACCGCGGCGTCCGCGGCGCCCGGGAGGACCGCGATGGCGCGGTACTCCGAGGCCATGGCCACCCAGTCGTCGGTCTCGGCGAGCACCGCCGGCTTGCAGGCGATCGGGTCACGCAGCACGGCGAACCCGTCCGAGGTGCCGACCGCGAAGGTGTAGAAGCCGTCCAGAGCCTCCAGGCAGCTGTCGAGCGCCCGCTCCAGCGCCGCGCCCTCGCGCAGTCGCCACGTCAGGTAGCCCGCGGCCACCTCGGTGTCGTTGTCGGTCTCGAACTCGATCCCGTCGCGGCGCAGCGTCTGGCGCAGCCGGTTGTGGTTGGAGAGCGAGCCGTTGTGGACCAGGCAGAGATCGAGGCCGGTGGAGAACGGGTGGGAGTGCTGGGTGGTCACCCGGCTCTCGGTGGCCATCCGGGTGTGGCCGAGCGCGTGGCTGCCCTGCACGTCATCGAGGGCGAAGCGCTCGACGAACCGGCTGGGCAGGCCGGCCTCCTTGTAGATCTCGATGCGCTCGCCGGCGCTCATGACCCGCAGCTCGGGGTGGCGCTCGCGCAGCCAGGCGAGGCTGGCGGGGGCGTCGTCGTCGACGACCAGGACGGCGTGGCTGGCGCGCACCTCGGGCTCGGGATCGCCCCCGAACGTCGCGGCCAGCGCGCTGGCCAGGCGCCCCCACTCGTAGTCCGGGTCCGGCGAGTGCAGCGACACCTTGGTGCTGCCGGCCGGAGCCGCGTCGCGGTAGACCGCCACGCCGGCGCTGTCGGGCCCCCGGTCGTTCATCTCCCCGAGCATCGCGCCGACGTGCTCACCCAGGCGATCGCTGACCGCAGACGTCTTGCTGAAGAGCCCCACGATGCCGCACATAGGATTGAGTCTAGTGTTACATCGTGCCACTTCCAGTGGGCGTACCACACAATTTGAGCGGTCTATGTGTGGCTTCAGCCCACATCAATGAGCCCGAGGCGCCGTGCCAGCCACGGCGCGGGGACGGCCTGGAGGCTGAGCGTGACGAGGATGGCCAGGGCCACCACGCTGGCGAGCAGGTCCCCGTTGGGGACCCCGAGTGCGACGAGCACACCGACCAGCGCCGCCGGGACCACGCCGGTCTCGCGCGTCCAGCACACGAAGGCGAGCTCCTGGCGGCTCCAGCGACTGCGGCGGTCGGGGAGCATGCAGGCGGCGACGGCGATCGGCCGCGCGACCAGCAGCAGCACCGCCACGACCGCGAGCGATGGCAGCAGCTGCTCGCCGATCGCCGCGAACGGCAGGTTCGCCCCCACGACGACGAAGACGAAGATCGTGACGATGTCGGCCAGGTTGCGCGAGGCGGCGGCGAGCTCGCGCTGGTGCTCGGCGTGCATCGACAGCCGGAGGAGCTCCATGTTGCCGACGATGAGCCCCGCCAGGAAGGCGCCGAGGTAGCCGCTGCCGCCCGCGAAGTCGAGCGAGACGTAGGACACCGCCACGACCGCGAGCACGGCGATCGTCGACGAGTCACGCCACACGCCGCTGCGGCGGCTGGAGATCGTCGCCGAGAGCACGATGCCGGCGATCACCCCGACCACCGAGCCGAGGCCGAGCTGGCCGACGAAATCGCCGGCGGGCCCGGTCAGCGACCCCTCGCCGCTCAGGAGCGCCCCAGCGATGGCGAGCGCCAGCACCGCGCCGGTGGGGTCGTTGAACGCGGACTCGGCCACCACCGTCTGGGCCACCCTGGCGCGCAGCCGCGAGCCCACGAACAGCGGGATGAGTATGGCGGGGTCGGTCGGGGAGAGCACGGCGCCCATCAGCAGGCCCTGCTCGAACGGCAGGCCGAAGACGGCGGCGGCCGCGGTCCCGGTCACGAGCGCGGTGAGCAGGACGCCGAGGATCGAAAGCAGGCCGAGGCTGACCCACACCTCGCGCAGGACGAGCAGCGAGAGGTTGAGGCCGCCGTAGAAGAGGATCGACGACACCCCGAGCGTGAACACGAGCTGCGCGCCCAGGGAGTCGAGCGGGACGTCGAGCACGTCGAGGGCCGAAGGACCCAGCGCCGCGCCGGCGGCGAGCAGGAGCGCGATCTCGGGCACGCGCAGGAGCTCGGCCAGCATCCTCGCGATCAGGCCGGAGACGAGCAGGAGGCTGAGCGTGAGGATGACGTCGCGCGTCATCGTCCGGGGCGCGCCGGTCGCTCGAGGGCGAGACGGACGACGTCCTGGGCGGTCACGAGCAGGAGCACGATCAGCACCCCGGCCCCGAGCGCGACGGTCACGAGCCGCCGGCGAGCGTCGCGGCGCGCGGTCGCGAACTGGCGGCGAGCCTGCACGACAGCGCGCGCCTGCTCGGCGGCCAGCCGGCCCGCGGCGTCTGCCATCGCCTGGAAGTTGCGGATCTCGGGACCGAGGAAGATCCGGCGGGTACGCTCCGGCCGGTGCGCGCGCAGCGCTCTGTACGCAACTGCGTCGAGGCGCATGAAGTCAGCGAATGCCTCCGTGACTCGCGCCACGAGGACGCGCTCCCGCGGCTCGCTGAACTCGCGCTGCGCCCGGGCGAGCAGGCGCCGGACCTCCACGCTGGAGCGCTCGAACTCGGGGCGGCTGCGCCCGGCGTCGTAGCCGTAGGCCGTCTGCCAGCCGTTGACGTCGGTGACCGCGAACTTGAGCTCGAGGGCCAGCGCCTGGCGCTCGGAGCGGCGCGCGACGTCGTCGAAGCGGGTGCCCAGCGAGGAGAAGGCGGAGAAGGCGACCGCGATCGTCACCAGCGGTCCGAGGACCGTCATGACGATCGCCGCGTAGAGCTTGGCCCTGATCGGCACGGGGCGAGTATGCTCGCCGAGAGCCCGGCGTGCTGCCCTTTTTCCTGCTCAACCCGGTACCGGACGTCCTCTGGTTGGCCCTGGCCGGGCTCGTGTACCTCAGCTGGATCGAGCTACGAGGCGAGCCCGAGCTCAATGCTCAGCTGAAGCTTTGGTGGTGCCTGCTCGTGCTCCTCGCGAACATCCCCGGCTACCTGGCGCTCAGGGTGTGGCTGGCCGTCCGGCGTCGGCGCCGGGCCTCAGACGCACGAGCTTGACCGCCAGCTCGAGCGAGAGCAGGTCCTCGGCGCCGAGGTCGAGGCCGGAGAGCTTCTCGATCCGGTCGAGCCGCTGGCGCAGCGTGTTGGGATGGATGAACAGCTTGCGCGCGGTCGTCGCCCCGCTGCGGCGGTCGCCGAGGTACTGCTCGAGGGTCGCCAGCAGGTGCGTCTGGCGGCGCTCGTCGTATTCGAGCAGCCGCTCGACGGCGGCGCACTGGCGATCGCGCGGGGCGTGCTCGAGGGGAAGGTGGACGAGATAGCGATACGGGCCCAGGCCGCCGTAGGTCAGGGCGCCGCCGGCGGGCGCCAGCGCCTGCGCGATCCGGCCCGCGTCGACGGCCTCGCGCAGGCTGTGACCACCGTCCCTGGCGCCGCGCCGCAGGGCGCTCACGCCGATGTGGACGCGCTCGCTTGCTGCGAGCTCGTCCAGCGAGCCGCACAGCGTCTCGACCTCGGGGTCCTCCGCTCCCCACGGCAGCGACAGCAACGCCCGCAGGCCCTCGCGCCCGGCGTCGCACAGCGCGCCGGCGTCCAGCGTGCGCAGGCGCGCCTCGACGCGCTCGGCGGCGGCCGGCCACGGGCGTTCGTCGTCCCCTCCGCGCACCGGCTCGACCTGGACGAGCACGTGCGGGCGATCGAGGTCGCAGCGAGCCGCGCGTGCCCGCGCCCGGGCGACGTCCAGCGCGCCGGCGGCGAGCGCCCCGAAGAGGTCGCGCACCACGTTCTCCGCGGTGAGCCGCTCGATGAGCTCGGCCTTCCGCAGCGCGAGCGCGACCTGGTTGGCGACCGCCTGCAGCAGCTCGTCGTCCTGCCCTCGAAAGGCGCGGGGCTCGCCGCTGGAGGCGACCAGCTCGCCGAGCTCGTCGCGGCCGTCGCGCAGGGTCGCGCGGCGCTCCACGCCCGCCGGGGGCGACTCGCCGGGCGGCTCGGACGCGACGAGCTCCTGCCGCCCGTCCTCGCCGTCGCGCAGGTACAGCCGGCAGGCGTCGCAGCCGAGCAGCCGGCGCACGCCCGCCGTGACCACTGCGTAGAGGTCCTCGCGGCCGGCGACCGCCACGATCTCCTGGCTGAGACCCGCCAGGTTGGTGAGCGCGTCGACGCGCAGCTGCGCCTCCTCGTACATCCGCGCGTTCTCGACCGCTCCCGCCACGAGCGAGGCGGTATGGATCAGGAAGTTGAGCACCCCCTGGTCGAACTCGCGCGGGGCCACGGTGTGGAGCACGACGACGCCGAGCACCTCGCCGGAGCGGGCGGGCACCGGGACCGCGGCCATCGACTGGAAGCGCTCCTCCTCGAGCTCGGGGACGTACTTCATGCGCGGATCCGACAGCGCGTCCTCGGGGACCAGGGCGGGCTCGCCGGTGCGCGCCACCCAGCCGGCGATCCCTTCCTCGAGCCCAAGCTCGATGCGCCCGACGAGGTGCGCGTAGACGCTCGACGCCGCGCGCAGGCGCAGCCTGTCTGCGTCGCGGATGTAGACGAAGCACGCGTGGCACTCCGTGGCTTCGGTCACCAGCTCGACGATGCCCTCGAGGACGCGCGTCAGGTCGGCGGATGAGCCGACCGCCCCGATGATGGCGTAGAGCGTGTCCGACTCGAGGCGGACGCGCTCGAGCTGGGCTGCCAGGTCGCGGCTGCTGGTCAAGACAGGCGGCATGCTATCCCGCCGGGTGTGGCGTATCCACACTACCGCAGGCGAAATGGTGGGTGAAACGCACATTGCCGCGTGCGCATGCCACTGGATACAACCCCATCGTCGGGGCAAGACGCGCCCGCCAGGGCAGTCGAGAGGGGGCTGCATGCAGTTCGTGTTCGCGCAGGTCACGCAGCTCCAGGACGCCGCTCCGGCGGAAGGCCTGACCCAGGACGCCGCCGTCCTCGGCGAGCAGTTCTACTTCTTCACAGTCGTCCTGATGTGGCTGATCCACGCGGGCTTCATGTCCTACGAGGCCGGGGTCGCCCGCCGCAAGAACGTCATGGCGACGGCGATGAAGAACATCCTGACGATCGCCGTCGTGACGCCGACGTTCTACTACTTCGGCTGGTGGATCTACAACTGCAACCAGCCGGGCGCGCCGATCACGCCCAGCTCGTCGGACTTCACCGGCGCCGCCTGCCAGGGGGGCGTCCCGTGGAGCGACGCGTTCGGGCCGAACCTGACCAACAACATCAACCTGATCTTCTTCCTGGCGTTCCTGCTGTTCTCGTGGACGACGGCGTCGATCATGTCGGGGGCGATCATCGAGCGGGCGCGGATCTCCGCCTACCTGGTCCTTGCCGCCATCCTCGGCTCTGTCGTGTGGATCCTCGACGCGGCGTGGGGCTGGAGCGCCGGCGGCTGGCTGACCCTGCGCTTCGGCTTCCACGACTCGATCGCCTCGGGCGTCGTCCACGGCGTCGCCGGGGCCTTCACCCTCGGCGTGCTGTTCCACGTCGGCCCGCGCATCGGCAAGTTCACCGTCGACGGGCTTGCGCGCACGTTCAGACCGCACAACCTCCACATCACCGCCCTGGGGCTGATGCTGATCTTCACCGGGTTCTACGCGTTCTACGGCGCGTGCCTGGTCATCTCCTCGACCTCGTTCCCGGGCTGGGCCAACATCTACCTGAGCCCGACGACGCTCGGCTCGATCACCATGGTCATCACCATGGGCTTCGCCGGCGGGTTCACCGGCGGCTACTTCGCCAGCCGCGGCGACCCGTTCTGGACGATCTCGGGTGGCCTGGCGGGCGTCATCGGCGTCTCGGCCGGTGCCGACGTCTACGCGCCGACGCTCGCCTATCTGCTCTCGATGCTCACGGCCGTCCTGGCCTACTACGCGGGCCAGTACATCGAGTTCAAGGCGCGCGTCGACGACGCGGTCGGCGCCGTGGCGGTGCACGGCGTGTCGGGCTTCCTGGGCATGTTGTGGGTGGGTGTCTTCGCCGCCGGCTACCCCACGGGGGTCAACAACATCGACAGCTCGATCGGCGGTCAGCTGATGGGCATGGCGACGTTCCTGCCGCTCGGCTTCCTGTCTGGCTGGGTTTCCGCCTACATACTCAAGAAGCTCAACATCCTGCGCGTGCCGGTCGAGGTCGAGCTCGAGGGCCTGGACCAAGCCGAGTACGAGACCGACGTCCACCCGGAGCACGCTCCGCTGCCGGAGCTCATAATCGAGCCGGACGGCTCGCTGGTGCCCGCCGATCGGCTGCTCCTCGACGAGTTGGCGGCACTCGAGAACGGCAACGGCGCGCGACCGCGCGCGCCCGTGGGAGGGATGAGGTAGATGCCCGGGCTCATCGACAGCGCACCGAGCTGCATCACGGCCGTGGACGGCGCAAAGCCGGCGGACGACTCGGCCGACTTCATCCTCCAGGCGGCGTACGAGAAGTGCTCGGGCATCATGACCTTCGGCCCGGGCACGACCTGGGGCGAGGAAGGGGCCGCCGCCAACGGCGCGTACTACGTGCTGACCGCGATCGGCATCATCGTGATGCTCGCGGCGCTCGTCGCCTGGGTGCTCTACGAGGATCGGCGGCTGCAGAGGCACGTCGTTCGGCTCCGGGAGCGCGGGTTCGGGCGCTCCGAAGGGGCTGGCCCCGCCGCCGGGGTCGTGGGCCCAGGCCCCGACCCCGGCCCGGGCCGGCCCGGCTAGAGGAGAGGAGGCAAGCATGGCCGGCAAGAACAGACGCCAGATCGAGTTCCCGCCGCTTCAGACGCACAAGCGCAGCTTCGAGATGGCGATGATCGTCCTGTCGATCGCCTGCATGATCATCGTCCTGATCATCGTCCTGGCGACCGGTCTCGGCAACGAGTTCCGCCCGACTGTCTAGAGCCGCTGCACGCCCGAGGCGCGGACCGCCGTGGCTGCGGCCCGGCGTGCTGGTGGTCGGCCTGTTCGTTGCCTGCCTGGTGGTCGCCCAGACCTGCCAGCAGCGGCAGGTGCGCGTGACCAAGGGCCGGGCCGTCGAGATCGCACGCGCGGCGGTCGACTTCCGTCCCACCCGGTCGCAGGTCCGGCTCGTGCGCCAGGGCCTCAACGGGCGCCCGTTCTGGGCGGTCTCCCTCTCGATCCCCCGGCCTGGTGGCGACGGCTTCGAGCGACTGACCACCGCCCGCATCGACGCGAACTCGGGCAAGCTGGTCGCCCTCACCGACACCGACAAGGAGCGCGCACCATGACAGCAGCGGACGGCGGGACGCCCCTGATCGCGCCACGGAACGAGGACGACGCCCGGCAGCTGGTCGAGGACCACGGCATCGACTTCCTCTTCGCGCAGTTCGTGGACATGCACGGCAAGCCGAGCGCCAAGCTCGTGCCGGCCCACCACCTCGACGACCTGCTCACCGAGGGGGCGGGGTTCGCGGGCTTCGCCGCGGGCGACATCGGCCAGGGGCCCCACCATCCCGACCTGATCGCGATGCCCGACGTCTCCAGCTTCACGCCGCTGCCATGGCGGCCGGGCGTGGCGCGCTTCGCGTGCGACGTGACGGTGGAGGGCGAGGAGTGGCCCTACTGCCCGCGCACGATCCTGCGCCACCAGCTCGAGCGCGCCGGCGCGCTGGGCTACGAGTTCCGGATCGGCGCCGAGCTGGAGTACTTCCTCGTGCGCCGGCGCGACGACGGCTCGCTGGAGCTCGCCGATCCCCTCGACACGCTCGAGCAGCCCTGCTACGACATGCGCGCCCTCACGCGCAACCTCGACTTCGTCTCGGCCGTGTCGCGCAACATCACCGCGCTGGGCTGGGACAACTACGCGACCGACCACGAGGACGCCAACGGCCAGTTCGAGCAGAACTTCGACTTCGACGACGCGCTGGTGACGTGCGACCGCGCCGTCTTCTTCCGCTTCATGGTCGAGGCGATGGCGCAGGAGCGAGGCATGATCGCCACGTTCATGCCCAAGCCGTTCGCCCACCTGACCGGGAACGGCTGCCACTTCCACATGAGCCTGTGGCGCGACGGCGAGAACGTGTTCGCGCGCGATCCGGGCGACGACCCGCGCGGCCTCGGCCTGTCCGAGCTGGCCTACCAGTTCGTCGGCGGGCTCAAGGCGCACGCCAAGGCGTACATCTGCCTCACCGCGCCGACCGTCACCTCCTACAAGCGGCTCGTGGTCGGCGCGCCGACGAGCGGGGCGACGTGGGCGCCGGCCTACGTGAGCTACGGCTACAACAACCGCACCCAGATGCTGCGGATCCCCGGCCCCGGCCGGATCGAGGACCGCACCGTCGACGGCTCGTGCAACCCCTACCTGGCCGCGACGGCGGTGCTCGCCGCCGGGCTGGACGGCATCGAACGCGGCCTGGACCCCGGTGATCCGAACTCGCTGAACCTCTACGAGACCGACGAGGCCCAGCGGTCAGAGCTCGGGATCGACGTGCTGCCCGGCAACCTCCTCGATGCCACCCGCGAGCTCGAGGGCGACGCAGTCCTGCGCGCCGCGCTCGGGCGCGGCCGCGACGAGGACTACCTCGACTACTTCGTGCGCTGCAAGCGCCGGGAGTGGCAGCAGGCCCACGAGCAGATCACGCCGTGGGAGATCGAGCGCTACCTGCAGCTGTACTGACGCGTCGCGAGCGTCCGCCCCATCGTCCTTCGTGGCGGGTGACGGGACGAGGTCCGAATAGTCTTCAGACTCCGATGACCGCGGCCGGTGACCGCACCCGCAGGCCCTCGCTGGTCGACGGCGCCGAGGAGGCGCTGCGCAACTGGCTGGCACCGGGCCGCCACCGTTCAGGTGACCGCCTGCCGCCGGAACACGACCTGTCGGCGATGCTCGGTGTCTCGCGAGGCACGCTGCGCAGCGCGCTCGGGCGCCTGGAGGAGGGCGGCGAGATCGTGCGCCGGCAGGGCAGCGGAACCTACGTCGGGCAGGTGGCCACGCCGACGGCCTTCGACGAGCGCCTCGAGCGGCTGGAGTCCTACGCGTCGCTGGCGCGGCGCCGCGGGGTGAAGCTCGCCGCGCGCGAGGTGCGCATCGACCGCAAGCCCGTGGGAACGGAGGTCGGACGGGTGCTCGAGCTCGACGCCGAGGCCGAGGCCGTCTGGATCTCGCGCGTGCTGCTGGTCGACGGAGAGCCCGGAGCGGTCATGGAGGACATCGTTCATCCGGACGTCGAGCTGCCGGCGGACGCGCGGCTGAAGGCCGCGCTCGAGCATGGGGAGATGGTGCTCGACGTGCTGCTCGGACAGGGCATGCCGGTCGCGTTCGCCAGCACGCGGGTGATGCCGTTCCTGCTCACGCCCCGCAGCCGTCACGGTCGGGCGCTGGGGGTCCAGCGCCCGACTGCCGTCCTTGAGCTCGAGGAGGTCGTCCACGTCGCCTCCGGTGAGGCGGTGCAGCGCTCTCGCGACCTCTTCGCGCCGGGCGGACTGGACCTGACGGTGATCCGGCTGCTCGAGGTCAGTGGTCCGGCGCCCGTCAGCCACAGGCCCGACGCCCTGCCCAGTTGATGTACCAATTTGCCCAAAGGCGCCGTATAGTGGGGCCGCCCTTGGCCCTTCGCGATAGAGGAGAGAGGCGATGAACGCGGACGGCGACGGCCCCGCCCTGGTCGACCTGGTCCCGCCCTTCGGCGGCAACGTCGCTACCGTGCTTGACACGCCGCGCTCCGTGCCTGCCCCGGCCACCCTGGAGGAGGCCCGCCGCGCACCCGGCCGCGCCGACAAGATCGTCGAGCTCAGCCAGCTCATCGAGGCCAGGGACGTCAAGTACGTGTTCTTCCAGCAGGTCTCGGTGACCGGCCGGGTCATGGGCAAGGGCGTCGTCTCGTCGTTCTTCCCCCAGGTCGCCGAGAGGGGCTACCAGCTCGTCTACGGGGCGACGGCGAACCTCTTCACCGATCGCCACGGGGACTACATCGGGTTCGGGCCCGAGGAGTCGGAGCTGGCGGCGATCGCGGACCTCAGCACGTTCGCGGTGCTGCCGTGGGACCCGCGCGTCGCGCGCGTGTATTGCGACTGCTACGACACCGAGACGGGCGAGCTGCTCGACGCCGATCCGCGCCAGAATCTCAAGCGCATCGTCCATCAGTTCGAGGAGGAGCTGGGCTACCACTTCCTCATCGGCATCGAGCCGGAGATGATGTGGCTCAAGACCCCTCGGCCCGGCGAGCTGCCCGAGGGCGTCACCAAGCCCTACTGCTACCACATCCACCAGTTCGAAGAGCTGCGTCCCGTGCTGCTCGACGTGATCGAGTACGGCCAGGCGCTGGGTCTCGACATGAGCCACGGCGATCACGAGGACGCGCCCGGACAGCTCGAGCTGAACTTCCGCTTCGACCGGCCCCTCACCACGGCCGACAACATCACGACCTACCGGCAGATCTGCGCGGCGGTCGGCCGCAAGCACGGCCTCCTGCCCACCTTCATGCCCAAGCCCTTCACGGGCGTGTCGGCCAACGGGCACCACCACCACTTCACGCTGACCGACGACGACGGCAACAACGTCTTCCACGACCCGAAGGGCCCGGCGCAGCTGTCCGAGATCGCCCAGCACTTCCTGGGCGGCCTGCTCGAGCACTTTGCCGCGCTCATGTGCATCGGCAACCCGACCGTCAACTCGTACTGCCGCATGTGGGACACCGGCTTCTGGGCTCCGATCTACAGGAACTGGGGCTGGCAGAACCGGACCACGACGGTCCGCGTGGCCAGCGGCGGGCGCTTCGAGTACCGCGGCGTCGACTCCTCGTGCAACCCGTACCTCACCGTGGCGGCGCTGCTGCGGGCCGGGCTCGACGGCATCCAGCGGCAGCTGGACCCCGGCCCGCCCCAGCAGCGCAACACCTACGAGCTGCTGCAGCAGGGCGCGGAGATCGAGAAGGTCCCCGACAGCCTCGGCGACGCATTGAAGGCGCTGGAGGCCGACGAGGTCGTCAAGGGCGCGCTGCCCGGGCGCCTCTACGAGGTCTTCCGCCACTACAAGACAGACGAGTGGGAGCGCTACCTCGCGGCCGTGACCGACTGGGAGCGCGACGAGTACCTGGAGGTCCTGCCGTGACCGACCGGCAGCACGACGAGTACCTGCAGGTGCTGCCCTGATGTGCGGCATCGCCGGGGTCATCTACCGCGACGCCACGCACCGGATCGGGCGCGACATGACGCGGATGCTGCAGGCGATGAAGCATCGCGGGCCCGACTCGACGGGCTACGCGCTCTACCGGCCGCCCTCGACCTCCTACGTCATGCGCGTCAAGCTCGCCGACGCCAACACGCCGCGCGACTTCGAGTTCGCCGACCGCCTGCGGCGCAATCGCGCCGAGGTGAAGCGGCGCGTGCTGGCGCACGGCGCGACGATCGAGGCGATGACCGACGAGACCGAGTACGCGCTAAGCATCCACTTCGGCTTCAACGGTGCCGGCAACGGCCACGCCGAGGGGCTCAAGGAGCTCGCCGACCGCGTCGAGGACGTGTCGGGCGCCGAGGTGCTGTCGCTCGGGCACACGCTCGAGATCGTCAAGGACCTGGGCGACGCCGAGAGCGTCGCGGCGCAGTACGGGCTCGACGACTTCCTTGGCAGCCATGCGATCGGCCATGTCCGCATGGCGACCGAGTCAGACGTCGACATCTCCGGCGCCCACCCCTACTGGGCGTATCCGTTCTCCGACATCGCGGTGGTCCACAACGGACAGCTCACGAACTACTTCGACTGGCGCCGGCGCCTGGAGCGCAGCGGACACCGCTTCCAGTCCGAGTGCGACTCCGAGATCATCGCGGTCTACCTCGCAGAGCGGATGCGCGAGGGCGCCTCGCTCGAGGACGGCATGCGCCAGAGCCTCGAGGAGCTCGACGGCGTCTTCACCTACATCTCCGTGACCGGCGATGCGCTCGGCATGGCCAAGGACGAGCTCGCCGCGAAGCCGCTCGTGCTCTACGAGGCCGACGACCTCGTCGCGCTGGCGTCGGAGGAGATCGCCATCCGAGCGATCATCGACCACGAGATCGACACCTACGACCCCTTCGAAGGCGAGGTGATGGTATGGACGCGCTAGCCGGCGGCGGCCGCGTCACCTACGACGCTCGCGGTCTCGTCGAGGTCGACCACAGCGTCGCGAAGGTGTCGGAGATCGACGGTGAGCGGGCCGTCTTCGACGCGCGCGACCTGACCACCCGCAAGATCAACCTCGAGCTGCGGTGGCTGCTCTACGAGCAGGGCGTCAAGGACGTCACCGTCCGGAACCCGGGCGCTAAGCACTCGCTGGGCGTGGGCATCCTGACGCGCTGCCGGATCACCTTCGACGGCAGCCTCGGCTACTTCGGCTGCGGAATCATCGATGGGCCCGAGGTCCACGTCACGGGGCGCGTGGGATGGTCGGCGTGCGAGAACATGATGTCGGGTGTCGTGGTCATCGACGGCAACGCCGGCTCGCTCACGGCGGCGGCGATCCGCGGCGGCGACGTCGTCGTCAGGGGCCGCGCCGGCGCGCGCACCGGGATCGACCAGAAGGGCGGCACGGTCATCGTCCTGGGCGCCGTCGGCTCGATGACCGGGTTCATGATGCAGCGCGGGCGTCAGGTGCTCTGCGGCAACGTCGGGCCCGGCCTGGGGGACTCCATGTACGACGGCAAGATCTACGTGGCCGGCAAGGTCAAGTCGCTCGGGGTGGACTGCGTTCCGGGCGAGTGGGACGAGTCCGACACGGAGTTCATCGAGCGCAAGTTTCGCATCCACGACCTCGGGACGCCGCCGGAGTTCCAGAAGTTCGTCTGCGGCAAGCAGCTCTACAACTACGACATTCTCGAGCCCTCCGAGCGCAAGCTCGTGCTCTGAGGAGGTGACCGCGCATGGCTGACGAGAACGCGCCGACCGAGCGCACGGTGCTCGGGCGCAGCCGCATCTTCACCCCCGAGGTCATCAACGACATCCACATGAAGGCCGAGCTGGGCCGCTACCGGATGCGAGGCTTCTCGATCTTCAAGAAGATCCCCCACTGGGACGAGCTCGTCTTCCTGCCCGGCACGCTCACGCGCTTCGTCATCGAGGGCTACCGCGAGAAGTGCGAGACCAAGACCGTGCTCGGCGCGCGCTTCGCGACCAACCCGATCGAGCTCGACATCCCGGTCTACATCACGGGCATGAGCTTCGGCGCGCTCTCGCTGGAAGCCAAGATGGCGCTGGCCAAGGGCGCATCGATGGCCGGCACCGCGACGTGCTCTGGAGAAGGAGGGATGATCCCGCCCGAGCGCGACCTGTCCACCAAGTGGTACTACCAGATCATCCAGAGCCGGTACGGGTTCAACCCGCACCACCTGATGCTTGCCGACGCCGCCGAGTTCTTCATCGGCCAGGGCTGCAAGGTGGGTCTGGGCGGGCACCTGATGGGCCAGAAGGTGACCGAGCAGGTGGCGGAGATGCGCTCGCTGCCGGTCGGCATCGACCAGCGCTCCCCCGCTCGCCACCCGGACTGGCTGGGGCCCGACGACCTGTCGCTGAAGATCCAGGAGATCCGCGAGGCCACGAACTACCAGATCCCGATTCAGCTCAAGCTCGGCGCGGCGCGGGTCTATGACGACGTGCGGATGGCGGCCAAGTGCGGCCCGGACATCATCTACCTCGACGGCGCCGAGGGCGGCACGGGCGCCGGTCCGCACCTCGCGACCGAGGAGACGGGCATCCCGCTGATGGCCGCGATCCCCGAGGCGCGGCGCGCGCTGGAGGACGTCGGCCTGTCGGATGAGATCGACCTCGTCGTGGCCGGCGGCATCCGCAACGGCGGCGACGTCGCGAAGTGCCTCGCGCTCGGCGCCGACGCCATCGCGATCGGCCACTCGGCGCTGATGGCGCTCAACTGCAACAAGGAGATCCCGGGCGTCACGGACTACGAAGGAACCGTGGGTGTTCCCGCCGGCCAGTGCTATCACTGCCACACTGGGAGGTGCCCCGTGGGGATCACGACCCAAGATCCCGAGCTGAGGAAG
>DASQFQ010000048.1:0-15055 GCA_035633075.1 Solirubrobacteraceae bacterium | reverse complement strand
CGCTCGGCACCGTCACGTGGCCGATCCTGCGCCGCGGCGGCTACCCGAAGGAGGCGGGTGGAGGCGTGCTCGCCGCGTCGGGGATCGGGGCGATCCTGTCGCCGCCGACGCTCGGCGCCGCGGCGTTCATCATCGCCGAGTTCCTCGGGGTGTCCTACCTCAAGGTCCTGCTCTATGCGGCAATCCCCTCGGTCCTGTACTACGTCGGGATCCTGCTCGCCATCGAGGCCGACGCGCGCCGGTTCGGCACGCGCGAGGTCGTCGTCGAGTCGCCTCCGATCGGGCGCCTGATGCTGCGCTACGGCTACCACTTCTCCTCGCTGTTCGCGATCGTGATCCTGCTCGCGATCGGGCTCTCGCCGTTCCGCGCGGTGCTCTACTCGACGCTGCTGGCCTTCCTGCTGTCGTTCCTGGACCGCCGCCACCGGATGACCCCGCCGCGGATCTGGGCGGCGCTCGCGGCGGGCTCGCGCGCGGTGCTGCCGGTGGCGGCGACGTGCGCGGCGGCAGGCATCATCGTGGCCGTCGTCACCCTCACCGGCCTCGGCCTGAACCTCTCGGGGATCATCATCGACGTCGCCGGCGGCAGCCTCTTCCTGTGCGCGATCATGGCGGCCCTGGCGGTCCTGCTGCTCGGGCTCGCAGTCCCCGTCACGGCCTCGTTCATCATCGCCGCGGTCATCGTCAGCCCCGCCCTGACCAAGCTCGGGGTGGAGCCGCTGGCGGCCTACATGTTCATCTTCTACTACGCGGTCCTCTCCGAGGTGAGCCCGCCGACGGCGCTGTCGGCGTTCGCCGCGGCGGCGATCACCGGTGGCAACGCGTTCAAGACGATGATGCTGACCTGGAAGTACACGCTCCCCGCCTTCCTCGTCCCGTTCGCCTTCGTGCTCTCACCCAACGGCGAGGGGCTGCTGCTGCAGGGCTCCGTGGGCACCGTCCTGCTCGCCTTCGCGGTCTCCACCATGGCGGTTGCGGGCCTTGCGGTGGCCACGGGCGGGTGGCTGCTGGGACCGGCGCGGGCGCCCGAGCGCATCCTCTGCGGGCTCGCGGGCCTGGTGCTGCTCTACCTCGAACCGCTGTGGATCGGCATCGGCCTGGCGCTGCTCGCCATCGGCGTGGCGGTGCACATGCTGGGGCGCCGTCAGATGCCCAGCGGGCTCCGCGGCGCGGCCGGGTAGCCGACCCCGCGCTCCGCCAGCGTCCCGGCCACAGCGCGCTTGAGGCCGACCAGCGGCGGGCCGGCGGTGACCTCGATCTCCAGGCGCGTGACCTCGTCCTGCAGGCGCTCGGCGTCCTGCTCGCGTCCCTCGGCAAACGCGCGGACGAGCCCCACGAGCAGGCCGGGCGCGAGGTTGGCGAGCGCCGCGACGGTCCCCCGCGAGCCGCCGCGCAGCGACTCGAGCAGCAGGCGGGGGGAGCCCACGAAGATCTCGAGTTCGGGCGCCGCGGCCAGGTATTCGTGATGGCGCTCCGGCGAGCCCGTCGAGTCCTTGAGCCCGGCGAGGCCGTCGCTCGCGAGGCGCTCGAGGACCTCCGCGCCGAGGTCGTTGCCCGTCCGCGCGGGGAACGTGTAGGCGAGCAGCGGCGTGTCCCCCGCCGCGGCCAGCAGCGACCGGAAGTGGGCGACGATCTGCTCGTCGCCGAAGTCGTAGTAGTAGGGCAGGATCGCCGAGACGGCGTCCGCCCCGGCGTCGATCGCCAGCTCGATCAGCCGGGCGGTCGCGCGCGTGGCGGGACGCCCGACGTGCGCCACGACCTTCGCCCGCCCCGCCGCCGCCTCCACCACGGCCGAGACGACCGTCATCACCTCGTCGGGCTCGAGCAGCGCGGTCTCGCCGGTGGTGCCACAGGGCATGAGCCCGTCCACCCCCGCCTCGATCAGGAAGTCGACGTGGGCGCCCAAGGCCGCGAGGTCGACGGCGTCGTGCTCGTCGAACGGCGTCAGCAGGGCGGGAAGGACGGCCGGCGCATCGAAGAGCACGGTGAGCACCCTATGCCCTGCGATCCTCTGCCCAAGCCATGGAAGACAGCGCGCTCTTCGCCTTCCTGCTCGCCCTCGTTGTCACGGCGGGGCTGACGCCGCCCGTCGCGCGGCTGGCCCGGCGCCTCGGCGCGGTCGACCCCGTGCAGGAGCGCGGGCTCGCGCGCGAGTCGCGGCCGCTGCTCGGCGGGCTGGCGATCTTCACCGGCACGATGCTGGCCGGAGCGCTGTTCCTGCCCGGCACGACCGAGATCCACGGGATCCTCGGCGCCGCGGCGGTGATCACGGTGGTGGGGGCGATCGACGACGCTCGCAACCTCGCACCGTGGGCGAAGCTGCTGGGCCAGGCGGCGGCGGCGCTGGTCTGCGTGCTCTCGGGCGTCGTGGTCGTCGACTTCACATTGCCCTTCGTCGGGCGCGTGGACCTCGGCGGCCTCGGCGGCCCGCTCACCCTCATCGGCCTGGTCGGCCTGATGAACGTCGTGAACTTCTCGGACGGGATCGACGGCCTCGCGGCGGGCGTCTGCGCGATCTCGGGCGTCGCCTTCGCGATCATCGCCTTCGACCTCGGCGAGGACGCTGCGGGCGTGCTGGCGGCGATCATCGCGGGCGCGGCGCTCGGCTTCCTCATCCACAACTTCCATCCTGCGTCGGTCTTCATGGGCGACTGCGGCTCCAATCTGCTCGGGCTGCTGATGGGCGGGGCCATCGTCGAGGGGTCGCTGAAGACCAACGCCCTGATCGCGCTCGTCGTGCCGCTCGTGGTGCTGGCCGTGCCGTTCCTCGACACCGGCTTCGTCGTGGCCAAGCGGATCAAGTACCGGCGGCCCATCTACCGGGGCGACTCCAACCACTTCCACCACCGCTTCCACCGGATCGGGTTCTCCCAGCGCCGGACAGTCCTCTACCTGTACGCGTGGACCACCACGATGGCGGCGCTCGCGGTGGCGCTGCGCTTCATCCCCTACTCCGATCCGGGCGGGCGCCTGAACGCCGGGTGGGCCGCGGTCATGGGTGGGCTCCTGCTGCTGGCGCTCGCTGCGAGCATCTACCTGATCTACACGCTCGAGATCCTCAAGCTGCGCCGGCTGCGAGCCTGGCAGCTGCGCCGCGAGGATCCCGACACCAGCGAGCACGAGATCGACGCCCGGCTGGAGGAGGACCTCGAGACGGGCGAGTTCAGCGTTCCGCGGTGAAGGTGGGCTAACCGCCCTTGCCAGCCGGGCGAGCCGGCTCGAACGCGGGCCCGCCGCGCCGTCGCCTGACGGCTTCGAGCGGCCCGACCCCACGGTGGGGCCGCTCTACCATCTGGCGACCGTGCAGACCGCTCGCCTCGAGCAGCGCAAGCCCTTCGTCACCGAGCCGCTCGTGCTGCGGTGCTGCTGTGCGCCCGCTACGCCCACCCGGACACGGTCCTCACGGGGCGGCTGAGTTGACGCGCCGACTGCTCTGCGCCGCCCTCGCCTCCGCCGCGCTCCTCGCCCCGACGTCCGCCGCCTCCGCCGCACGGCCCGTGATCGGCGTGGGCGAGCAGGACGAGGGCATCTTCTCCAGCAGGCCGTGGACCCAGCTCGGCGTACGCGACGTCCGCTTCATCGTCCCCTGGGACGCGCTGCACAGCGGCTGGCAGCGACGGGAGACCGACGCCTACATGGCGGCCGCCGAGAACGCCGGAGCGCGGATCCTGCTCGGGTTCGGCCACTCGCGGATCAAGTCGCGCCGGCGCGTGCTGCCCTCGCCGGGCCAGTTCCGCCGCGAGCTCGAGCGCTTCCGCTTGCGCTATCCGTTCGTCACGAGCTTCCTGACCTGGAACGAGGCCAACCACTGCTCCCAGCCGACCTGCCGGCGCCCGGACGCCGTGGCGCGCTTCTACGACATCCTCAAGGAAGAGTGCCTGGGCTGCACCGTGGTCGGGCCCGCCGTACTCGACAAGCGCGACATGCCCCAGTGGGTGCACGAGGTCGAGCGCCACGCCCGGCACCGCATCGGCATCTGGGCGATCCACAACTACATCGACGCCAACCGCTTCCGCACCCGCGGCACCAGGGCCCTGCTGAGGGCGGTCAAGGGCCAGATCTGGTTCACCGAGACCGGCGGCCTGGTGCGGCGCGACAACGGGTCGACGATCGAGTTCGCCAGCTCGCCGACCCATGCCGTGCGGGCGACCAGGTGGGTGTTCAAGCTCGCCCGCCTGAGCCCGCGCGTGCGGCGGATCTACTTCTACCACTGGGTCGCTCCCAAGCCGGACGCGACGTGGGACTCGGCGCTCGTCGACGCCAGGGGAGCGCCGCGGCCGGCGCTCGCCGTGATCAAGCGCTTCGTCCGCAGCTCGCTCGCCGCCGCCCGCCGCTGAGCCGTGACACGGCGCGCGAAGATCCCGGTGACCGTGCTCGCCGTCGGGGCCCTCCTGGCCGGCTGCGGCACCAAGGAGGACATCCGGCGCGGCGGGATCGTGCTCGGGGAGACGCTGACCGTCTACTCCTCCCTGCCTGCGCCCAACCGCGGTGCCGCGCGCGACATCGTCGACGGGGAGAAGCTGGCGCTCGCCGAGGCGCAGGGCCGGGCGGCGGCCTACAAGGTCAACTACTCCTCCCTCGACGAGGCGGCGGGCGATCCCGCGGGGGCCCGCGCACGCGTCGCGGGGGTCGCGCGCCAGGAGCTCCTGGACACCCAGACCATCGCGGTCATCGGGAGCCTGGATTCCGAGGCGGCGATGAGCTCGATCCCGCTGCTCAACGCCGGTGGGATCCTGCAGGTCTCGCCCGGGGCCGGCTACGCGGGCTTCACCGAGCGCGTCGCGCCCGGTGAGCCGGAGCGCTGGTTCCCGGCGGGCAGGACGACCTTCGCCCGCATCGTGGGCGACGATCGCGCGCAGGCCGGCGCCATGCTGGCCGCCGCCGGCGCCCGCCGCGTGGTGATCGAGGCCGAGGCCACTCCGACCGCGCGCGCACTCGCCGGTGCGCTGCGCCGGGCGGCTGCGGCCGCTGGGGTGCGGATCGTCGAGGACGCCGCGCGCGCCGGTGCCGTCCTGTACGCCGGGGAGGACCCCGAGAACGCGGCGGGGGTCGCCGACGGCATCGCCCACGAGGCGCCGCGGGCGCGCGTCGTGCTACCCGACGCAGTGACCCGCGCCGGCGTGGAGGAGCGCCTGGGCCCGGGCGCCGCCCGCCACGCGGTGATCGTCTCGAGCGCCCCGGAGCCCGGGTCCACGCCCGACCTGCGGCGCTTCGAGGCCGTGTTCCGCCGGCGCTTCGGCCGCGAGCCGGGGCCGTACGCCGCGGTCGGGCACGCCGCCATGCACTCCGTGCTCGACGCGATCACCCGCGCGGGCCCCCGCGCGGGGAGCCGGCAGGCCGTCATCGACGCGTTCTTCAGGCGCCCGGCGCTCGCCACCGTGCTCGGCCCCGTCCGCTTCCGCCCGAGTGGCGCGATCGCGACCGCCCGCTTCACGGCCTATCGGCTGCGCGGCGGCCGGCGCGTCTACCGCATGGTGGGGTGACCGGCGAACGTCGCCGGTAGCCGAAGCTATGCCTCGAGCGTGGCCTCGAGCGAGATCTCGGTGCCTCCCAGCGCATTGGTGACCGGGCAGGTGTCCTTAGCCGCCTGTGCCGCCTCCTCGAACGCGCTCTGGTCGATCCCCGGCACGCGCCCGCGAGTACTCAAGTCGATGCCCGTGATCGCCCAGCCCCCGCCCTCCTTCTCGAAGTGCACCTCGGCGCTGGTCTCGACGGAGTCGGGGGGGTGGCCGCCCTGCCCGAGCACGACCGAGAGCATCATGCTGAAGCACCCAGCGTGGGCGGCGCCGATCAGCTCCTCCGGATTGGTGCCCGCGCCTTCCTCCATGCGCGATGCGAACGAGTAGGGGCCTTCGAAGGCGCCCGAGCCGAACGACATGGTGCCGCCGCCCTCCTCGATCGAGCCCTCCCACTTCGCCTGCGCAGTACGTGTCGGCACGCCCCCTCCTCGCTCGTCATCTACAGTCGATCTCGATGTCCCGCGGCCAGCGGCTTACGTTCCTCGGCATCGCGGCCGCGATCGCCGTCGTCGCGGTTGTCTTGCTCGCGGGAGGCGCAGGCGAAACCGGTGGTCCGGCGACGAACGCGCCGACCGCCACGGCGACCCGCGAGCCCACCGAGGCGTCGCCCGGGCAGACCCCGACGCCCTCCCCGACCGCCAAGCCCACGCCCGCACCTCCGCTGCTGACGGCCGCCAGGGAGAAGGCGCTGACCGCCACGCAGGGCGACATCGTGCGGTTCCGTGTGCGCAGCGACGCCGACGAGGAGGTCCACGTGCACGGCTACGACCTCTCCAAGGACGTCCGCGCGGGCCAGACGATCAGCTTCGCCTTCAAGGCCGACATCCCCGGCATCTTCGAGATCGAGTTCGAGAAGTCCGGACAGCTGCTCGCGCAGCTCAAGGTCGTCCCCTAGGTCCAACAACCGACGGGCACTCGATCGCCAGCCGCTGAACTCGCAGCGCGCGAGCTTGGAGCCGAAGCCGGCGCGCGGCGAGGATCATGTCCGCGTGGGAAGCACGCCGGAACCATCTCACGACCGTTTGGCGCTCTCCTGCGACGACGTGAGCGCGGCGGCCCGGCGGCTGGAGGGCGTGGCGCACCGAACTCCGGTCCTGACATCCGCGGCGCTCGACGAGATGGCCGGCGCGAGCGTCTTCCTCAAGGCCGAGAACCTCCAGCGTGCGGGCGCGTTCAAGTTCCGCGGCGCCTACAACCGGCTCTGGGCCCTGCGCCCCGAGGCGCGCGCGGCGGGCGTGGTGGCCGCCTCCTCCGGCAACCACGCGCAGGCCGTCGCGCTCGCGGCCCGGCTGCTGGGGATGCGGGCGGTGATCCTCATGCCCGCGGACGCGCCGGCGTCCAAGCGTGCCGCCACCGAGGGCCACGGCGCGCAGGTGCTCACCTACGACCGCTACCGCGACGACCGCGACGAGCGCATTCGGGCGCTCGCGGCCGAGCGCGGCGCCACCGTGATCCCGGCCTATGACGACCCGTTGGTCATGGCCGGCGCGGGGACCACGGCGCTGGAGCTCTTCGACCAGGTTGGCCACCTCGACGTGCTCGCCGTGTGCGCCGGCGGCGGGGGGCTGCTATCGGGCTGCGCCACCGTCGCCGCGGCGCGCTCGCGTCGCGTCCGGGTCGTGGGCGTGCAGCCCGAGGCGGCGCCCAACCTCGCAAGCGCGTTTCGCACGGGCCGGCCGGCGCCCGTCAGCGTGGGGCGCACGATCGCCGACGGCCAACAGCTCGCCGCTCCGGGGAGGCTCACCTGGCCGGTGATCAGCGCGCTGGTCGACGACGTCGTCTGCGTCTCCGACGAGGAGATCGTGGCGGCGATGCGCGTCCTCTTCGAGCGCGTCAAGACCGTCGCCGAGCCGAGCGGCGCCAGCGCGCTGGCCGCGGTGCTCGCCGGCAGGATCGGCGCGCCGGCGGGAGCGCGCGTCGGCGTCACGCTCTCGGGCGGCAACATCGACACCGCCCGCTTCAGCTCGCTCATGACCTCCGGAGCGACGCCCTAACGGGGTCGCACAAAGTTGTTACAAAGTCCCAGAAAACGCTAGACTTGCTCGCGCCGCGGCCCCTGGGCGTCGGGAGCTCAACATCCCTCGCCATCCGGTCGCCGTCCGTTCGCCGGCGGTCTGTAGGGTGGCGCGTCCCCTCCTGTCCATGCCCGCATACCCGCGCCCACGCCATGACCCCGAGATAGGGCTCTCCGACCCGATGGCGCCCGTGCGCTACCTCGACCTCCTGCTCGTCGCGATGGCGCTGCCGTTCGTGCTGATCGCAAGCCTCCCGCTGCTCGGCTACGCGGTCGGCGCGGCGAGCTGGACGCTGCAGCGCGTCGCCGCGGTCGCGATCGAGCGCCGCGCCAGCGCGTCCTCGGACGTGCGCAGGCAGCTCGGCCTCAACCTCGCGAGCATGCTGGGGCGCGCGTGGATCGTCGGCCTCGCCATCCTCACCGTTGGGATCGTGGGCGAGCGCGAGGACGGCCTCACCGCCGCCGTGCTCGTCCTCGCCGCCTTCACGGTCTACTTCGCCATGTCGCTGGTCCTGCGTCCGCTCGAGAAGGGCCGCTCGTGACAGCCCGCAGGAAGCTCCTGCTCGCTCTCCTCGGCGCGTACATCCTCGCGATCGCCGGGATCGTGGCCATCTTCGGCTTCACCCGCCGCGACAACACGGAGTTCCAGCCCCAGAACGAGTTCAAGCTCGACACCTGGGTCGACCTCCCAGGCCCGCTGGACATCAACAAGGCGGTCATGTACCTCGTCATCGCGGCTGTGCTCACCGTCGTCACGATGGTCGTCATCGCCCGGCGGATGCAGGCCCGCCCCAACCGCGTCCAGACCGCCGTGGAGGCCCTCTACGCGTTCATGCGCGACGACATCACTCAGGGCAACATGGACGACGCCATGGCGCGGAAGTGGTTCCCGTTCCTGGCGACGCTGTTCCTCTTCATCTGGTTCAACAACCTGATCGGCTATCTGCCGCTGCCGACCAACACGGAGCACACGTTCGAACTGTTCGGCGCGCACATCCCCTCCTTCGCCATCTACGCGGCGACGGCGAACATCTCCATCCCGCTCGTGCTCGCCCTCGTGGTCTTCGTGTCCTACAACGTCGAGGGGATCCGCGCGAAGGGCTTCATCGGCTACATGAAGAGCCTCATCCCCGAGGGCGTGACCGGCCCGGGCACGGCGCCGCTGTTCGTGCTCGAGCTCGTCTCCAACTTCATGCGCCTGCTCTCGCTGTCGGTGCGACTGTTCGCCAACATCCTGGCCGGCCACCTGATCATCCTGTTCATGTCGGGTGGGCTCGCGGTCCTGCTCGGCCTCGAGGCGCTCGGTGTGATCGTGCTGCCCTTCGGTGTGGCCCTGTTCCTCTTCGAGCTGGGCCTGGTGGCGACGCTGCAGGCCTTCATCTTCGCCACTCTCAGTGCCATCTATATCGGCGGCTCCGTCGCCGCTCATCACTAGTCAAAGGAGTCCACCGTGGATGTGCTGCCCATTCTGCTCTCCCTCTTCGCGCAGGCCGACGCGGGCTCGGCTGCCGGCAAGGCGATCGCGCTCGGCGTGGGCGGCGGCCTCGGCGCCGTGGGCGCCGGCGTCGGCATCGGGATCATCTTCGGCAAGGTGATCGAGTCCGTGACCCGCCAGCCGGAGATGCGCGACGAGATCACCGGCATCCAGTGGCTCGGCTTCGCGCTGACCGAGGCCTGCTTCTTCTACGGCCTGGTCGCGGGCCTGATCGCCTTCTTCCTGTAGGCCGGCGATGAGCGCAGCCCTGACCACCATCGTCTTCGCCCAGAAGGAGGAGAGCGGCGGCGGCTCCTTCCTCGTCTCGCCCGACATCGGGCTGATGATCTGGACCCTGGTCGTTTTCGTGATCTCGATGGTCGTGCTGTCCAAGCTCGCGTTCCCCCGGATCGCCGAGGCGCTCGACAAGCGCCAGCGGGCCATCGAGGAGGCGATCGACATCGCCGAGCGCACCCGCCGGCAGGCCGAGGAGCTCCTAGCCGAGTACCGCGAGCGGCTGCACCAAGCCCGCAAGCAGGCCGACGACATCGTCGAGCGCGCGCGCAAGACGGCCGAGCACAACGAGGCCGAGGCGATCGCCCAGGCCAAGCGCAAGCGCGAAGAGCTCATGGAGCAGACGCGCCGCGATATCGAGCAGGAGACCCGGCGCGCGATTCAGGAGATACGGGGCGAGGTCGCCAACCTCACCGTGCTTGCCACCCAGAAGGTGACGCGCAAGACGCTTAGCGAGGAGGATCAGAAGCGCTTGGTGGAACAGGCGCTCGCCGAGCTCGACTTCGCCGCCCTGGCGGGTGACAACCGGAGCCGCGAGTAGCCCGATGGAGGAGATCGCCACCGTCTACGCCCGCTCCCTGTTCGAGGTCGCGCGCGAGCACGACAAGCTCGACGTCGTGCGCGAGCAGCTCGGTCAGTTTGCGGACGCGCTGAACGCGGACCGCGAGCTGATGGTCTTCTTGTTCTCGCCGTACTTCTCGACCCAGGAGAAGAAGGAGGGGCTCGACAAGGCGGTGACGGGCGCGGAGCCCGTGTTCCAGAACTTCCTCAAGCTGCTGATCGAGAAGCACCGCACGCCGGCCGTGTTCCGCATCCGGCGCGAGTTCGACCGCCTGTGGCAGGAGGAGCACAAGCTCCTGCCCGTGCAGGTCACCTCCGCGATCGAGCTCGACCGCCAGACCGTCGAGTCGATCGGCGACCGCATCCGCGAGCAGACGGGCCGCACGGTGGACCTGTCCTCAAGCGTGGAGCCCGACATCCTCGGCGGCATCATCGTGCGGGCCGGCAACAACGTCATCGATGCCTCGATCCGCAGCCGCCTCGAACAACTTCGCAAGCAGGTCGCCAAGGCATAACGTCGCCCGCGGCGACCGGAGGACGAAAGGACATTCATGCAAATCAAGCCAGACGAGATCACCTCCATCCTCAAGAGCCGCATCGAGGGGCTCGATGCGGGGCAGGCCGACCTGACCGAGGTCGGCACCGTCATGTCGGTCGCCGACGGCATCGCGCGCATTCACGGCCTGGACAACTGCATGGCATTCGAGATGCTCGCGCTGCCCCACGACGTCACCGGTCTTGCGCTGAACCTCGAGTCCGACAACGTCGGGGTCGTGCTCTTCGGACCATGGGAGAAGGTGGTCGAGGGCGACACCGTCAAGCGCACGAAGAAGCTGCTGGAGATCCCCGTCGGCGAGGGGCTGCTGGGCCGCATCGTCGACCCGCTCGGCAACCCGCTCGACGGCAAGGGCGACATCGAGACCGACGAGACGCGTCCGGCCGAGTTCAAGGCTCCCGGGGTCGTCCAGCGCCAGCCGGTCAAGGAGCCGTTGCAGACCGGCCTGAAGGCGATCGACGGGATGATCCCGATCGGGCGCGGGCAGCGGGAGCTGATCATCGGCGACCGCCAGACGGGCAAGACGGCGATCGCGATCGACACGATCATCAACAACAAGGACGAGGACATCGTCTCGATCTACGTCGCCATCGGCCAGCGCATGGCGACCGTGGTGGGCATCGCCAAGACCCTCGACGATGCGGGTGCGCTGGACTCGACGATCATCGTCGCCGCGCCCGCCGACGAGGCGGCGCCGATCAAGTTCATGGCGCCCTACGCCGGCTGCGCGATGGCCGAGCACTTCCTCTACAACGGCAAGCACGCGCTCTGCATCTATAACGACCTCACCAAGCACGCCTACGCCTACCGGCAGATGTCGCTGCTGCTGCGCCGACCGCCGGGGCGCGAGGCCTACCCGGGCGACGTGTTCTACCTGCACTCCCGCCTGCTCGAGCGCGCGGTCAAGCTCAACGACGACCTCGGCGGCGGCTCGCTGACAGCGCTGCCGGTCATCGAGACGCAGGCCGGTGACGTGTCGGCCTACATCCCCACCAACGTCATCTCGATCACCGACGGCCAGATCTTCCTTGAGCCCGACCTCTTCTACTCGGGGGTGCGCCCGGCCATCAACGTCGGCATCTCGGTGTCGCGCGTGGGCGGCAACGCGCAGATCACCCCGATGAAGAGGGTCGCCGGCAAGCTCAAGATCGAACTCTCGCAGTACCGCGACCTCGAGGCCTTCGCCCAGTTCGGCTCGGACCTCGACGCCGACACGCAGCGGACGCTGGCCCGTGGTGAGCGCCTGGTCAAGACGCTCAACCAGGGCGAGCGCCAGCCGCTGGCGGTCGAGGACCAGGTCGCGGTGCTCTACGCGGCCACCAACGGCTACCTCGACCGCATCGCCACCGACCGCGTCGCGGAGTTCCACTCCGAGCTGGTCGAGCGCCTTCACTCCCATGCGTCGGACACGCTGGGCAAGATCGCCGAGGGCGACTGGTCCGACGAGATCCAGAAGGCCCTCGACAAGGCGATCGAGCAGTTCGCCGACGACTTCGGCTACGACCTCGACGAGGAGGGCCTGCCGACCGACCACCGGGACTCTGAGGACGAGCGCGAGGACGGCGACAGCCGGGGCGGCGCCCGCGCCGAGGGCGATGACGACACGCAGGAGCGCGACGGCGGCGAAGACGACGATCGAGGCGAAGCCGGTGGCGAGCGAAGCGAGACAGGGGAGGGGGATCGCCCCAAGGCCGTGGCCGCGGGCTCCCGTGACGACTAGGCCATGGCTCAGAAGGAAGTCAAGAACCGCATCGCCTCGGTCAAGAACATCCAGAAGATCACCCGCGCCATGGAGATGGTCGCGGCCGCCCGCCTGCGCAAGGCCGAGCAGCGCATCCACGCGCTACGGCCCTACGCGTCGGCGCTGCGCCGCATGACTCGCCAGGCGGCCGAGGCGGCAGGGAGCATCCCCCAGCTCCCGATCCTCGACGAGCGGGAGGACCCGCAGACGGTCGGCCTCCTCCTGGTCACGGGCGATCGCGGGCTGGCCGGGGCGTTCAACTCGCAGATCATCCGCGCCGGGGTGCGTGGGGGGGCCGAGTACGAGAACGAGGGCAAGAGCGTCGTCTACTACGCCTCCGGCCGCCGGGGGGTGTCGTCGCTGACCTTCCGCAAGAAGGAGCCGGAGGGCAGCTACACGGGCTTCACCGACCGCCCCGCGTACGCCAACGCGCGCGAGATCGCCTCCGACCTCATGGCGGCCTACATCGACGAGAAGCTCGACCGCGTGGAGATCATCTACAACGGCTACGTCTCGCCGCTCACCCAGAAGGTGACGCGCGAGACCCTGCTCCCGCTGCAGCACGCGTCGATCCTCGAGGACAGCGAGGAGAGGGGCGACGGCGAGGAGGACGAGCGTCGGGACGAGGGTCAGGACACCGACCACGGCCGCGCACTCGTCGAGTACGAGCCGGATCCCGAGGAGATCCTCGGACGCCTCGTGCCTGCCTACGTCGAGATCTCGATCTACCGGGCGCTGCTCGAGTCCACCGCATCCGAGCACGGCGCGCGCATGACCGCCATGCGCAACGCCTCCGAGAACGCCAGCGACATCATCAAGGACCTGACGCTGCAGATGAACCGCGAGCGCCAGGCGGAGATCACGCAGGAGATCATGGAAGTCGTCGCCGGTGCGGAGTCGCTCATCTAGGTAACGTCGCCCGGCAGCCGCCGCTTGCGAAACGTAACGTGGCCCGGACGTCGCCGCTGCGGCGACGGAAGGGCAAAAGGAGATAACCGTTGGAAGCCAGCACAAGAGAGAAGGTCGAGAAGAAAGAGAAGAAGGACGAGAAAGCCGAGCAGCCCGAGGACGGCGCGCGCAACATCGGGCGGATCGAGGAGATCCAGGGCGTTGTCATCGAGGCCGTGTTCCCCGACAAGCTGCCCGAGATCAACCACGCGATCGTGATCGAGCGCGAGGCCTCCGAGGAGGACGAGAGGATCTCCGGTGGTCCCTCGGGGCGCCTGGTCTGCGAGGTCCAGCAGCACCTTGGCGACGACCGCGTGCGCGCCGTCGCCATGGACACGACCGACGGCCTCGCCCGCGGCACGGAGGTCATCGACACGGGCGGCCCGATCACCGTACCGGTGGGCACAGTGACGCTCGGGCGCATCTTCAACCTGCTCGGCGAGACGATCGACGAGGGCGACCCCCTGGAGGAGGGCGGCGAGCGCTGGCCGATCCACCGCTCCGCGCCGACGGTCGAGCAGCTCACGCCCACGACCGAGATCTTCGAGACCGGCATCAAGGTCATCGACCTGCTCGCGCCCTACGCGCGCGGCGGCAAGGTCGGCCTCTTCGGCGGCGCCGGCGTCGGCAAGACCGTGATCATCCAGGAGCTGATCAACAACCTCGCCAAGGAGCACGGCGGCCTGTCGGCCTTCTGCGGCGTCGGGGAGCGCTCCCGCGAGGGCAACGACCTGTGGCTGGAGATGACGGAGTCGGGCGTCATCGAGAAGACGATGCTCGTGTTCGGCCAGATGAACGAGCCGCCTGGCGCGCGTATGCGCGTCGCCCTGTCGGGCCTGACGATGGCGGAGTACTTCCGCGACGAGGAGGGCCAGGACGTGCTCCTCTTCATCGACAACATCTTCCGTTTCGTCCAGGCCGGCTCGGAGGTCTCCGCGCTGCTCGGGCGAATGCCCTCCCAGGTCGGCTACCAGCCCACGCTCGAGTCCGAGATGGGTCAGCTGCAGGAGCGCATCACCTCGACGCGCAAGGGCTCGGTCACCTCCGTGCAGGCCATCTACGTGCCCGCCGACGACCTCACGGACCCGGCGCCGGCGTCGGTCTTCGCCCACCTCAACGCGACCACCGTGCTCTCACGCGCGATCTCGGAGAAGGGCATCTATCCCGCCGTCGACCCGCTCGACTCGACCTCGACGATCCTCAAGCCCGAGATCGTCGGCGAGGAGCACTTCAAGGTCGCCAACGAGGTCAAGGAGGTGCTGCAGCGCTACCGCGAGCTACAGGACATCATCGCAATCCTCGGCATCGACGAGCTCTCCGACGAGGACCGCGTCCTCGTCCAGCGCGCCCGCAAGATCGAGCGCTTCCTCTCCCAGCCGTTCCACGTGGCGGAGCAGTTCACGGGCACCGACGGCGTCTTCGTGCCGGTAGCCGAGACGGTTCGCTCCTTCCGCGAGGTGCTCGACGGCAAGCACGACGACCTCCCCGAGGGCGTCTTCCTGCTCAAGGGCTCGATCGACGACGTCGTGCAGGCCGCGGGGCGGGGCGGGGAGAAGGACGAGGAGGACCGGGGCGACGAGGCCGAGGACGACGACGACAACGAGCAGCGCGACGGCAAGCCCGAGAGCCGGTCCAAGGACACGGAGACGAATGACAAGGGCAAGGGGAAGAAAGACGAGGACGGCAACGGCTCCGACGATGGCCGGGACGAGGACTAGGCCGTGGCGCGCACGCCCTTCCAGGTCGAGGTCCTCACCCCCGAGGGGGAGGCCTTCAACGACGAGGTCGAGATGCTCTCCACGCACACGCCCGTGGGGTCGATCGGCATCCTGGCGCGCCACCAGCCGCTGCTGGCGATGCTCGACCCCACCGAGCTGCGCATCTTCAAGTCCGAGTCCGACGTGCTGCGTTTCGCCCAGGGCGAGGGCTTCCTGCAGGTCGCCGAGAA
>DASQFQ010000047.1:0-17297 GCA_035633075.1 Solirubrobacteraceae bacterium | reverse complement strand
CTGCTCACCTCGAACAACACGCGCGAGCTGACCGAGGCGCTCAAGCGCCGCTGCCTGTACCTGTGGCTCGACTACCCCTCCACCGAGCACGAGCTCGAGATCGTCCGCCTGCACGCTCCCGACCTGCCGGCGGCGGTCGCGGCGCGCCTCGTCGAGGTGATCGCGATGGTCCGCGAGCTCGACCTCAAGAAGCCGCCCTCGATCGCGGAGTCGATCGACTGGGCCCGCGCGCTGCTGCTGCTGGGCGCCGACGACATCACGCCCGACGTGTTCCACTCGACCTTGTCGATCATCGTCAAGCACCGGACCGACCTCGACACGGTGGCCGAGCGGGTGGGCGTGCGGCTCGGGGCAGGCGCCGCCGCCCGGTGAGCCCGGGGTTCCCCGCCCGCGTCGTCGAGTTCGCCGAGGGGCTGCGCGCGGAAGGGGTGGCCGTCGGGACCTCGGAGCTGCTCGACGCCTTCGCCGCCCTTGGGGAGGTCAGCTGGACCGAGGAGGCGCCCTTCCGCGAGGCGCTGGCCGCCACGCTGGCCAAGTCCCCCGAGGACCGCCGCGTCTTCGAGCTCGTCTTCGAGCGCTTCTTCTTCCGCGCTGCCGAGGCCGAGGCCGTCCGCCATGGCGTGCGCGAGCAATCCGGCGAGGAGGACGGGATCACCGGCGGCGAGCAGCTCGACTACGACAACCTGCGCGAGCAGCTCCTGCAGGCGATTCGCGACGGCGACGAGTCCGCGATGCGCGACCTCGCCCGGCTCGCGATCGCCGCCTTCGGGCGCCGGGGCGAGGGGTCCGGCGTCCTGGGGGTCGACGTCCAGCGGATCCGGCGCGCGCTCGGCCTGCGCTCGGATCCCGGCGGCCCGCCCGCGCGCGATCCCGAAGCGCCGCCGCCCGCCGCGGGCCTCACGCGCGACCAGATCCGGCGCTTCGAGCAGCACCTGCGGCGCGAGCTCGAGCGCGCGCAGATCGAGCGCACCCGGTCGCTCCCCCCGGCCCGCCCGCTGAACGAGCTCGACCGCGCCCTGCCTTCGGGACCCCTGCAGGACCTGGCCGCCGTGCACCGCATCGTCGCCCAGCTCAAGCGCCGCCTGGCCACCCAGGGCCACGAGTCGCGCGGCCGGCGCCGGCACGCCCATGTCGACGTGCGCCGCACGATGCGCGCCTCCCTGCAGACGGGCGGCGTGCCGGTCGAGCTCAAGTACCGCCCGCGGCGGCCCAAGCGGCCCGAGCTCTACGTCCTGTGCGACGTCTCGACCTCGGTGACCTCGGCCTCGGTGTTCTTCCTCTCGGTGCTGCACGCGCTGCACGACGCTTTCCGCAAGATGCGCTCGTTCGTGTTCGTCGAGCGGATCTCCGAGGTCACCGACGTCTTCGAGAAGGAGCGCTCGTTCCGCGCCGTGTCCGACGCCATCTCGCGCGACGCCGGCGTCGCCGACGTCTCGGGCTACACCGACTACGGCCGGGTGTGGCGCGAGTTCCTCGCCAAGGTCGGCGACGACCTGCACCCGCGCGCGACGGTCATCGTCCTCGGCGACGCCAGGACGAACGGGCGCGACCCGGCCGCGGACGTCTTCGCCCAGATCGTCGCGCTCGCCGGGCGCTCCTTCTGGCTCAACCCTGAGCCGCGCCTGTACTGGAACTACGGCGACTCGGTGATCGCCGCCTACGAACGCCACTGCCAGGCCTACGAGTGCTGGACCACGCGCCAGCTGGAGGACTTCGTCAGGGCGCTGACGCGGCCGGCGTACACCTGAGGGGTCGGGCGATCACCCTTCGAACGCGCGACGTGGCTCGTCGCCGGGGTGCCTGTCGACCTGATACGTCGCCGGGCGGCAGACCTTGTCGTCGCGGAAGTGGAAGACATCGCAGAACAGCGCGTCGATACGGCCGCCACCCTCCAGCGCGGCCTGTACGGCGCCCTCAGCCACAACGACGTCGCCTTCCTCGATGAGCCGAGTCAGCTGAATCTCCGGCAGACCGGGAGAAGCCTCGTTCTCGATCGCGTTGTCGAAGGCGCTCCATCCGCTGAGCTTGAAGTGAGGCGGCATCTCCCATGCGACGTCATGGTCAGGCAGCCGAGGATCATCTCGTGATCCCCGGCCCGAAACCCTTCGATGTACCTCTCGACGATGCGCTTTTTGACCGTCGTGGCTGATGTCACACCGAGCGCCCGCTTCCCTCGACCTTCTGCTTGAGCCCGTTCGCGAACTGCTTGAACGACGGCCCGAGGTCGGGCATCGAGCGCCAGATGAGCGGCAGCAGCGGGCCGGTGTACTCCTCGCGCATGGTGAAGCGCGTGGCGTCCCCCTGCGGCGACAGCGTGAAGGTGCGAACGCCCTTGAACAGGCCCAGTGGCATCCCGCCGGTCCAGGTCATCTTCTGGGCCGGGGTGAACTCGGTCACCTTGACCGGGAACGCGCGCTTGGGGTTGGCCTCGGAGACCACCTTGATCTTCTCGCCCGGCGCGATGTGACCTTCGACGCGGATCACGCCGGAGTCCCACTCCGAGTAGCCGGGAGCGTCGGTGAGAACCGCCCAGACGGCGTCCGGTGCCGCCTCGATCGTCGCGTTCGCGTCGTAGGCCTTCATGCGGGGGCTTCCTCCTTCACGGCGATCCTGCTCATCAGTAGCAGGAATGTTACCATGAAGCATCTCGCTCGACGCGCTCTCCGGGGACCCGTTCGACGCGCTAGGCGACCCCAACCGCCGCGCCATCATCGAGCTGCTGCGGGCCGGCGACCAGTCCGTGCAGCAGCTCGCCGACGAGCTGCCGATCAGCCGCCCGGCGGTGTCCCGGCACCTGCGCCTGCTCAAGCAGGCCGGGCTGGTGACCGACCGGGCCGAGGGGACCCGCCGGCTGTATCGGCTGCACGACGAGGGGATCGCGGCGGTACGCGAGTACCTCGAGCAGGTCTGGGGCGATGCCGCGGCGCGGTTTCGGCTACTCGCCGAGAACAGCCCCGAGCGCCCGCGGCCGCGCGAGCCGTGATGGAGCCGCTCGAGCTCGAGTTCACCGTGGCGTGCAGCCCCGAACACGCCTTCGACGTGTGGGCCATCAGGACGTCCCTCTGGTGGCCGCGTGGCCACTCGGTGTCAGGGGACCCGGGACTCACCGTCGCCTTCGAGCCCCGCTCGGGCGGCCGCGTCTACGAGCGCACGTCCCAGGGCGTCGAGCACGAATGGGGCGAGGTGCTCGCCTGGGAGCCGCCGCAGCGGCTCGCCTACCTGTGGCACATCGCCGGCGACCGCAGCGACGCGACCGAGGTCGACATCAGCTTCACGCGCCAGGGCGACGCCACCACCGTGACGATCGTCCACCGAGGATGGCAGCGCCTGGGGTCGTCCGGTCCCGCCCTGCGGGAGCGCAACATGCGTGGATGGGCCGGGCTCCTCCCTGACTTCCGGCGCGCCTGCCTCGAGCTCCCCGGCTAGTCCTCCCCACCGACGCGCGCAGCAGGCGCGGACCTGTGAGGAGATGCCTCGAGCTTCGTGCCGCCCGCCAGAACCAGGCGAAGCCCGCGATTGCTCGTCCTCGAGACCGTCGAGGAGCCCTCGGCTTCCCGGTCCATGGCCTCTGGGACGCTACGGGACCTCACCGCACGGTAGGATCCACGACGACAACAGGGGGGCTGGCGGAGGCTGGCTGAGATAGCGCCCATGAACCTGGCGCTGACCCTTCGAACCTGTGGGGTAATGCCCGCGGAGGGAGCGATGCAGACAGACCTCGAGGCTCCCGTGACGGAGCCTCGCCACGTCGGGGACAGCCGCGCGGGAGTGACCCTCACGGCGGTCGAGAAGGCCTTCGGCGACGTGCGCGCGCTGGCCGGCGTGTCGTTGCACGTCGCGCCGCGCGAGATCGTCGCGGTGGTCGGCCCGAGCGGTTGCGGCAAGTCGACGTTGCTCGAGCTGGTGTGCGGGCTCGCCGAGCCCGACGCCGGGACGGTCGCCTCCGCGCCGGCCGTGCTGATGCCCCAGCGCGACGGGCTGCTGCCGTGGCTGAGCGCACAGGACAACGCCGGGCTGGCGCTGCACGTCGCGGGCGCGTCGCGCGCGGCGGCGCGGGCCGCCGCGCGCGCACACTTCCAGGCCTTCGGTCTCGAGGGGTTCGAGCGCGCCCGGCCGCACGAGCTCTCGGGCGGGATGCGCCAGCGCGTCGCCTTCCTGCGCACGCTTCTGGCCGGCAAGCCCGTGCTCTGCCTCGACGAGCCGTTCGGAGCGCTCGACGCGCTGACACGGGTGCAGATGCAGCGCTGGCTCGCGGGCGCGCTCGCCCGCGAGCCACGGACCGTGCTGCTGGTGACCCATGACGTCGAGGAGGCGGTGCTGCTCGCCGACCGGATCGTGCTGCTCTCCGCGCGGCCGGGGCGCGTGGTGGCCGAGCTCGACGTCGGCCTACCCAGGCCCCGCGGGCGCACCGACCGCGGGGTGGTCGAGCTGCGCGAGCGTGCGCTTCAGACCCTCGAGGGTTCGGCCTGATGGCCGCCGCGCTGCTCCTCCTCGCCGGCCTGGGGGCCTGGGAGCTGCTCGTACGCGCCGGGGGCGTCGACGAGCTGCTGCTGCCCGCTCCGTCGCAGATCGCCGAGTCGCTGGCCAGCGACCGCGCGCTGCTGGGCTCCGACCTCGCGGTCACCGGCTGGGAGGTGCTCGCCGGCCTGGCCGCCGCCATCGCGATCGGCGCGGCCCTGGGGATCGGCATGCACCTGTCGCCGGCGCTGCGCCGGGCGCTGCGACCCCTGGTGATCGGCTCGCAGGCGGTCCCCATGCCGGTGATCGCGCCGCTGTTCGTCCTCGTGCTGGGCTTCGGGCTCGTGCCGAAGGTGCTGATGGTGGCGCTCGTGTGCTTCTTCCCGGTCACCATCAACCTCTACGACGGCCTGCGGCGCGTCGACCCCGACGCCCGCAAGCTCCTGCGCTCCTTCGACGCCACCCGCTGGCAGACGTTCCGGTTGCTCGAGGCGCCCGCGGCGCTGCCCGCCGCTTTCACCGGCCTCAAGGTGGCCGCCGCCGTGTCGGTGATCGGCGCCGTGTTCGCCGAGTGGGCTGGGTCCGACAAGGGTCTCGGCCACGCGCTGCTCACCGCCAACGGCCAGCTCGAGACCGCGCGCGCGTTCGCCGCGACGTTCCTGCTCTTCGCGCTCGCCGTCGTCCTCTACGGGCTCTTCGCGCTGGCCGAGCGGCGGGTCGTGACCTGGCGGGCGGAGCCGTGAGGCGCGCGTGCGCCGTCCTGCTCGCCGCCCTCGCCCTCGCGGCGTGCGGCGAGAAGCAGGAGCCGGGCCGCGGCACGGGCAAGCTCGAGCCGTTCACGGTCGTGCTCGACTACTTCCCCAACGCCGACCATGCCGGCCTCTACGCGGCCCAGGCGAGCGGCGACTACTCGCGCGCCGGGCTCGACGTGCGGATCCAGGCGCCGCCGGATCCCTCCGCCCCGCTCAAGCTGCTGCAGGCGGGCCGTTCGGACCTGGCGATCTCCTACGAGCCCGAGCTGCTGCTGGCGCGCGACAAGGGCGCAAAGCTCGTCTCCGTCGGCGCGCTCGTGCAGAAGCCGCTCACCTCGGTGATGGCCGTGGCGGGAAGCGGCGTGCGCCAGGTCTCCGACCTCGCGGGCAAGCGGGTGGGGACGGCCGGCATCCCCTACCAGTCGGCTTACCTGAAGACGATCCTCAGCGACGCGGGGGTCAACCCCGCCTCGGTCAAGGAGACCAACGTCGGCTTCAAGCTCGTGCCGAGCATGCTCTCCGGCGGCGTCGATGCGACCCTCGGAGCGTTCTGGAACTACGAGGGCACCGAACTCCAGCGGCGCCACAAGCGGCCGACGATCCTCCGGATGGAGCGCCTGGGCGTCCCGACCTACGCCGAGCTCGTGCTCACGGCCCGCCGCCAGGAGCTCGACGAGGAGGGCGCCTCGCGGATCCGCCGCTTCCTGCGCGCGACCGCGCGCGGCCACGAGCGCCTGCGCGAGCGGCCACAGACCGGGGTCGACGCCCTGCTCAAGGCCGACCGCGGTCTCGACCGGGGCCTTCAGGAGGCCGCCGTGCGCGCGACGCTGCCCGTGTTCTTCCCCGCGGACCGCAGCAAGCCGTTTGGCTACCAGGACCCCGGCGAGTGGGACGCCTACGGTCGCTGGATGCTGGAGAACAAGCTGCTCACGCGGCCGCCGGACGCGCGGCGGGCACTGACCAACGAGTTCCTGCCCGGTCAAGGGCTCGATCCCGCCCCGGCCGGCCGGGGCGGATGAGCCCGCGCGCCGCGGCGTGGCGGAGGTACTCCCCGGCCAGGCCCTGCCAGCGCCCGTAGGGGGCGAAGAACCCCCGAACCTCGGCCTCGTCGGCGCGCGCCCGGGGGTTGCCGGTGCTCAGGCGGCCGATCAGCTTGAGGAAGCCGAGGTCGCCCGCGGGGACGCGGTCGTAGCGGCCCTGGCCCTCCAGGGCGAGCATCTCGAGCGTCCACGTCCCGATCTCGGGGATGGCGCGCAGGCGCCGCCACGCGCCGCCGTGGTCGTGGAGTTCCACGCGGCCGGTGCTGACCTCGCGCGCGGCGCGGCGCAGGGCGAGCGCGCGCCGGTGGGCGAGGTCCAGCGCCTCGAGCTCGGCCGGCGCGGCGGCGGCCACGGCGGCCGGCGTCGGCGCGTCGCGCAGGCCGGTGCGCGCGCAGCGGCGTCCCAACCGCGCGATCAGACGGCGCTGGATGGCGAGCGCCCGCTCGAGCTCGATCAGCTGCTCGGTGACGGCGGCCGCGAGGGCCTCCCAGGGCTCGGGGCGGCGCCGGACGCGCAGCTGCGGGCGTGCCCGCACCGCCCGCCCGATGAACGGATCGTCGCGGAACGCCTCGTGGAAGGCCCGCAGGTCCTCGTCCACCCCGGTGGCGAAGCGCATGCGCTCGATGGCGCGTTCGGCAGCCAGCGGGCAGTCGGAGCGGGCCGCGAAGACCACCTGGTCGGGCGCCGGCTGCACGATCCCCACGAGCACCGCCTCCTCTCCCAGGTGCAGCAGCCGCTGGAGCGCCGCGCCGCGCCGGCGCGTCAGCCCGTCGGCGGATCCGCCGCCCAGCCGGAACGGCCACGGCGGGCGAACCTGCACCCGCAGGTCGACCGGCGCGTCCGCCCAGAGCGAGGCGGTCAATCGCGACGCAGCAGGTGGACGTCGACCAGGAACGAGTTGCTCGCGACGATCTCCCCCAGCGAGCCCGTCTTGCGCTTGCGCCGGCGCAAGGGGCTGCGCGAGCGCCGCCGCGTCACGACGGCGGCAGTGGCGGCGCCGGCGACGAAGCCGGTGGCGGCCAGGGCGGCCGCCTGACGGGCGGGCACGAGCGCGAACCGCGTGGACTCGAGGACGCCGGGCCGCTCGGCGACGACCGGCAGGCCGTTGACGACCTCGACGCTCTCGATGCTCTCATGCTGGTCGGTGTCCTCGGTCACGAACGCCACAGCATGACGGACGGGTAGGACGAACCGCACCGCATTCATTGCACCGGACGCTCGGGCCCGGTGCCGAACCCCCGGTCCCAGTACGGGGCGCTGACCCCGAAGCCGCGCGCGTCGTCCTGGAAGTGGTGGCGCATGTGCAGCTCCCGCAGCCGGCGCCCGACCCGTGTACGCGGCCGGTGGTGGTGCACGTGGAAGTGGATCATGTCGTAGGCGAGGTAGCCGCCGAGGAAGCCCGCACCGAAGGGCGGCGCGTCGAGGCCGCCGAGCGAGAGCCAGAACACGGCGAAGAAGGCTAGTGCCAGCGGGACGCTCGCCGACGGGGGCATCACGAGCCGGCGGGGATCGTTGGGGTGGTCGTGATGGATGCCGTGGAGCATCCAGTGCAGGCGTGCGCCCAGGCCCTGCTCGGGCTCGTAGTGGAAGACCGCGCGATGCAGCCAGTACTCGGTCAGCGTCCAGACGGCATAGCCACCGGCCGCCAGCCCGAGCGCCCGGGCGAGGCCGAGGTTCTGCGCCCCGCCCACGAACAGGAGCGCGATCACAGGGCCGTAGAGGATTGCGGGCACCGCCGGGTGGACGCGCGTGAAGCGGTCCAGCAGCGGCGATGCGAACATCGGCGGTGAGGACTTGAGCTGATCGCTGCGGCGCACCGATGATCAGCCTACCCCGTCACATCGTGGACTCGTAGACGCGATAGCGCCTCACGACGCGCCCGTGCATGGCCTCCATGGCCCGGTTCATGTTCGTGTTGGTCTCGAGGATCCAGCCCATCTCGCCCCACTTCTGCGGGGTGCGCGTGGCGGTGTCGAAGTGCTCGACGTAGAGGGCCGCCGCGACCCCGGTGTGCTGGTACTCCGGCTTGACCCCGAGGAAGCCCACGCGCACGCGATCCATGAGCTTGCGGCGGCGAAGGAAGTGCCATAGGCCGGTCGGCAGCAGCCGGCCGTTCATCCGCTTGAGCACCTGGTTGATGTCGGGGACCGTGATGGCGACCGCGACGGTCTCGCCCGCCTCGTTCTCGGCGACCATGAACCAGTTGCGGTCGAAGACGAGCTGCAGCTCCTGGCTGTAGTGGTCCAGGTCGGCCTTGGAGTACGGCGAGAAGCCCCAGTTCTCGCTCCACGCGGCGTTGTAGACCTCGGCGAAGCGGTCCATGTCCCGGCGCAGCGAGCGGCGCGACATCCGCCGCACGGTGATGCCGTGGCGCGGGCCGACCTCCGCGGCGAGCTTGAAGACGATCGGGAGCATCTGCTCGCGGTCGGAGATGTCGAGCTCCCACATCAGCAGGTCCATCGCCTTCGCCAACCCTGCCTCCTCGCAGCGCCGCTGGTAGTAGGGCGGGTGCCAGGGCTGCTTGATCATCGGCTCGCGTTCGAAGCCCTCGATCATCACCCCGTTCTCGTCGTTCATCGTGAAGTCCATCGGGCCGACCATGTGGTCGCGCCGCTGCCCGCGCAGCCAGCCCCGTGCGGCGTCGAGCAGCGGGGGCAGGATCTCGGGGTCGTCCTCGAGCTCGAGGAAGCCGAACTGGCCCCAGCGGTTGCTGTGGAAGGCGTTGAAGGCGTCGTCGTACTGGGCGCTGATCCGCCCCACCACGCGGCCGTCGCGGCGCGCCAGGAAGAGCTGGGCGTCGCCGTGGGTGAAGAAGGCGTTGAGCCTGCGGTTGAGGAAGAGACGCCGCTCCAGCCGCAGTGGAGGGATCCAGGCCGAAGTAGAGTGCAAGCGGAAGGGGAGCCCGATGAACTCCCGCAGGTCCCGCCGCGAGTCGACGGGGCGCACGTCAACTGACACGAGGGCGCACCCTATATGCCGACCGCCATCGACGTCTTCGCCAAGGTCAGGGGCCACGAGCGGGCCGAGCAGCTCAGCGCCGCGCGCGAGGCCGACCTGCTGCCCTACTTCCGCACGCTCGAGTCGCCCGCCGCCCCGGTGGTGGAGATGGAGGGCGCCGAGCGGGTCATGCTCGGCTCCAACAACTACCTCGGCCTGACCGCGGACCCGCGTGTGATCCAGGGCGCGCGCGACGCGCTGGAGCGCTATGGGACCGGCCTCACGGGCTCGCGCCTCCTCAACGGCACGATCGGGCTGCACCTCGAGCTCGAGCGCGAGCTGGCGGAGTGGATGGGCACAGAGGACGCGCTGGTCTTTACCACCGGCCACCAGGCCAACGTCGGCACCCTCGGGACGATCCTCGCGCCGGGCGACACGGTGATCGCCGACTCGGGCGACCACGCCTCGATCCTCGACGGCTGCCTGCTCTCGCGGGCGAAGCTCCGCGCCTTCCGCCACAACCGCCTGGACAAGCTCGAGAAGGCGCTGGGGCGGGCCGTGCGAGACGGAGGCGCAGCCGGAGTCGGTGACGAGGGCGAAGCCCGAGGCAGGGGGGGCGGCGTGCTCGTGGTGGTCGACGGCGTCTTCTCGATGGAGGGCGACGTCGCGCCGCTGCCCGAGATCGTCGAGCTGTGCCGGGCCCACGGGGCGCGGCTCATGGTCGACGAGGCCCACGGCGCGGGCGTGCTGGGCGCGCGCGGGGCGGGCGCCTCGGAGCTGTTCGGCGTCGAGGACGCCGTCGACCTCCGGATGGGGACCTTCTCCAAGAGCCTGGCCTCCTGCGGCGGCTTCATCGTCGGGTCGCACGAGGTCGTCGACTACCTGCGCGTCCAGTCGCGCGCCTTCCTGTTCACGGCCGCCGCCGTACCCGCCGCGGTGGGCGCGGCGCTGGCGGCCCTGCGTGTGGTGCGCTCACCGGACGGCCCGCCGCTGTTCGCGCGCGTGCTCGAGAACGCGGACTACCTGCGGCGCGGGCTGCACGACGCCGGCTTCCGCGTGGTCGAGAGCGCGGTCGGCACCGCGATCATCCCGGTCGTGGTGGGCGACGACTGGCGGGCCGTCCTGCTCTGGCGCGCGCTCTACGACGCGGGCGTGTTCGTCAATGTCGCCCTGCATCCCGCCGTGCCGCCGGGCGGCGCGCTGCTGCGCACGAGCGTGATGGCCACGCACGACCGCCCGACGCTCGACCGCGCGCTCAGCGCCTTCGCCGACGTCAAGCGCGCCTTCGAGGCCGAGCACGGGCCGCTGCCGGGCCCGGCGTCCTGACGTCAGCCGAGCAGCTCCCGGGCCGCTGCCGGGCCCGGCGTCCTGACGTCAGCCGAGCAGCTCCCCGTCCGCAGCGCGCGCGAGGCCGGCGCCGTCGTGGTCGTGGGCGTTGAGCATGTCGATCATGACCCGCGCCGTGTGAGGCACCGTGGCAGTGTGACCTAGCCGCCGCTCACGAACCCCGCCCAGCTCTGGCGACCGTCGGCGTGGTCGGGGCAGGTGTTGCGCCCCTCGCGCAGGCCGCGTGAGAAGCGGCCCGGCACGCGGAGGTTGACCACCGCCCGCGGGCGCCCGCGCCGTTCGCGCCAGACGCCGAGGATCGCCCGCGCGGTCAGCACCTCAGGCCCGCCGAAGTCGGTCGCCCGCCCCACCGGCTCGCCGTCGAGGAGCTCCGCCGCCCGCGCGGCGACCTCCGCGGCCGCCACGCTCTGAAAGAGCCAGTCCAGTGGCAGCGGGGCGAGCGGCAGCCGCTCGACCGTCGACAGCCAGCCCGCCAGCAGCTCGTGGAACTGGGTCGCGCGAAAGATCGTGTGGGGGATCGGGCTCGCGGCGATCGCCGCCTCGCACGCGAACTTGTTGCGGTAGTAGCCGTACGGGATCCTGTCGATCCCGACGATCGAGACGTAGAGCAGGTGGCGCGCGCCGATCGACGCGGCCAGCAGCCGCTCCGTCTGCTGCTCGTCGGGCCTGCCCAGCCGGCGGGCGTCGGAGGCGGCGTGGAGGATGAGCTCGGCCCCGCCCGTGGCCTCGGCCACGCCCTCGCCGGTGGCGAGGTCGCCACGGTGGGTCCCGGCGCCGGGCCGTCGCGAAAGGACGCGCACCTCGTGCCCGCGCTCGCGCAGCAGCGGGACGATCCGGCTGCCGAGCACGCCGGTGCCGCCGGTCACCAGAACGACGCTCATCGCAGGTCCGTCTAGGCCGGCTCGACCACAGCGTCCTGGTACCAGCGCCGGGCGTCGTTGAAGACCACCAGGCCCTTCCCCACCCGCCCGCACACGGGCGCTCCTCCGATGTACAGCCCCGCGTCTGCCATGGTCCCCTCCAGGCTCGAATGAGCCGCCGAGCCTCTCGCGCGCAGCGGCGCGATGTCAAGGCTCACGCGGTGCCCCAGCCGCCCCCGCCCGGCGTGCGCACGGTCACGACGTCGCCCTCGACCAGCTCGCGCGTGGCGTGAGGCGGTAGCGGCTCCTCGCCGAGCAGGTTCTCGCCGGGCTCGCCCGGCTCTCCCCCCGCGGCCCCCTGCGGCGCGTGGCGACGGCGGTCGGTGAGCAGCGAGAGCACCGCGGGCTCGAGCACGCGCACGGCGCGCTCCACCCCGTCGCCGCCGCGGTGCTCGCCGGCCCCGCCCGAGCCGTCACGCAGCTCGTAGCGCTCGACTCGCATCGGGTACTCGAGTTCGAGCGCCTCGATCGGGGTGTTGAGGGTGTTGCTCATGCCGACGTGCACGCCGGAGGGCCCGGGCCCCGCGGCGCTCGCGCCCTGACCGCCGCCGATGGTCTCATAGTAGGTCCAGCCGGAACCGCCGATGATGACGTTGTTCATCGTCCCCTGGCCCTGGGCCGGCAGCTCGACGGCCTGGGCGAGGGCGAGCAGCACGGTGTCGGCGATCCGCTGGGAGGTCTCGACGTTGCCGGCCACCACCGCCGCCGGCGAGCGCGCGTGCACGAGGCTGCCCTCCGGCGCCTCTATCGTCACCGCCGAGTAGGTGCCGGCGTTGGCGGGCACGTCGCCGGGCAACAGGACGCGCAGGGCGAAGTAGCAGGCCGAGCGCGTGACCGCCAACGGGCAGTTGACGTTGCCGGGCACCTGCTCGGAGGTCCCCGAGAAGTCGATGCGCAGCTCCTCGCCCTCCACGCTGACCGCCACCGTGATCCCGACGTCGTCGTCGGAGACCCCGTCGCCTTCCAGCTCGCCCTCGGCGCGGTAGGTGCCGTCGGGCACGCCGCGCAGCGACTCGCGCGTGCGCCGTTCGGCGTACGCCAGCACGTCCGCGAACGCCTGCTCGACGAGGTCGCGGCCGCGCCGCGCCACCAGCTCGCCGAGCCGCTGGCCGGCGAGGCGATTCGCCGCCGTCTGCGCGCGCAGGTCGCCGCGGCGGATGTCGGGCGTGCGGACGTTGGCGAGAATCAGCTCGAGCAGGTTCTCGTCGAGTCGCAGCGGCGGGATCACGATGCCCTCCTGCCAGATCTCGCGCGAGTCGGACGGCATCGAACCGGGCCGCATCCCCCCGACGTCGGAGTGGTGGGCGCGCGTGACCGCGTAGCCGAGGATCGCCCCGTCCACGGCCATCGGCGACACCAGCGTGACGTCGGGCAGGTGGGTGCCTCCCCGATAGGGGTCGTTGAGGATCCAGACGTCGTCGGCGGCCGGCTCGCGCTCGATCACGGCGGCCACTGCCTCGGGCATCGCGCCGAGGTGAACGGGGATGTGCTCGGCCTGGGCGACCATCCGGCCCTCCGCGTCGAACAGCGCGGCCGAGCAGTCGCGACGCTCCTTGATGTTGGAGGAGTACGCGCCGCGGATGAGCACCGCGCCCGCCTCCTCGGCGATCCCGGCCAGCGCGCTGGAAAGGACCGAGAGCGTGACGGGGTCGAGGCTCATGAGCGCTCCAGCACCAGCGTGCCCGCCGCGTCGACGGCGCCCGCCCACCCCGGCCGCACCACGCAGGTGGCCTCGGCGAACTCGACGATCGCCGGGCCCGAGACCTCGCTCCCGCACGCGAGCTCCGAGCGCTGCAGGACCTCGACCTCGATCCACTCGCCGTCGAAGCTGGCCTCGCGTCGGCCGCGGTTGGGCTCTCCCTCGGCCGCCTCCTCGGAGAGCTCGGGCCGGTCGACGGCGACGGTGGCCACCACCCGCGCGTTGACCAGCTCGACCTCCTCGCCCTCCATCCGGTAGCCGTAGCGCTGCTCATGCGCGGCGCCGAAGCGGTCGGGGAGCGCGTCGAGGTCGCCGGCGTCGACGGTCAACTCGAAGGACTGCCCGTGGTAGCGCAGGTCGGCGCGCCGGCGCAGCTGCGGGCCCTCGAGGTCCTCGCCGGCGAGGCGCTCGAGCTCGGCGAAGGCGCTCTCCGGATCGGCGTCGCCCAGCAGCGGGCGCACGTAGTCCCGACGCACGTCGGACATGGCCAGGCCGAGCGCGCTCAGGACGCCGCCCGCCCGGGGCACGAGCACGATGGGGATCTCCAGCTCCTCGGCGAGCGCGCAGGCGTGCAGCCCGCCCGCGCCGCCGAAGGCCACGAGCGCGAACACGCGCGGGTCCAGGCCTCGCTCCACGGAGATCACCCGCAGCGCACGGCTCATCTCGGCGTTGGCGACCCGCACCACCCCGAGCGCGGTGTCGAGCGCGTCGAGGCCCAGCTGCTCGCCCACGCGCTCCAGCGCGCGCTGCGACAGCTCGCGGCGCAAGGTCAGCTCGCCGCCCAGCTCGGCGCCGTCCCCCAGGAGCCCGAGGAAGAGGTTGGCGTCGGTGACCGTCGGCTCCTCGCCACCGCGGTCATAGGCGGCGGGGCCCGGATCGGCGCCCGCGGACTGCGGCCCCACGCGCAGCGCCCCGCCGGCGTCGGCCCAGGCGATCGAGCCCCCGCCGGCGCTGACCGTGTGGACGTCGACCATCGGCAGCTTGATGGGGACCCCGGCCACCACGGACTCCGTCGTCGTGCTCGCCTCCCCGCCGAGGACCGGCGCGACGTCCGTGCTCGTGCCGCCCATGTCGAGGCTCAGCACATCCTCGTAGCCGCTCGCGCGCGCCACGTGCGCGGCACCGACAACGCCGCCGGCGGGGCCCGACAGGACGCAGCCGGCCGCCTGCTCGGCGGCCACGCCGACGTCGACCACCCCGCCGGAGGACTGCATGACCAGCGGCGAGGGGACGCGGGCCTCCCGGGCCCGCGCCGCCAGCCGCTCCAGGTAGGCGGCCAGGCGCGGCCCGAGGTAGGCATCCGCGACTGTGGTGGAGAACCGCTCGTACTCGCGGAACTCGGGCAGCACCTCGCTGGACAGCGACACGTGCACATCGGGAAGCGCTTCGCGCACGGCCGCCCCCAGTTCGCGCTCGTGCTCGGGATGCAGGAATGCGAACAGCAGGCAGACCGCGACGGCCTCCACCTCGGCTTCACGCAGGGCCTCCACCGCCCGGGCCACGCCGTCGCCGTCGAGCGGCTCGATCTCCCCGCGGGGGCCCATCCGCTCCTGCACCGTGAAGCGCAGGTCACGGGGCACGAGCGGAGCGGGGCGCGCCGCGGTGAGGTCGTAGAGCGAGGACCTGGCCTGGCGGCCGATCTCGATGACGTCGCGGAAGCCTTCGGTGGTCACCAGCGCGGTGCGCGCACCGCGGCGCTCGAGCAGCGCGTTGGTGGCGACCGTCATGCCATGCGCGAAGGCCTCGGGGGACTCGACGGCCGCGATCTCGAGGGTCCGCATCACGCCCTCGGACTGGTCCTCGGGGGTGGAGGGGACCTTGGCCGTCACGACGCGGCCGTCGACCAGCGCCACCAGGTCGGTGAAGGTCCCGCCCACGTCGACGCCGACCCGCATCAGGCCCTGCATAGCACAGAATGGCTCTGGCGCGCGGTTCTTAGTCTTTGTACAATCGTGCACGAGGGGTGACCTGCACAAATCCCCCGCTTTTTGCGAATGCCCTCGGGGTTCCACGTTGACCGTCGGCGCTCAGATTCACTAGCCTCCCCGTTTGGTCAAGCGCTCGACGCGCCCGGCCGGGGAGAGGGATCGCTCAGGACTCGGATCGGGCGCGCTGGAGCCGAAAGCGTCAGGTGCCGTGTCCCTCTGCCCCGGCCGCGCGAGAAGCCCTGACCGCTTCAATTCGACAAGGAGACGATGCCCGTCGGGACGGAGGGCAACGGGAGGAATCTATGAACGCGACGGCGACAGCGGGCGCGCCGCAGCACATGCGTGCGCTCGCGCAGGCCAACCGCATTCGCCTGGCCAGAGCAGAGCTCAAGCGCCAGGTGTCCGATGGGGAGATGACCGTCGAGGACATCGTGCTGGCGTCCCCGTGGGAGGCCGACAGCATGGCGATCGCTGATCTGCTGATGAGCCAGCATCGCTGGGGGCGCACGCGCTGCCGCAGGTTCCTCGCGTCGATCCCCATGTCCGAGACCAAGACGATCGGGTCCATGACCGATCGCCAGAGGCAGGCTCTGGCCGCGCGGATGCGCGGGGACGGCAGCGGCGCGGGGCCCGAAGAAGCCTTCAGCGTCAGCGGGGCCTCCTGGGCGCCCGGAGATCGGCGCGTCAGCCGCCGCCGGGCGTGAAGCCCGGATCCTGCGTCGCGATCTCGAGGATGTGGCCGTCGGGGTCACGCAGGTAGATCGACCGGAAGGCCCCGCGGTCGAAGACCTCGGTGCACTCCACGCCCTGGCCGCGCAGGTAGTCGCGCCAGGCCTCCTGCTCCTCAGGGGAGTCCACGGTCAGGGCGAAATGGTGGGTGGAGCCGACCCCCACGACCCCCTTGGGCAGCTCGGGGTACTGCATGAAGGAGAGCAGCGTGCCCGGCCACCCGCCGAGGGCGCCGAACCACACGTGGCGGGTGCCCGGGTCGTCGTCGCTGGGCCCGTCATGGACGATGGCGAGCCCCATGAGGTCGCGGTAGAACGCGATCGTCCGCTCCAGGTCGCGGCAGATCGCCGTGACATGGTGCAGGCCCCTGAGCTGCATGCGCTGCTGCTCGGTCACCGGCCGGAGCCTATCCGCCGCCCAGCACCGGAGCAGGGCTCGACCCGGTGAACAAGGCGAACCAGATGACGCACGCGGCTGCGACCACGACGGCGCTGACCACCAGGCGGCCCCGCATTGGCAGATCTCAGCGGAACGACGGTCCGCCCGACCGGCGGCGAAACGCGTAGCGGAAGAGCACGAAGGCGGCCACGAAGGTGACCACCGGCACCACCAGGACGAGGATCCAGGGCGCCCGGGCGAAGAAGCCGGCGCCGGCCACCGCGACGGCGGGCAGCCCGGCCAGCACCGTCGAGTGCGAGCGAAACCCGGCGAAGTGCTCGCGCCCCACGGTGTCGAGCCCGGCCAGAGAGGCGAGCAGCATCCCGAACAGCAGCATCAGCCGCCCGCGGTCGGAGTCGAGGTCGAGCAACCCGAGGACGATCAGCACGAGCCCCACGAGCACGCTCAGCTCCACGAGCGGAAACGGATGCCAGGGCGCCTTGGGGCGCTCGTCGGTGAGCCGCCCGGGGCGCGGGGCGGTCGCGCGGTCTGCCGGCCGGTTGCGGCTACGGCGGCCCATCAGGCGGATGTCAGGTGGCTAGCGGGCAGCCGGAGGAGATCTTGATGTGCCACCAGCCCGCCAGCATGCCGACGAGGCCCAGCCGCGGGCGGACGTGGAATTGCTTGCAGCCCGGCTCGCCGATGTCCTCGTTGCAAACGCGCACCCACTTGAAGCGGGCGGGCTCGAGCAGCATCCGCTCGATCAGCAGGCGCTTCTGCGCCTGGCGCTCGGCCTGCAGCGCGGCCTGCTGGCGCACCGCGGCCAAGCGGTCGGCCAGCTCGTCGCGCACGATCTCGAGCTCGCCGAGGGAGAGCAGGCGTGGGCCGGGGTGCGAGGGGACGGCGGCGGCCGCGAGTAGGCGCGGGTAGGCGGCGGTCACGGCGCTGCCGAGCTCGCGCTCGAGCCGGGCGATCTGATCGCGCAGCGTGCGCCGGACGGCACGCTCGTCGGACTCAACGACGGCTGCCGCGTGAACGAAACCGGCGGTCTGCTCGAGGAACACCATGACGCATCTCCTCTCGGTGCGGCGAGGGTATCACCGGCATCG
>DASQFQ010000046.1:0-1610 GCA_035633075.1 Solirubrobacteraceae bacterium | reverse complement strand
TGCCGCGCCGGGCTGACGCCGATGGAGGGCATCGTGGCCGCCACCGCGGGCAGCGCCGCCGCATGCGGGCTCGCCGCCCACGTCGGTTCCCTTGCTCGCGGGATGGCGGCGGACCTGGTGGTGGTCGACGGTGACCCGCTCGCCGATCCGGAGATCCTGCTCGACGAGCGGCGCATCTGGCTCGTGGTCCAATCCGGGCGAGCTGTCGCCGGTGCGGCGCTGGAGACCGAGCTCGCGCGCCTGCGTCCGGCGGAGCCCCGCGAAGAGCCCCCGGACGATCCTGTGCCCGCGCTCGCCGGCAGGCCGCTCAGCCCGCCCCGCTAGCTACAGATCCCCGCCCTCGGCGGCCAGGCGGTCCAGCTCCCGGCTCAACAGGGCGAGCCGGGCCTCCTTCACGAGCGGCATCTCGCGGCGGCGGCGACGCACGGCGGTCGTGTCGAGCTCGACCGTGACGAAGGCGGGCTCTTCCAGGGGCGCCTCGGCCACCAGCTCGCCCCAGGGGTCGTAGACGTGAGAGCCGCCCCAGAACGAGAGCTCGCCCTCATCGCCGACGCGGTTCACGAAGACCACGTAGGTCTCGAGCATGCGCGCATAGAAGCGGTTGATGTCGCGCCACTCCGCTTCGATCTCGCCGCGCCGGCTGGTGCTGTTGGCGGGAACGATCAGCACGCGGGCGCCGTCCTGGACGGCGAGGACCGCGATGGCCGGCTGCCAGGCGTCGCTGCAGATCAGCACGGCCACACGGCCGATGTCGGCGTCGAAGGCGCGCATGGCGTCGCCGGGGGTGAAGTGCTTGCGCTCCTCCCAGATGCCGTAGGTGGGGAGGTACAGCTTGCGGTGCACGTGGCGCACGGCGCCGCCCTGCAGGTAGGCGGCGCTGTTGTAGGGGTGCACCCGCCCCGCCTCCGCGAAGCCGACCACGCAGGCGATCCCGTCGGCCGCCTCGGCGAGCTGCGTGATCTCCGGGTCGTCGACCGCGAGGAACACGTCCTCGGTCACCTGGCCGAGCGAGTAGCCCGTGAGCATCAGCTCGGGCAGTACGACCAGGTCCACGCCCTCCGACTTGGCTCGGTCCATCAGCTCGTGGCTGCGCCGGACGTTCTCGGCCACGTCCCCGAGCGCAGGCTCGGCCTGCGCCAGGGCCACCCGCACTGTTTGGCTAGAGCCGGTCGGCATACTCGCGGTACTCGGCCTTCAGCGTGGGGTCGCTGCCGAGATAGGCGTGCTTTGACATGTCGGCCGTGTACCGGCTCGCCGGCGGAGTGCGCCCCAGCGCCTCGGCCATGCTGCGGACATGGTGTGGCGCCGCGCCGCAGCAGACGCCCAGGTAGCGGGCGCCGAGCTCGTAGGCCGCCTTCGTGAACTCGGCGATCTCGTAGCGGTTGCAGGTGAACGGATCTAGCGCGGTCGGGAACGCCCGGCCTTCGGGCAGCATCTCGGCGTGCGGATCCTCCAGCGACTGGAAGCTTGGCTGCTCCTCGGTCGTGCGGTAGGGCACCGGCAGCGCCGCCACGGGCACCGACACGGAGTTGCACACTTCCTCGAGCAGCGGCAGGATCGTTGCCGGCCCGCGGCCGCAGTTGAGCCCGACCACGTCGGCCCCGGCCGCT
>DASQFQ010000045.1:0-6782 GCA_035633075.1 Solirubrobacteraceae bacterium | reverse complement strand
CTCCGGCACGGCTTGGAGGATGGCCGTCTCGATGCCCTGGCTGAGCGTGACGGTGGCCATCGCGCAGCCCTGACAGCCGCCACTCAGCCTGAGGTAGGCGGTTCCCTGCTCGACCGCCACGAGCGCGGCGCTGCCGCCGTGGGCGGCAATCGACGGGTTCACCTGCCGGCCGAGCACCTGGATCACGCGCTGTTCCACCTCGCCGCTCAGGTCGCCGGGAGGGGGCACGCGGATCGTGGGGCTCGGCGTGTTGGGGTTGTCTACGCGCAGGCCGCCGCCGGCGAACGGGTCGTCGAGCCAGTCGATCGTGGCGCCGCGGACCTTCTCGAAGTCGCACTCGGGGATCACGATCGCGAGGTCGCGGTGGCGGATAATGGCGTCGTAGGGCGCTGCCGCGTCGAGCGGCTTGAGCGAGAGCTTGCAGGTCCACTCGTTGCCGGACGTGCCGGACACCTCGAGCCAGAGCGCTTGGCGCTCAGGCTCCGCCTCCTGATGCAGGAAGCCCATCACCTTGTCGTAGGCGACATCGGTGATGCCCAGCATCCGCTCGCCGGAAGTCTGATCGTCGGCGTTCATCTGCCCAGACCTATGATAACGCCATGGCTTGCTTGCTCCTCCTGCTGCCGACCGCCACCTACCGGGCGGCCGACTTCCTAACCGCGGCCCGGACGCTCGGCGCCGAGGTCGTGGTGGCGTCCGAGCGGAGGCTCGTGTCGATGGGCGACGACCAATTGACGCTCGACCTGTGCCGGCCGGAGGCGGCCGCGGAATTGATCGCGGCGTTTGCGGAGGAGAGGCCGCTCGATGCCGTGGTGGCCGTGGACGACCAGGGCGTGCGTGTGGCCGCGCTCGCGGCCCAGCGGCTGGGACTCCCCGGCAACCCGCCGGAGGCCGCGGCTGCGACGCGCGACAAGGCTGCGATGCGCCGCGCGCTCGCGGCCGCCGGAATCCCGCAGCCCGAGCATCGCACGGTCGGCCCCGGCGACGACGCGGCGGCGGTCGCCACCGACGTGGGATTTCCCTGCGTAGTCAAGCCGCTCTCGCTCTCGGCGAGCCGCGGCGTGATCCGGGCGGATGATCCACGGGCGGCGGCAGCGGCGGTCGCGCGGGTTCGGGCGATCCTCGCCGAGGCCGGGGAGGATCCTGACGGACCGCTCCTGATCGAGCGCTATGTGCGGGGCGCCGAGGTATCCGTGGAGGCTCTCCTGCGCGCCGGGGTGCTAGAGCCGCTCACGGTATTCGACAAGCCGGATCCGCTCGAGGGCCCCTACTTCGAGGAGACGATCTTCACCACGCCGTCGCGGCTGCCCGGCAACGTCGTCGCGGCCGTGACCCGCATGACCGCCGATGCCTGTGCGGCGCTGGGGCTGCGCGAGGGCCCCATCCACGCGGAGCTGCGCATCGATGGCGAGCGTGCGTGGATGCTCGAGCTCGCCGCGCGCTCGATCGGCGGGTTGTGCTCCCGCTCACTTCGCTTCGGCCTCGGTGTGAGCCTCGAGGAGGTGATCCTGCGCCACGCCCTCGGACTGCCCCTCGGCGATCTCCGCCGCGAGGCCGCGGCGTCGGGCGTGATGATGTTGCCGATTCCCCGCGCGGGCGTGCTGAGTGAGGTGCGAGGGCAGGACGCGGCACGGGCTGTGCCGGGCATCGAGGGGCTCGAGATCTCAATCGGCCGCGACCGCCCCGTCCGTCCGCTGCCGGAGGGCGATCGCTACCTCGGCTTCCTGTTTGCCCGCGGCGAGACGCCCGCGCAGGTCGAGCACGCACTACGGGCCGCGCACGGTCGGCTCGAGATCGACATCGCCGAGCCCGCAGCCGGTGAGCCGTCGGAGCCCGCGGCGGCGCGGGGCTAGGCTCTCGAACCGATGCGCGTCCTGCTCGTGTCGACCTACGAGCTCGGCCACCAGCCGCTGCACGTGGGCTCGCCCGCGGCCGCGCTGCGCAAGGCGGGGCACGAGGTGCGTTGCCTGGACCTGTCGGTCGAGCGCTGGGACCCCGGCGCGCTCGCGTGGGCGCAGGCCGTGGGCTTTTCGGTGCCAATGCACACCGCGATGCGGCTTGCGATGCGAGCCGCGGCCGGGGTCCGCCGCGCGCGCCCCCACCTGCCCGTCTGCTTCTACGGCCTCTACGCGCCGGTGAGCCGCGACCTGACTGTCGGCACACTGGCCGACCGCGTGATCGCAGGCGAGTACGAGCCGGCGCTGACGGCGTGGGTGGGCGAGCTGGCGGCGGGCGGCCCGCCGGGCGCAGGCGCGTACGAGGCTGTCGTCCAACTCGACCGGGGCGACTTCGAGCTCCCGGCCCGCGACCTGCTGCCGCCGCTCGAGCGCTACGCGCGCCTCGCGCTCGGGAGCGAAAAGCGGCTCGTGGGCTACGTCGAAGCGAGCCACGGCTGCGTGCACCGCTGCCGCCACTGCCCGGTACCCACGGTCTACGACGGGCGCATCCGCATCGTCGGCGCGGACACCGTCGTGGGGGACATCGAGCGCCTCGTCGAGCTGGGCGCCCGCCACATCACCTTCGGCGATCCCGACTTCCTCAACGGCCGCCGCCACTCGCTGCGCGTCGTGCAGGCGATGCACGAGCGCTTCCCCGACCTCACCTTCGACTGCACGACGAAGGTCGAGCACATCCTGCGCGACGCCCAGCTGTGGCCCGCGCTCGCCGAAGCCGGCTGCCTGTTCGTCGTCTCCGCGCTCGAGTCCGTCAACGACCAGATCCTCGAGCGGCTCGACAAGGGCCACACGACCGACGAGGCCGCACGGGCGATCGCGCTGCTGCGCGAGCATGGCATCGAGATGCGCCCGTCGTGGATGCCGTTCACTCCCTGGACGACGCCCGACGATGTGGTCGACATGCTCGACTTCGTGGCCGAGCACGACCTCGTCGGCAATGTCGACCCGGTCCAGTACACGATCCGCCTGCTGCTGCCCGAGGGATCGCTGCTGCTCGAGCATCCCGACATGGGCCCGCACCTCCGCGGCTACGACGCCGAACGGCTCAGCTACCGGTGGAACCCGGCCGACCCCGACAGCGACCGCCTCCAGGCCCGGCTCGCAGCGCTAGTTGAGCAGAGCGCGGCGAGCTCCGAGCCGATTAGCGAGACGTTCGTGAAGGTGCGGGGGGCGGCGCTGGAGGCGGCTGGGCGCTCGCCGTCACCCGCCGGCGGCGCCGGGCCGATCCTCGCCGGCTCGACCGAGGGGAGGCCGCGGCTCACCGAGCCGTGGTTCTGCTGAGCGGAGCCCACCGAGGGCCAGTTCGGCCCTCTCGAGGAGGTGTAGCCGCCCCAAACGGTCAGCCGGAGGCTCGCGCCGCGCCCGCCACGCGCTCCGCGCCGGTGTAGACGTTCACTCGTCCTCCCCGGGCGAAGCCGCAAAGGGTCATCCCCCGGTCCTGCGCCAGCCGGATCGCGAGCGAGCTGGGGGCGCCGACTCCGACGAGCACCGGTGCTCCTGCCACCGCGGCCTTCTGGACCAGCTCGAAGGACTGCCGGCCGCTGACGCACAGCACGTGGCCATGGAGCGGCAAGCGCCCGTCGAGCAGGGCACGACCCACCACCTTGTCCATCGCGTTATGGCGCCCGACATCCTCGCGGACCACGAGCAGCCGCCCTTTCGCGTCGAACAGCCCGGTGGCGTGCAGGCCCCCGGTGAGCTCGAAGCCGGGCTGGCGCAGGCGCTCGGGGAGGTCGGCGAGGAGGTCGCGGGGCAGCGCCGGACCGTCCGGTAGCGGCGCACACTGGACCACCACCTCCTCGATGGCACCCTTCCCGCACACGCCGCAGGAAGAGGTCGTGTAGAAGCGCCGCGCCCCGGGGTCCTTGAGCAGCGGCCCCTCGACCTCGACCACGTTGGCCGCCAGGTCCTCGGACGGCCCGGCGCGGCGTGGGGAGTCGAGCAGTCCCTCGCCGTATAGGAACCCGAGCGCGAGCTCCTCGTCCTCGCCAGGGGTCCGCATCGTGACCGCCAAGGGCGCCCCCCCGACGCGGATCTCGAGCGGCTCCTCGACCGCCACCGCATCCTGCGTCCCGTCATGCTCGAAAGGAAGTACCTGGCTCATCCCGGCGAACCAAGGCTACCGGCGCGCGGCCTTCAGGCCTGGGCGCTGAAGATGAACGCGGCCCGCAGCGCGAGCACGCCGACCAGGACGAGCGCGGGCACCGCCCAGGCCGGCGCCCGTACGGCCGCGACCGCTCCCCCGGCCGTCGGCCTCAGCCCGCCAACCGCAAGATCGCGGAGGGCGGGCAGCATCCCGGCCAGCGCCAGCAGCCAGAGCGGGATCCAGGGCAGGTCGAGGGCCGTGTCCAGCGTCCCGTCGCCGATCAACGTCAGCAGTACCACGACCAACAGCAGGAGCTCGAGAGCGGTAAAGAGCCGCCCGCCGATCTCCAGGAAGCTGCGCGAGGGCGCCGCGTCTCGCCGCGAGCGCGCCAGAAGCAGGAGCAGCGCGACGGAGCCGGACAGCCCCGAGGCCAGGAAAAGCCCGCCGAGCGCCCACGTGTCGCTCCAGATCGGCTGGTTCGAGACGGCGAGCAGCACTCCCGTGTACGCGGCGATGAAGACGTAGAGCACCGTCCCGACGACGTTGAACGCCCTGCCCGCGCTGCCATCGAGGAACGCCGCCAGGCGGTCGGCGAGCGGGTGGCGGATCCTGCCGTCGCGGGCAAGCGCGCCGAGGAACGCGACGAGCGCGAAGACGGAGCCCACCAGGAGCGCCCAGACGCCCACCGACATCGGCGTCGTGGAGTTGAAGTTGAGGCCGAACTCCCCCGGCGTGGTGTTCACGACCATGTGCCAGAACCGCAGGGGCTGGTTGAGGTCGAGCGTGAGCATGACCGCCCCGAGGGCCGTGGCCGGCAGCGGCACGTAGAAGCCGAGCCTGGCCAGCGGCTCGTCGGCCGGGGTGCCCCAGTAACGAAGGAACGTCGCGAGGAAGTAGCTGCCCCCCGCGAGGCCGGCCGCGAAGAAGTAAACCAGGATGTACCAGGTCCAGTCGGGCGCGCCGGCGAAGTGCTGCGCCGCGCCGAGCGACGTCACGGCCGCTCTCCCTCGGACGCTCCGGCCGCTTCTTCGCCGCCGCCCATGTTTCGCTGGCGGCGCGCGATCACGGCACCGAACAGGCCCAGCACCGCGGTCGCGAATATCCCCAGGTAGCCGCCCAGGTTGTTCCGTTGCGGCAGGACGGCGTTGGCGGCATTCGGGAGCTTGTAGGCCTCGGGCTTGTCCATCAGCAGGAAGAAGGCGTTGAGCCCGCCGTACACCTTGTCGTCATGGCCGTAGAGGTTGGCCTCCTTGAGGCCCTGCGCGTGCAGCGTGGCCTCCCGCTTCTTCGCCCTGTCCCGCAGCTCATCGAGCGGCCCGAACTGGATCGAGTCGGTGGGGCAGGCCTTCGCGCAGGCCGGCTCCATGCCGCCCTGCAGCCGGTCGTAGCAGAGCGTGCACTTCTGGGCGACGTTCTTCTCCTCGTTGACGTCGATCACGTCGTAGGGGCAGGCGGCGATGCAGTTGCGACAGCCGTTGCAGACGTCCTCCTGGATGAAGACCGTGTCGAACTCGGTGCGCAGGATCGCCCCGGTGGGGCAGACGTCCATGCAGCTCGCGTGCTTGCAGTGCTTGCACACGTCCGACATGAGCAGGAAGGCGCTGCCGTTGCCCGCGCTCATCGTCTCGTCGGGGACGTTGTCGATGAACTGCACGTGGCGCCAGTTCGAACCGTTCAGCTCGCCCGTGTTGTCGAGGCTCTGACCGAGGAAGCCCAGCTCGTCCTCCTTCTCGGGGAGCTGGTTCCACTCCTTGCATGCCACCTCGCACGCCTTGCAGCCGATGCAGACGCTCGTGTCGGTGAAGAACCCGTACGACTCGCCGGGAGTGATCTTGGTGGCCATCGCTAGAACCCCATGAGATTCGGTGTCATTTTCGTCAGACCCTGGTCAGCCGCGTAGAGGTCGAGGGGCAGGGCGGCCAGCTCGTCGACCTCCGGCACTGCGCGCGCGTCGCCCGCCATGTCGACCTCGATCAGGTAGCGGCTGCATGTCGAGCAGCTCGCTATGCGAAGGTGCCGGAAGACCGGCTGCGCGTCGCCCTCCCCCTCGCCGTTGGCCGACGCCAGCCCGTCCCACCGCTCCGCGTAGATCGAGAGCCGCGCCTCCTCACTCTCGCCGCACGCCGGACAGACGCTTCGCGAGCAGCTCCAGCTTGAGCCGCAGCGGGCGCACAGCAGACTGCGCGGCCCGCTCACGAGCGACTCGCCGGAGGAAGCGACACAGGACAGCTGGGGCTGTCCGCCGCAGCACGGGCAGAGTTGGGCTTGCTCGCCGTCGCGCACGCGGGTGCAGGCAGCGCCCGCCTGCTCGCCGAGCGCCTCGAGCACGGGCCCGAGGGAGGCGCGCGCCAGGTAGCGGTCCACCGGGTCGAGCTCCGTTCCGGCGAGCCAGCCGGCCAGCGCATCACCGGTTTCTCCTTCGAGGCGGCCGCGGACGGCCTCGCCAAGCGCCGCCGGGCCGGCCGCCACGGTGGCCTCGACCACCTCGGGCAGGACCCGGGCCGCCGCCCACCGCGCGAGCTCCTCCGGAGGCGGAGGGCTCTCGCGGACAGCGCTCCACGCGTCCTCCTGTACGGGCAGCAGGGCGAGGTAGAGCGTCAGCACCTCAGCCGCGAACGGGTGGCGGGCGCGCAGCGCCTCGGCCCGCAGCCGGCGGCCGGCCCAGGGACTCACCGTGGTCTCGCTCGGGACGGGATCGGCGCTCAAATCTTCTCCATGTTCACGAGGAAGGCCTTGAACTC
>DASQFQ010000044.1:0-19510 GCA_035633075.1 Solirubrobacteraceae bacterium | reverse complement strand
CACCTGCGGACGATCGTGGTCATCGACCCGTCGGGCGACGTGGGTGACGCCATCGCGCTCGACGACCTGCGCGAGCGCGGCCGCGGGCGCGACGAGGCCGAGCTGGCGGCGCGCACGGCCGCGGTCACCCCCGAGGACGTCTACACGATCATCTACACCTCGGGGACCACAGGGCCGCCCAAGGGCTGCGTGCTCTCGCACCACAACTACAGGCAGGTCGTCAACAGCTGCGAGGAGATCAACGTCCTCCAGGAGGGCGACCTGGTCTACCTCTACCTGCCGCTGGCGCACGCCTACGCGCTGCTGATCCAGCTGCTGGCCGTCGATCTCGGGGGCGCCATCGCCTACTTCTCCGGCGACCCCAAGCAGATCGTGCCCGAGCTGATGGAGACCCACCCCGACTACCTGCCGTCGGTGCCCAGGATCTTCGAGAAGATCTACACCCTGGTCACCTCGAACTCCGACCCCGAGATGATCAAGGGGGCGACGCGCGTGGGCCTGCAGGTGCGCGCCCTGCAGGCCGCGGGCAAGCCCGTGCCGCCCGAGCTGCAGGCCCACTTCGACAAGGCGGACGAGGCGTTGTTCAAGAACGTCCGCGGCGCCTTCGGGGGCAAGCTCAAGCAGGCCAGCACCGGCGCGGCGCCGATCGCCCCTGAGATCCTCGAGTTCTTCTACGCGTGCGGCGTCCCGGTCATGGAGGGCTACGGCATGACCGAGACGGCCACGGTGGCCACCGCGCAGACCGTCGCGGATCACAAGCTCGGCTCGGTCGGGCGGGCGCTCCCCGGCTGCGAGATCCGCATCGCCGGCGACGGCGAAGTCCTCATCAAGGGGCCGAACATCTTCGGCGGCTACCACAAGAACGAGGACGCGAGCTTCGGGACCATCGTCGACGGCTGGCTGCACACGGGCGACCTGGGCTCGCTCGACGAGGACGGCTTCCTCTCCATCACGGGCCGCAAGAAGGACATCATCATCACCGCGGGCGGCAAGAACCTCACGCCGGCCAACATCGAGAACGATCTCAAGCAGTCCCGCTGGATCTCCCAGGCCGTCATGTACGGCGACCGGCGTCCGTACCCCGTGGCCCTCGTCACCCTCGACCCGGAGGAGATCGTGCAGTTCGCCAAGGAGCACGGCCTCGCCGAGGATCCGGCCGAGCTGGCCGAGGATCCCGAGGTGCGCGAGCTGATCCAGGGGGTCCTCGACGAGGCGAACAAGAAGTACGCCCAGGTCGAGCAGGTAAAAAAGTTCGTGATCCTCGACCACGACCTCACGCAGGAGACCGGCGAGCTGACCCCGACGCTCAAGGTCAAGCGCAACGTGGTCCACGAGAAGTACGCCGACCTCTTCGAGTCGTTGTACGCGAGCTAGGCGAGCGCCTCACTCCTGGGCGGACTGCCGGAGCAGGGTTCCGGTGGTCTGCTCCAGGATCCGGCGCCAGGCCCGCGTCTTCTCCTTCTCGGCGGCGACGTGGCGGATCACCTTGCGCACGCGGGTGGCCGAGATCTGGATCCCGTGGCGCTCGCAGACCTCGCGGAGGACCTCGTAGTCCTTGGCGAGCTTGACGGTGACCGACTCGAAGCCATGGCGGGCGACGTCGACCCGGGAGGAGTAGTTGAGGACGTTGGTCTCGAACATCAGCTCGTCGTCGGGCTCGGGCTCGATGAGGACGATGTCGACGCCCGGGTAGCGGTCCTGCCACTGCTTGGCCATCTCGTGCAGGCGCTGGTAGGCCAGCAGCTTGAAGGTCTGGTAGGCGATCTTGGGGAAACCCATGTCCGACACGCGGCGCACCCGCGTGCCCAGCAGCGTCGGGATCTGCTTGGAGAAGTCGTTGACGAAGGGGACGAGCGGGTTGACGACGACCACGAAGCGCGCCCCGGCCTCCACGGCGATGTCGAGGTTGGTCGTCGAGACGACGCCGCCGTCGACGAGCTCGCGGTCCTTGACCACCGTCGGCTTGTAGACCATGGGCAGGGCGGTTGAGGCGCGCACTGCCCGCGAGATCGGGACGTCGTCCCAGCCCTCGGCGCCCAGCACGATCCGCTCGCAGGTGTCGAGGTCCGTGGCGGCGAGGTAGAGCTCGTTCTGCAGCAGCCGGAAGTCGTCCGTGCGGTCGGGATCGGAGAGCACAGTGCGCACGTAGTCCTCGATGCCCGAGCCGGTGTAGACGCCCGAGGGCAGTGCCTCGGCCAGGGCAATCGCCAGGTCGACGGTCGAGAAGGAGCCGAGGCTGCGACCGAGCGAGCGGGCCACGCCGATGGCGTGCAGCGGGAGCTGCAGCGCCTTGACCGCGAACTCCTTGACGTTCGGCCTCAGGAGCATGTCGAGATTGAGGTCGCGAAACGGCGTGGGCCCCTGGTTGTTGACCACGCGCATCATCTGCTCCGGGGTCACGCCGTTGGCGGCCAGGGCCGCGATCAGCGAGCCGGCGCTCGTGCCCACGTAGACGTCGAACTGGTTGACGCTGCGGTTGACCGAGAGCAGGTCGAGCGCGCGCAGCGCCCCGATCTGGTAGACGCCCCCGGTGAAGCCGCCGCCGCCCAGGACCAGGGCTGTCCTGGACTGGCGCGAGCGACCCGCGGGCCTGCGGCTCGCAGTGGTCCCTTTGCCGCGCTCCCTCGCCGGGCTCTCCAGCTTGACGACCTTGCCCATCCTGCTACCGCAGTCTACGGAGCCTTTACCGCGGACGGGCGGAGCGCCACCGCTACTGCGGTCCGACGGACGGGTTTCCTACTCTCGTAGCTTCGATGGCTCGCACTCTTGGCCCACTCCTCCTCCTGCTGGCGCTGGCCTGCGCGCTGCCCGCCACGCCGGCGCGCGCCGCCGGGCCGGCGGCCACGAGCGCCGCGCTCGACCGCCAGATGCGCCACGCGGGCGCCGGCTCGGGAGCGCTCGCGGTCGACCTCGACAGCGGCGACCAGCTCTACGCCGTGCGCGCCGACACGCCGCGGGTGCCCGCCTCCGTGGAGAAGCTCTACACGACCTCCACGGCGCTGACGCTGTTCGGGGCCGAGGGCCACCTCAGCACCGAGGTACTCGGCGACGTCGGGTTGGACGACGGGGGCGTGCTCGACGGGAACCTCTACCTGCTCGGGGGCGGCGATCCCACGTTCGGGGCCAGGCAGGCGGGAGAGCTGGCCGATGCGCTGATCGCCGCCACGGGGCTGAGCGCGGTGGCCGGCCGGGTCATCGGCGACGAGTCGGCCTTCGATGCCCTGCGAGGGCCGCCGTCGTCGGGTTTTCGCACCTCCAGCGACGTCGGGCCGCTGAGCGCGCTCACCTTCAACCGCGGCCGCACGGGCCGCCGGCGTCCCTCCTTCCATGCCAGCCCCGCGCGGTTCGCGGCCCAGGCGTTCGCGCGGGCGCTAGTCCGCCGTGGCGTCATGACGGGCGGGCAGGCCCGCCGCGGGCTCGCCCCGAACGGGGCCGTGAAGCTCGCCGAATGGTCGTCCCCGACCATGGCCGAGCTGGCACGCCAGACCAACCGGCCGTCGGACAACTTCGCCGCCGAGACGCTCGTCAAGGCCGTCGGCGCCGAGTTCGGGGGACGTGGGTCCACGCGCGCGGGCGCCGCCGTGATCCGGCGCACGCTCGCCGGCTTCGGCCTGCATCCGATCGTCGTCGACGGATCGGGCCTGTCGCGCGGCAACCGCACCACGCCACGCGATGTCGTTCGACTACTGAACCGCATGGCCGACAGCGCGTTCGCTCCGGCCTTCGAGGACTCGCTCGCCGTCGCGGGTCGCAACGGCACGCTCGACAACCGCATGCGGCGCACCGCCGCACAGGACCACTGCCGGGCCAAGACGGGGACGCTGTCCGCCGTCTCCGCGCTGGCGGGCTACTGCCTCACCACCGGCGGCAGCCGCGTCGCCTTCGCCTTCCTCATGAACGGGTTGAGCGTTGCGGCCGCCCGCCGGCTGCAGGATCGGATGACCGTGGCGCTGGCGCGCTACGCGCCGGCCGGCTGAGGGGGGTCATCGCGGAAGCGCCGGCGCGCGCGCTCGATCGACTCGAGCGCCTCCTCGCGCGGATACCAGCCGTCGACCTTGACGACCTTCCAGTCGGGGGTCTTGTAGATGGAGAAGAAATGCGAGATCTCGTCGCGCAGGTTCATCGGCAGGTCGTCGAGCTTCTCGATGTGGCTCCAGTTGGGATCGGTCAGCGGCACACAGAGGATCTTGTTGTCCTCCGCGTTCTCGTCACGCATCCGGAACAGGGCCACGGGCCTGACCTCGATCAGGCAGCCGGGGAACGTCGGCTCCGACACCACCACCATGGCGTCGAGCGGGTCGCCGTCGGAGGCGAGCGTGTCCCTGAAGAAGCCGTAGTCGGTCGGGTAACCGAGCGAGGAGAACAGCAGCCGATCGAGCTTGATCGCCCCCAGCGCGGGGTCCCACTCGTACTTGTTGGACGACCCCTTCGGGATCTCGACGACGATATAGAGCGGCTCGTCGGCCATGGCACCGCACCCTACCCGGCCAGCAGCGCCAGCAGCCCCTGCTCGTCGAGCACGGGCACCCCGAGGCGCTCGGCCTTCTCGAGCTTGGAGCCGGGCGAGGCGCCGGCCACCACGTAGCTCGTCTTCTTCGACACCGACGAGGTCACCTTGCCGCCGGCGCCGGCGATCCTCTCCGTCGCCTCCTCGCGCGTCAGGTCGGGCAGGGTGCCGGTCAGCACGAAGGTCTGTCCGGCCAGCGGGCCCTCGCCCGGCGGCGGCCCAACCTCCTCGAAGCGCACATACGGGCGCAGGTCGTCGATGAGGCGGAGCATCTGATCGTCGTGCAGTTGGCGATGGATCAGCTCGGCCACCTTGGGCCCGATCCCGGGCGTGTCGGCGATCTGCTCCGGAGTCGCGGCGAGCAGGGCGTCGATCGAGCGGAACTGCTGAGCGAGGTTCCGGCCCGTGACGAATCCGACCCCCTCGATGCCGATCGCGAACAGCACGCGCCCGAAGGGCCGGCTCTTGGAGGCCTCGATCGACCGCAGCATGTTCTCGGCCGAGACCTCGCCGAAGCCCTCGAGCTCGGAGATCTGCTCTCTGGTCAACCGGTAGTAGTCCGCGGGCGTGCGCACGAGACCGCGCTGCATCAGCATGGCGACCTGCTTCTCGCCCAGTCCCTCGATGTCCATCGCCCCGCCCGAGACGAAGTGCTTGAGCAGCTGCCAGCGCCGGTCCGGGCAGTCCCGGTTCGGGCACTTCGTGAAGACGCCGTCCTCCTTGATCGTCTTCGTGTGGCACACCGGGCAGTACTCGGGTGGCCGGGGCACCGGTGAGCGGTTCGGTCGCTCGACGGCGTGCGGCGCAGGCGAGAGCACCTGGGGGATGACGTCGCCGGCCCGCAGGACGATCACCTCGTCGCCGACGCGGATGTCCTTGCGCGCGAGGTCCTCCTCGTTGTGCAGCGTCGCGAGCTTGACGGTGACGCCGCCGACGTGGACGGGCTCGAGCACCGCAAAGGGGTGCAGGTCGCCGAACTTGCCGACGTTCCACATGATGTCCTTGAGGATCGTCACCGCGGTGGTGGGCGGGAACTTCCACGCGATCGCCCACCGAGGATCGCGTCCGACGACCCCGAGGCGCCGCTGCAGCTCGATGTCGTCCACCTTGATCACGACGCCGTCGATCTCGAAGTCCAAGGCCCCGCGGCGGTCCTGCCAGGCCAGGCACTGCGCCACGACGTCGTCCTCGCTGCCGAGCTTGCGCACGTCGGCGTTGACCCGGAAGCCGTGGTCGCGCAGCCACTCGAGCGCCTGCCAGTGGCTCGTGAAGGCGAGGGCCTCGGTGGCGCCGATGCCGTAGCACCACATCGACAGCGGGCGCGCGGCGGCGAGCGCCGGGTCGAGCTGGCGGATGGTGCCCGCCGCGGAGTTGCGCGGGTTCATGAACGTCGAGAGCCCCTGCTCGGCCCGGCGCTCGTTGAGCGCGGCGAAGTCGGTCAGCGACATGTAGATCTCGCCGCGCACCTCCAGCAGTGGCGGGGCGGCCTCGATGCGCAGCGGGATCGACGGGATCGTGCGCAGGTTGTGGGTGACGTCCTCGCCCACCTCTCCGTTGCCGCGGGTGGCGCCGCGCTCGAGCACGCCGTCGCGGTAGACCAGCGAGATCGCGAGTCCGTCGATCTTGGGCTCGGCGACGAACTCGAACTGCGGATCCTCGATTCCCTCGCGCGCCAGGTGCGACCGCATGCGCGTGACCCATGCGCGCAGCTCCTCCTCCGAGCGGGCGTTGGCCAGCGAGAACATCGGCTGCAGGTGGGTGACCTTCTCCAGGCGCGAGACTGGCTCGGCGCCCACGCGCTGGGTGGGGGAGTCCGGCCGGACGAGCTCGGGGTGCTCGGCCTCGATGCGGCGCAGCTCGTCGAGCAGCGCGTCGTAGACGTCGTCGCCGACCTCCGGGTCGTCGAGCACGTAGTAGCGGCGGTTGTGGTGCTCGAGCTCGCGCCGCAGCTCGGCGGCGCGCCGCTCGGCGTCGGTCGCGCTCACTCCCCTCCTCCGCACGCCCGCAGCAGCGCCACCACCGCTGTCGAGCCGATACCTCCGCTCATTCCAGCTCAGTGGCCGCCGGCTGCAGCAGCCGTGCGAGGTCATAGGCCTGCAGCGTCTCGATTCCCGGGCGGTCGTTGAGGTCGAAGTGCAGCGGCGTGACCGCGATGTGGCCGTCAGCGACGGCGGCGAGGTCCGTGCCGTCCTCGTGGTGGTAGTCGGGCGCGTCGCCGTAGATGCGGTACTGCCTGCGGCCGGACTCCTCGTCAACCAGCGCGAGCTGGTCGCGGTAGATGCGCTTGCCCAGCCGCGCCACCTCGACCCCGCCGATCTCGCCCGCCGGCACGTTGATGTTCAGCAGCGTCCCGGAGGGCAGCGGGACGTCGTCGATCTCCTCCACGACGCGCGCCGTGAACGCCGCGGCGGCCTCGAAGTCGAACGCGTTGCCGAGCCGGAAGTCCATCTCCCGGGCCCTCGACTGCTGCGAGATCGCGAGGCCCGGGATCCCCAGCACGACGCCTTCCAGGGCGGCGGCGACGGTGCCGGAGTAGGTGATGTCGTCGCCCAGGTTGGAACCGTGGTTGATCCCCGAGACGATCAGGTCGGCCTTGAAGCCGTCGACGAGGCCCAGGGCCGCGAAGCGCACGCAGTCCACCGGCGTCCCATCGGTCGCGTAGCCGACGCTGCCGTCGCCGAAGGCCACCTCCTCCACCCACAGCGGGCGCCGGGTGGTGATCGAACGCGCCGTGGCCGAGCGGTTGGAGTCGGGCGCGATGACCGCCAGCTCGACGTCGGGGACCGCGAGCAGCGCACGCCGCAGCGCCTGCAGGCCGTCGGCCTCGATCCCGTCGTCGTTGGTCAGCAGCACGCGCAGCACGGCTGTGAGGATAGAGGCGCGCAAGGCGCCGATCAGCTGCTGTTGGCGCCGCCGTTCGGGCGGCTGAGCCCCTGGCGATAGCTCACGCCCGCGAGGTAGAGCCCGTGCGGTGGCGCGGTGGCCCCGGCGTCAGACCGCGGCCGTCCCGTAAGGAGGCGGCGGAAGTCCTCGACGGTGCGCCGGCGGGAGGCGACCTCGAGCATCGTCCCGACCAGCACGCGGTTCATGTGGCGCATGAAGGTCTTGGCCTCGACCCGGAACTCGAGGATGTCCCCCCACGGCCCGGTGCGCTGCCAGCCCGCGTCGAGGATGTGGCGCTCGAAGCGGTGGTGATAGCCGGCAGACGGCGTGAAGGCGGTGAAGTCGTGGGTGCCACGCAGCACCGCCGCGCAGGCCCTCAGCGCCTCCTCATCGATGCGGTGCGGCCACCAGAGTGCTCGCGTGCGCTCGAAGGGCGAGGGCGTGGACCGCGCCAGCAGGCGGTAGAGATAGGTGCGGCTGGTGGCGTCGTGGCGGGCGCTGAAGCCGTCGGGCACGTCCTCGGCCGCCAGGGCGGCGATCTCGTCGGGGAGCACGGCGTTGAGCGAGCGCAGCGGCGGCAGCGGGGCGTCGAAGGAGACGACCTGACCGAGAGCGTGGACGCCCCGGTCGGTGCGCCCGGCGACGGTGAGGGACACCGGCTCGCGCAGCACGATGCCCAGTGCGCGCTCGAGTTCGCCGCTGACCGTCCGCCGGCCGAGCTGCGCCGCCCAGCCCGCGAACGGCGTGCCGTCGTACTCGAGGGTGAGCTTGGCGGTCAGACGAGCTCGAGGTAGACCATCTCGGTCGCGTCAGACGACCGGGGGCCCAGCTTCAGAATGCGGGTATAGCCGCCGGGGCGCTCGGTGTAGCGCGGAGCGATCTCCTCGAAGAGCTTGTAGATGACGCCCTTGTCGGGGTGCTGAAGCGTGGACATCGCCTGCCGGCGGGCATGCAGGTCGCGCCGCTTGGCCAGTGTGATCAGCTTCTCGACTTCGGGCTTGACCGCCTTCGCCTTGGCCTCGGTGGTCTTTATCCGCTCGTGGTCGATGACCTCCACGCAGAGGTTGGCCAGCAGCGCCTTGCGGTGCGAGGCCGAGCGCGACAGCTTATGCCGTGTCTTCTGGTGGCGCATCGGTCAGTCCGTCCGCAGCCCGAGACCGCGCTGGGTAAGCGTCTCGATGACCTCGTCAATCGACTTCTTCCCGAAGTTCGGGATCGCGGCCAGCTCGCCCTCTGACTTGCCGACCAGGTCGCCCACGGTCTGGATCCCCGCCCGCTTGAGGCAGTTGTAGGAGCGGACGCCCAGCTCGAGCTCCTCGATGAGGATGTCGTCCATCGGGCCGCCGCCGGGCCGCCCGCCGGCCGCCGCGAGCGCGTTCGTGCTCGCCCCCGCACCGTTGTCGAGGGTGGAGACGCCTGCGGGACCCGCGCGCAGCTCCTCGATGCGGTCCTCGTCGGTGAAGATCGACAGGGAGGAGATGAGGATCTCTGCCGCCTCTCGCAGCGCGGCCTGGGGATCGATCGAGCCGTCGGTCTCGATGTCGAGCGTGAGCTTGTCGTAGTCCGTGCGCTGGCCGACGCGCGCGCCCTCGACCGAGTAGGCCACGCGGCGCACGGGTGAGAAGATCGAGTCGATGGGGATGACGCCGATCGGCTGGTCGGCGGACTTGTTGTCCTCCGCCGGGCGGTACCCGCGGCCGCGGCCGACGGTCAGGTAGAGCTCGAGCTTGGTCTTCTTCTCCAGCGTGGCGATCCGCGCTTCCGGGTTGAGGATCTCGACGCCGGAGGGGAGGTCGATGTCGCGCGCGGTGATCTCGCCGGGGCCGGTGACCACCAGCGGGGCCTCGATCTCGGTCGCGTCGGAGTGCATCCGGCAGACGATGCCCTTGAGGTTGAGCACGATGTCGGTGACGTCCTCCGTGACGCCCTTGATGGTCGAGAACTCGTGCGCCACCCCCTCGATGCGCACCGAGGTCACGGCGGCACCCGCAAGGGAGGCGAGCAGCACGCGGCGAAGTGAGTTGCCGAACGTGTAGCCGAAGCCCCGGTCGAGCGGCTCCACCGTGAACGAGCCGCGGTTGTCCTCGACGGTCTCGGCGGTGATTCGGGGGATCTGGAAGTCGAGCATCAGGGTCCTAACGTCGTGGGGGTGGTGCGAGCCGGCCTCCAGGTCGGGGGAGCGGAGGTCCGGGCAAGTGGGTTACTTCGAGTACAGCTCGACGATCAGCTGCTCCTGGACCGGCGCGGCGATCTCCCGCCGCTCCGGCTTGCGGAGCACCTTCGCCGTCAGCGAGTCGTGATCGGCCTGCAGCCAGGGGGGAACCTGGGCCGTCAGCTCGGTCGCGTCGCGGATCACCTTGTCGGCGCCCTCGCTGCCCGCGCGGACCGCTATGACGTCGTTGTCGCGCACCTGGTAGCTGGGGATGTCGACGCGCCGGCCGTTGATCGTCCAGTGGCCGTGCCGGATCATCTGGCGCGCCTGGCGCCGCGAGGCGGCGAAGCCAAGGCGCACGAGCACGTTGTCGAAGCGGCACTCGAGGATGCGCAGGAGGTTCTCGCCGGTGATGCCCTGCTGGCGCGAGGCCTTGGCGTAGTAGGTGCGGAACTGCTTTTCGAGCACGCCGTAGTAGCGCCGCGCCTTCTGCTTCTCGCGCAGCTGGACGCGGTACTCGGACTGCTTCTGGCGACCGCGGCCGTGCTCGCCGGGCGGGTAGGAGCGGCGCTCGACGCCACACTTGTCGGTCAGGCAGCGCTCGCCCTTGAGGAAGAGCTTCTGGCCCTCCCGGCGGCACTGCTTGCACTGGGGTGATGTGTCGCGAGCCAAGTATCAAACCCTTCGCCGCTTGCGTGGGCGGCAGCCGTTGTGTGCCTGCGGGGTGACGTCGCGCACGCCCGTGACCTCGAGGCCGGCGGCCTGCAGCGAGCGGATCGCGGTCTCGCGGCCCGAGCCCGGGCCCTTCACGAAGACCTCCACCTTCTGCATGCCCTGCTCGAGGCCCTTGCGCGCGGCCGCATCGGCCGTCACCTGCGCGGCGAACGGCGTCGACTTGCGGGAGCCCTTGAAGCCCGCCCCGCCGGCGGACTCCCACGCGACGACGTTCCCCTCGCGGTCGGTGAGCGCGACGATCGTGTTGTTGAAGCTGGTCTTGATGTGGGCCTGGCCGATCGGGACGTTCTTGCGAACCTTGCGACGGCCGCGCTGGGGGCGGCGGGGAGCTGGCGACATCTACTGCTCGCTGCGCTCGCACTCTTGGGTACAGAGTCCGCGCGCTGCGCGCGCTGCGTTCGCTGCGCTCACTTCTTGGTCGCCTTCTTCCTGCCGGCCACCTGCATCCGCTTGGGGCCCTTGCGGGTGCGCGCGTTGGTCTTGGTGTTCTGCCCCCGCACGGGCAGCCCGCGGCGGTGGCGCAGCCCCCGGTAGGAGCCGGTCTCCATCAGGCGCTTGACGTTCTGGGAGCGCTCCCGCCGGAGGTCACCCTCGACCATCATGTCGTCGTCGATCGCGTCGCGCAGCTTGGCGACCTCGTCCTCGGTGAGGTCCCGCACGTAGGTGTCGGGACTGATGCCGAGCTTGGCCAAGAGCTCGTTGGAGCTCGAGCGGCCGACCCCGTAGATGTAGGTCAGGCCGATCTCGACGCGCTTGTTCAGGGGGATGTTCACCCCGGCGATGCGAGCCATCTTCCTCCTAGCCCTGTCGCTGCTTGTGACGTGGGTTCTGGCAGATCACGAGGACCCGGCCGTTGCGCCGGATGATCTTGCATTTCTCGCACATCGGCTTGACCGACGGTCGTACCTTCATGATCCCTTTCGGACTGGAATGATCCAGACGAGTTGGCTCTGGAGACCGGGTCGGTCGCCGCTACCATCCTCCGGAACGCGACTCAACGCCGTCGCCTCGCGGCCTCGGCGCGACCGGGAAGTATAGCGCGGGAGGGGTGGCGGACCGCCCCCACCCTACGAGCGTGTAGCTCACACCAGGGCCGCCCGGCCGGCCTCGAGGTCGAGCAGCGCGCGCTTGCACTCCAGGCCGCAGCCGTAGCCGGTGAGCGAGCCGCTCCCGCCGATCACGCGGTGGCAGGGCACGACGATCGCGATCGGGTTGCGCCCGTTGGCGGCCCCGACCGCGCGCGAGGCGGCGGGGGCGCCCAGCCGTCGGGCGATCTCGCCGTAGGAGGCGGTCTCCCCGTAGGGGATCCGCTCCAGCTCGGCCCAGACGCGGCACTGGAAGGCGCCGCCCGCCGCGCGCAGCGCGATCTCGAAGCTCCTGCGGGTGCCGTCGAAATACTCCGCGAGCTGCCGCGCCTCGTCCGCGAAGCGCTCGTCGTCAAGGAGCAGGCCGTCGGTCGCCGGATGGCGGCCCGGGAGGTGGAGCCCGGTCAGGGCCCGCGTGTCGCCCCTGAGCATGAGCGGGCCGATGGGCGTGGAGATGATCGAGTAGAGCATGTGCCTATAACGGGCGAGGCGCGCGCGGCGTGAGCACCGACGTGCCACCCGACATCGCTCGCTACGGAGCATGGCAGTGACCCCTGCCACCCGCTGGCTTCGGGCGGGTGGCAGGCGCGGGCGCTTCGGGCCGCGAGTGCGCCAGCACTCGCGGCGGGACCCGTCGCCTGACAGGACCCGCCCGCCACGCGGCCGATCCCTAGGGCAGAAGGGCTAGGCCGCCACCCGGTCGGTCGACAGGTGCCACGGCGTCAGCACCCGCGGCCCCTCGCCCGTGATCGCGATCGTGAACTCGAAGTGGGCGGCCACGGAGCCGTCCTGGGAGTAGATCGCCCAGCCGTCGTCCCCCATCCGGACCATGTGGCGTCCCGCCGTGGTCATCGGCTCGACGGCCAGGACCATCCCCTCCTCGAGCACCTCGCGCTTGCCGGGCGGGCCGTAGTTGGGGATCTGCGGGTCCTCGTGCATCGAGCGTCCGATGCCATGGCCGACGAGCGAGCGCACGACCGAGAAGCCGTGCCCCTCCACGTGGGCCTGGACGGCATGGCCGATGTCGCCCAGGCGGTTGCCGGTCCGGCACTGCTCCACCGCCTTGAACAGGGCCTCCTCGGTGACCTCGAGGAGCTTGGAGGCGACCGGTGAGACCTCCCCGACGGGGAAGGTGCGAGCGGCGTCGGCCACCCACCCGTCCTTGATCACGCCCACGTCCACGGACAGCACGTCGCCGCGACGCAGCTTGAAGTTGCCCGGGATGCCGTGCACGACCATGTGGTTGGGCGACGCGCAGATCGAGCCCGGGAAGCCCCGGTAGCCCTTGAACGCGGGGGTCGCGCCCTGCGAGCGGATGTAGCGCTCGGCGGCCTCATCGAGCTCGCCCGTGGTGACTCCCGGGCGCACCTTGGCCGCGAGCAGGTCCAGGCAGCGCACAAGGGTGTCGCCCGCGGCGGCCATCTGGTCGATCTCCGCCGGGGACTTCTTGATGATCACAGCCGTTCCTCGAGGCGCAGCGTCGCGAGCGTCGCCCGGATGTGGTCGTGGACCTCCGTCGGCGAGCGCGTGCCGTCGAAGCGGCGCAGCAGCCCGCGCTCGTCGTAGTAGTCCACCAGCGGCTCGGTCTCCTTGTGATACGTGACCAGCCGTTTCCTGATGGTCTCCGGCTTGTCGTCGTCGCGCTGGATCAGCGGCCGGCCGCACTGGTCGCAGCGGTCCTCGTGCTTGGGCGGGTCGAAGTCGACGTGGTAGACGTGGCCCTCGGAGCACTGGCGGCGGCCCGTGATGCGCTGGATGACGACGTCGTCGGGGGTGTCGATGAGCAGCGCCGCGGTCAGCCGGCGGTCTCGCCGCTCGATTTCCTTCCCCAGGGCGTCGGCCTGGGCGATCGTGCGCGGGAAGCCGTCGAGCAGGAAGCCGTCGTCGCCCTTCTGCTCGATCTCCTCCATGATCATCTCGATCACGAGCTCGTCGGGGACGAGCCGGCCGTCGGACATGTACTCCTTCGCCTGCTTGCCGAGATCGGTCTCGTTGTTGCGGTGTTCGCGCAGCAGGTCGCCGGTGGCGATGTAGGGGAGGTCGAAGTCCTCCCGGAGCCGGGCGGCCTGGGTGCCCTTCCCCGCCCCGGGAGGGCCGAACAGGATGAGGTTGAGCTCGCTCACCGCAGGAAGCCCTCGTAGTTGCGCATCATCAGCTGCGCCTCGAGCTGCTTCATCGTGTCGAGGGCCACGCCGACCACGATGAGGATCGAGGTGCCGCCGAAGAAGAAGTTCGCCGAGGTCTGGGCGATGAGGATCGTCGGCAGCGCCGCCACCGCGGCGAGGTAGAGCGCGCCGGGGAACGTGAGCCGCGCGAGGATGCGGTCCAGGAACTCCGCAGTGGGGCGCCCCGGTCTCACCCCTGGGATGAACCCGCCGTACTTCTTGAGGTTGTCCGCCTGGTCGACCGGGTTGAAGGTGACCGCCGTGTAGAAGTAGGTGAAGAGGATGATGAAGACCGTCTCCCCGGCGATGTAGGCCCAGCCGTTGGGGTTGAAGAAATTCGAGATCGCCTGCGCGCCGGGGATCAGCTCGCCCACCGTCGGCGGAAAGGCCATGATCGAGGCGGCGAAGATCACCGGGATCACTCCGGCCATGTTCACGCGCAGCGGCAGGTAGGTCTGCCCGCCACCCGACATCCGCCGGCCGATGACGCGTTTGGCGTACTGCACGGGGATGCGCCGCTGGCCCTCCTGGACGAAGACGATCGCGGCGATCACGCCGAGCGCGACGAAGGGCATCATCACCTTGAAGACCTGGTCCGGGTTGGTCCACCACGCCTGCACGCCGCTGGGCAGGCTGGAAACGATCGACGCGAAGATCATCAGCGAGATGCCGTTGCCGATCCCCCGCTGGGTGATCAGCTCGCCCATCCACATGAGCAGCACGCAGCCGGCGGTGAGGCAGACCACGATGAGGATCACGGTGCCCGGCGTGAAGTTGTCGATCACCGGGGCCCCGGCGCGGTTGCCCTGTGAGCGGAACAGGAAGACGTAGCCCACGGCCTGCGCAGCGGCGAGGCCGACGGTGAGGTAGCGGGTGTACTGCGTGATCTTGGCCTGCCCGACCTCGCCCTCCTTGGACAGCTTCTCCAGCGACGGCGAGACGACCGTGAGCAGCTGCAAGATGATCGAGGCGGTGATGTAGGGCATGATCCCCAGCGCGAAGAGCGCCAGCCGGGACAGCCCGCCACCGGAGAACAGGTTCAGGAAGCCGAGGATGTTCGACCCGGCGTAGTTCTGCTCGATCTGGTCCAGCGCCGCGGTGTTGATGCCCGGCGTCGGGATGAAGGAGCCCAGCCGGTAGAGCGCGAGGAGCGCAGCGGTGAACGCCAGCTTCTTGCGGATCTCCGCGACCTTGAAAGAGTTGAGGATGGTGGCGAGCACGGCGGGCTGGGCCGGGGACCGGTTCCTAGGGCTCGATGAGCTGGCAGGTGCCGCCCGCGGCCTCGATGCGCTCGCGAGCGGTCTTCGAGAAGCCGTGGGCGTGGACGGTCAGCGGCTTGGTCAGCTCACCGCGGCCCAGCACCTTGACGGGCACGTCCTTGCGGGTCGCGAGGCCCACGCCGCGCAGCGCGTCCAGATCGACGGCCGCGCCCTTGTCGAAGCGCTTCTCGAGGTCGTCGAGGTTGACCGGCTGCGTGTGCGTCCGGAACGGCTCGAACGGCATCGACATCTTCTTGTTCGGGCCCCGGAGCTTGCGCATCCGCATGTGGATCGGGTTCTGACCGCCCTCGAAGCGCGCGCGGTCCTTGGCGCCCGCGCGCGAGCCGGCGCCCTTGTGGCCGCGGCCCGACGTCTTGCCGTGCCCGGAGCCGTGCCCGCGCCCCACGCGCTTGCGGTCCTTGCGGGAGCCGGGCGCCGGGGAGAGGCTGTGCAGGCCGATGGCCTCGGCAGGCTGCTCGTCGGCCATCCCTATTTCTCCTGAACCGCGACGAGATGCTGGACGGCGTGGACCATCCCCCGCAGCTGCGGGGTGTCCACCCGCTCGACGGTGTGGCCGATCTTGCGCAGCCCGAGTGAGCGCAGCGTGTCGCGCTGGCGCGAGTTGCTCCCGTTGGCGGACTTCACCTGGGTGATGGTGAGCGTACTCACGGGGTCACGCCCGACTTGGTCTCGGCGGGCTCCTCGGACGCCGGGGGCGCCTCGGGCGCGGCGGACTCCTCGGACGCCGGGGGCGCCTCGGGCGCGGTGGGCTCCTCAGGCGCCGCGGCCGCCTCGGGCGCGGCGGGCCCCTCGGCCGCCTCGGGTTCCGGGACCTGCTCGGCCTCCGGGCCCGCCGCCTCGACGGGCACCCTGTTGCCGCTGAGGCCGAGCACCGCGTCGACCGACAGGCCGCGCAGCGCCGCGATCTCCTCGGGCCGGCGCAGGTCCTGCAGGCCGGCGATCGTCGCCTTGACGAGGTTGATCGGGTTCTGGGACCCGAGCGACTTGGAGAGGATGTCGTGGATGCCCGCCAGCTCGAGCACCGCGCGTACGCCGCCGCCGGCGATGACGCCGGTGCCGGGGGAGGCCGGCTTGAGGAAGACGCGCCCCGCGCCGAAGATGCCGGTCGTCTGATGGGTGATGGTCGAGCCGTGGCGGGGCACGCGGAAGAGGTTCTTCTTCGCGCGCTCGACGCCCTTCTGGATTGCCAGCGGCACCTCGTTGGCCTTGCCGTAGCCGGCACCCACGATCCCGTTCTCGTCACCGACCACCACCAGGGCCGTGAACGAGAAGCGCCGGCCGCCCTTGACCACCTTGGCAACGCGGTTGATCTCCACCACGCGCTCCTGGAGGTCGAGGCCGGACTGGAAGACTGAACGATCGGGGGCGGGCATCGAATCCTTGAGGTTAGAAGATCAATCCGCGCTCGCGCGCGCCCTCGGCGAGGGCTCGCACGCGGCCGTGGTAGCGGTAGCCGCCGCGGTCGAACACCGCGGTCTCGACCCCGGCGGCCTTGGCCCGCTCGGCGAGCAGCTCGCCCGCGCGCTTGGCCTGGTCCATCCGCGGCAGCGAGCGCAGGTCGGGCTCGGTCCAGTTGACGGCGGCCAGCGTGGTGCCGCCGGCATCGTCGATGAGCTGGGCGAAGACGCCGCGGTTGGAGCGGAACACCGAGATCCGCGGACGCTCCGCGGTGCCGGCGACCTTGGCGCGGACGCGGCGGCGGCGCTTGAGGCGCTTGGCGGGGCGTGTCGCGACCGTCATGCGCGCTTGCCCACCTTACGGGCGACGTACTCGCCCTGGTAGCGAATCCCCTTGCCCTTGTAGGGCTCCGGCGGCCGCTGCTTGCGGATGATGGCGGCGATCTCGCCAACCTGCTGCTTGGAGTTGCCCTTGACGATCACGCGCGTCGGCTGCGGGACCTCGAACTCGATGCCCTGCGGCGCCTTGATCGGCACGGGATGCGAGTAGCCGAGGGCCAGCTCGAGGTCTGAGCCCTTGAGCTGGGCGCGGTAGCCGACACCCTGGATCTCCAGGGTCTTGGTGAAGCCGTCGGTGACCCCCTGGACCATGTTCGCGATCAACGAGCGGGTCAGGCCGTGCAGGGCGCGGTGCTCGGCGCGGTCGGTGGGCCGCGTCACGAGCAACTCCTCGCCCGCCTGGCGAACCTCGATCGAGCGCGCTTTGCGCTCGGCGAGGTCGCCGCGGGGGCCGGCCACGCGGACGACCTCGGGCTCGATCGTCACGTTGACGCCAGTGGGTACGGGGATGGGCTTCTTGCCGATGCGCGACATGTGCGAGCTACCAGACCTGGGCCACGAGCTCGCCGCCGACGCCCTCCTTGCGGGCGTCGTGGCCGGTCATGACGCCCCGGGAGGTCGAGATGATCGAGGTGCCCATGCCGCCGAGCACCTTCGGGATCGAGCCCGAGTCGACGTACGTCCGCTGGCCGGGGCGCGAGATGCGCTTGAGCCCGGAGATCACGGACTCGCGGCTCTCGGTGTACTTCAGCTTGACCAGGATGCGGTCGCCGGCCCGGCCGGGCTCGCCCGGCACGACCTCGTAGCCCTCGATGTAGCCCTGCTCGGTGAGGATGCGCGCCATCTCCTGCTTGAGCCGCGACGAGGGGATCTCGACCGTCTCCTTGGCGGCCATGATCCCGTTGCGGATGCGCGTCAGGAAGTCGGCGACGGGGTCGGTCATCGACATGCGTGCACCCTTACCACGAGCTCTTGGTCATGCCGGGGATGAAGCCGTTGTGCGCCAGCTCGCGCAGGCAGATCCGGCAGAGGCCGAACTTGCGGTACACGGCGCGCGGCCGGCCGCAGCGGCGGCAGCGCGAGTAGCCCCGCACCTTGTACTTCGGTGGGCGCTGCTGGCGCACGATCTGTGAGGTCTTGGCCATGAAGGTCCTTGTGTCTAGGCGGTCGCCAGCTCGGTGGGGAGGCTCTCGAAGCCCTCAGGGCGCCCGTCGCGCGCGAACGGCATGCCGAGTGCGTCGAGGAGGGCGAAGGCCTCCGCGTCGGTCTGCGCGGTCGTGGTGATGGTCACGTCGAGCCCGCGGACCTGGTCGACACTGTCGTAGTCGATCTCGGGAAAGATCACCTGCTCGCGGACGCCCATGGAGTAGTTCCCGCGCCCGTCGAAGGAGCGGGGGTTCAACCCCCGGAAGTCGCGGATCCGCGGGATCGCGATCGAGCAGAGCCGGTCGAGGAACTCATAGCCGCGGACGTCGCGCAGCGTCACGGTCAGGCCCACCGGCATGCCTTCGCGCAGCTTGAAGTTGGCGACCGACTTGCGGGCGCGGCGGATGTTGGGCTTCTGCCCCGCGATCGTGCCGAGCTGCTCCCCGGCGGCCTCGAGCATCTTGGAGTCCTGCTTGGCCTCCCCCACGCCCATGTTGAGCGTGATCTTGACCAGCCGCGGCGCCTGCATGACCGACGAGTAGCCAAACCGGCCCACCATCGCAGGGCGAATCTCCTCGAGATATCTGTCCTTGAGTCGTGCCATGGGTCAGTCCAGCTCCGCGCCAGAGCGCTTGGTGACGCGCATCCGGGTGCCCTGCTCGGTGCGGCGGACGCTGACGCGCGTGGGCTTGCGGTCCTTGGGGTCGAGGATCGCCACATTGGAGACGTGGACCCCGCCCTCCTTCTCGATCACGCCGACCGGGGCGTTAGGGCGGCCCGGCGTCGCGCGCTGGTGGCGCTTGACCAGGTTGACGCCCTCGACGAAGACCTTGTCACGGCCGCGGTCGACGCGGATGACCTTGCCGGTCTTGCCCTTGTCCTTGCCCGAGATCACGACGACCTCGTCATCGGTGCGGATCTTCATCACAGCACCTCCGGCGCGAGCGAGACGATCTTCATGAACCCGCCGTCGCGGAGCTCGCGGGCCACAGGGCCGAAGATGCGCGTGCCGCGCGGGTTGTTCTGGGCGTCGATGATCACCGCGGCGTTCTCGTCGAAGGCGATGTAGGTGCCGTCGTCGCGCCCGAACTCCTTCTTGGTACGCACGACCACGGCCTTGACGACCTCGCCCTTCTTGACCGAGCCCTGCGGAATGGCCTGCTTGACGGTCGCGGTGATGACGTCGCCCACGCCCGCGTAGCGACGGCGCGAGCCGCCCATCACGCGGATGCAGAGGATCTCCCGGGCGCCAGTGTTGTCGGCGACCTTCAGGCGAGTCTCGTTCTGGATCAATGCTTGCTCCGCTCGCACATCGGGTTGCGGTAACCGCTCGCGGCGCTCACTTCGCCTTCTCCAGCACTTCCGTCAGCCGCCAGCGCTTGGTGCGCGACATCGGCCGGCACTCCTGCACGCGCACGGTGTCGCCCGTGCCCGCGTCGTTGCGCTCGTCGTGGACGTGCAGCTTGGAGGAGATGCGCATGATCTTGCCGTAGCGCCGGTGCCGGCGGGTGACGTCGACGCGCACCACGATGGTCTTGTCGGCCTTGTCGGAGACGACGATGCCCTGGCGGACCTTGGCGCGGCCCGGGCCATGCTCGGGCGCGTGGGCGGCCTCGGGCGGCGGCTCGGCGGCGCGGCGCTCGGCGGCCTTCGCCTTGAGACGTGCGCGGTAGGTGCGGCGCACCTTGGCGCGCTTGGCCCTGAGGGCGCGGCGCTCCTCGTCGCGCTGCTCAGGGGTCAGCGGCCCGCGCGGGGCAGCGGTCTTGGCGGCGCGGCGCTTGGCGCGGCGCTCCTTGGGGCTGAGGAGGGCCTCGGTGGTCC
>DASQFQ010000043.1:0-2389 GCA_035633075.1 Solirubrobacteraceae bacterium | reverse complement strand
CGTCGCCCCCGCGCGCGAGCGCCTCCCACTCGTCGCCGGTCGGCAGGCGGACGTCGCGGCCCAGCCGCTCGGTGGCCCAGGCACAGAACGCCAGCGCATCGGCGAGCGAGACGTCGGTGGCGGGATGGTCGGCCAGCTGCGAATCGGCGAGCTTGGCCGCGAGCACGGCCGGCACGCCGCGACGCGTCTCCTCGACGAACCGGCGCGCGTGAGCGTTGACCACGGGCCAGCGCCCGAGCAGCACGGAGTCCAGCTCCACGCGGCGCTCCTCGCCGGGCTCCCCCACCGCGTAGCTGCCGGCGGGCAGCTTGACGTGCGCGTCTAGCGGCGGCGGCTCCCGGGTGACGGGCTGTCGCACGATGGGCGCCGGCGAGCCGAACGGCCGGGCCCCGTGCGGGGCGAGCCCCAGCCAACCTGCTACTGCCTCACGCGTGGCGTCGCTCGTCGTGCCCCTGGCTCGATCGCGGAGCAAGTCAGCCTATCTCGTCAGCGCTCGCCGTACTGCTCGACCGCGTAGCCCAGGAGGCCGCGCGCCTCCAGCCGCTCGGCAGGCGCGCGGAAGGTCACCTGGACCACGCCGGGGTGCCGGCCGATCTCGATCGCGCCGGCGATCGTCGCCCGGTTCTTGACCTCGGGGACCGACATGTCGAGCAGCTCCGCCGCCCGCGCCAGCCCGTTGTCCGTGGCCGAGTTGAGGTCGGGGCCCGTGCCGATCACCGAGATCGGCAGCGACTCCTCGAGCGCGTCCATGCCGTGCCGGCGCGCGAGCGCCAGGGCCCGCTCGCGCTCGGCGCGGCTGAGCGGCCGAGCCAGGAACGGCAGGTCCTCCTCGAGCGGGAAGAGGATCGGGCCGTCGTTGCCCAGCCCCTTGAGGACCTCGACCTGCAGCGTCACGGCGCCGGACGCGTCGCAGGTGTGCCCGGCGATCTCCCCGTCGCCCTGGAGCGCGTGCATGTCGCCGAGGTAGATGCCGGCGCCGTCGAGCTTGACCGGGCAGACGAGGATGGCGCCCGCGCGCACGGCGTCGATGTCCATGTGCCCGTCGGTCTTGTGGCGCTGCAGCTCCTGCGCGTCGAGGGCGTAGCGGTGCGGCGCCCCGACCAGGAACGAGCCGAAGTCGCCCGCGTTGTGGGAGTCGGGGATCGTCGTCGAGGGCGACGTGCCGATCTGGCCCATGAACGGGCGCAGCCGCGTGGCCAGCGCGACGATGTCGTGCGGCGCGAAGCCGAGGATGGGGTTCTGCACCGAGTTGTCGGGCAGCGCCGCGAAGCGGGCCGCCTCGCGGGCGAAGCCCTCGGCCGCCTCGCGCGGCACGGTGACCCCGAGCGAGCGCAGCTCGTCGAACGCCATCGTGTAGCCGTTGGTGAACGTGAACGGCGTGCAGTCCGCGCCGCAGCCCGTGCAGCGCACCGACTCCTGCCCGATGCCCTCGACGCGGGTCTCCGGCCACTCCGTCCCGCAGCCCGGGCAGACCGGCGCGCAGTAGGGATCGCCGTTGAAGCGGCCCTCCATCGGCTGGTCGTTGCCCGACGAGGTGGCCAGGGAGGTCACCTCGATGTCCTTGATGCGGATCACCACGGCATCCCCCGCCTTCGCGCCGTCGACGGCGACGGGCTGGCAGACCTCGTGGCCGCCGCGGATCGACGGCGTGATCATCGGCCCCCAGCAGCCGGGGGTCGAGTTCCACACGACGTGCCCGCCGTCGGCGACCGGGCCCAGCATCGGGACCTCCGGTCCGAGCAGGCCGTCGGTGAAGGTGTCGACGAGGACGGTCTGGCGGGCCTCGCCGGTCCGTGCGGGGGATTCCTGGATGGCCATGAGCGGGCTCCTTTTCAGTCGTGGCGGTCGTGCGCCGGTCAGCCTCCGGAGACGGGGAGCAGCAGGGCGATCTCCTGGCGGTCCTCGAGGCGCTGACGACGCTCGGCGTGCTCGCCGCCGATCACGGGCAGCGCCGAGCGCAGCGCCGGCGCCAGATCCGGCTCGCTGTCCCGCAGGCGTGCGAGGAGATCGTCGACGGTCGCGCCGTCCTCGAGCTCGAGCGTGAGCGCCGGCGCCTTGGAGAGCCGGGACAGCCCGGCGCCGAAACGGACACGCACCTGCACTGCTCTCACGCTCTCCCTTCAGGCTGCTGGCTGCCGCTGGCGCGGCATCGACGGAGCGTATCGCGGACCGGCCCGCGAGGGGGGCGCGTTAGCCTGCCGGCGTGGGCGCGCGCCGGCCTGCTCATCCGCTAAAGGAGGGGAGTTCGTCGACGGGGTCGTGGCCCGGGCGTCGGGCTCGTTCGTGGAGACCGTGGACGGCCAGCGCGTCCTGGACTTCACCGCGGGCCAGATCTGCGCCACCGTCGGCCACAACCACTCACGCGTGGTCGCCGCGATCGAGGCCGCCT
>DASQFQ010000042.1:0-10178 GCA_035633075.1 Solirubrobacteraceae bacterium | reverse complement strand
GCTGCCCGAGGTGCTGGCGCAGCACGGCGTCGAGCTCGAGCGGATGGACGAGGCGGGCGCGCGGTTGGCGACCCTCGACGCGTACCTCGAGCTCCACATCGAGCAGGGCCCGGTGCTCGAGGCGCGCGGCGACGCGCTCGCTTCGGTGACCGGCACGGCCGGCGTGGAGCGACGGCGCCTGCGCTTCAGAGGGCGCTCGGGTCACGCCGGGACAGTCCCGATGGAGGGCCGCCGCGACCCGCTCCTGGCGGCCGCCCGCACCGCGCTGAGCGTGCGCGAGAGCGCGCTGCGCCACGGCGGCGTAACAACCGTCGGAGCGATCGAGGCGCGGCCGGGCATCCCGACCGCGATCCCGGGCACCGCCGAGTTGTGGCTCGACCAGCGCCACCCGGAGGCGGGGCCGCTCGAGGCGATGGCCGCCGAGGCGCTCGCGGCCGCCTGCTGGGCGGCGCAGGAGCATGGCGTCGAGGTGGCCGACGAGCCCGTCTGGTCGATCGAGCCGATCCCGTTCGACCCGCGGCTCGTCGGACTCGCGAGCGAGGCGGCCGGCGGTGGCGAGCCGATGGCCAGCGGGGCGCTGCACGACGCCGCCGAGGTCGCCCGCGCGGGCGTCCCCACCGCGATGCTGTTCGTGCAGAGCCAGGGTGGCGTCTCGCACGCGCCGGACGAGGCGAGCCGTCCCGAGCACCTGAGCGCGGCGGTCCGGGCGCTCGGGCGACTGACCGGTCAGGTGCTCAGGGGAGCGTGACGAGGCGCGAGCGCCAAGGTGTTGGATGCGGCGGGCCGGCTTCCGAGTGTGGTTCGGGCTGCTCTCATGGCGCGGAGCCCGACCGTGACCGCGGAGCCCTACCCTGGTCAGGTGACATTTGACGCCCGGCCACCCACCTCCGACGACGAGGAGCTGCTCGAGGCCGAGACGGCGGTCATCGCCTCGCGTTACAACGACGACTCGCGGCTCGAGCGGATCGACGCCGAGCTGCGGACGGGCTTCCGGGCACTCGCCCACATCGGCAAGGCCGTGTCCATCTTCGGCTCGGCGCGCACCGCTCCCGAGCACCCTGAGTACAAGGCGTCGCGCGAGGCGGCGCGCCGGCTCGGCGCAGACGGCTTCGCGATCATCACCGGCGGCGGTCCCGGAGCCATGGAGGCGGCCAACCGCGGTGCGCGCGAGGCGGGCGTTCCCTCGATCGGCCTCGCCATCGAGCTCCCGCACGAGCAGGCCATGAACCGCTGGGTCGACCTGCCGCTGACGTTCCACTACTTCTTTACGCGCAAGGTCATGTTCGTACGCTACGCGAGCGCCTTCGTGGTCTTCCCCGGCGGTTTCGGCACCCTCGACGAGCTGTTCGAGGCCGCCACCCTGCGCCAGACGGAGAAGATCCGCCACTTCCCGATCGTCCTCGTCGGCACGCCCTACTGGTCGGGCCTGCTCGACTGGCTGCGGGGCCCTGTCCTCGAGGGGGGCAAGATCGTGCAGGCCGACATCGACCGCCTGTGCCTGACCGACGACCTCGCCGAGGTCGTCGAGGTGGTCGACGCCGTCGAGCACCGCCGCCCGCGCGCCGCCTAGCGCCCTACTCCAGCCCCTCGAACACCCACTGGCCGTCGCGGCGGCCGAGGGTGAGGCGCTCGTGGCGCCCGTCGGCCCCGAAGCGGTAGACCGCCTTGTCCTGATCGGTCCCCGGCCGGTCGATCACCTGCATGAGCACCATCTCGCCCTGGTCGGCGCCCGGCCGCTGCTCGGCGTAGGCGCGGCGCGCGGCATCGTCGAGCGCCGCGCGCTCCCAGCCGCGGTCCTCGGCGTGGGCGGCGGCGAGGTCGTTGTTGACCTGCAGCAGGTTGGCGTCGAAGCGCCCGCGTGTTCGCTGCAGCTGCTGCCGCCGGGCCATCGCGCCTCCCACGGCGAGCAGCGCGAGGACGGCGAGGATGACGATCAGCCAGGTCGGCATGCTGGGATTACAGCATCACCGCGCGCGAGTCGAGGTGCGCTCCCACCTTGCGCTTGACGCGCTGCAGCGCGTTGTCGACGGTCTTGCAGTCACAGCCCAGCAGCTCGCCGATCCCGGTGTAGGAGTGACCGTCGAGGTAGAGCGACAGGACCCGCGACTCGAGCTCGGACAGGACGGTGGACAGGCACGCCACCAGGGAGCGCAGCTCCTCGGAGGAGATCACCTGGTTGACCGGATCGTGGACGGTGGAGCCCGGGAGCACCTCGTCGAGCGTCGGCTCGGAGTCCGAGGCTCCCGCGGGCGTCGCCGAGAACGACACGTAGCCGTTGAGCGGCGTGTGCTTGTTGCGCGTTGCGGTCTTCACCGCCGTGATGATCTGGCGGGTGATGCAGAGCTCCGCGAAGTTGCGGAAGGAGGACTCGCGATCCGTTCGGAAGTCGCGGATGGCCTTGTAGAGGCCGACCAGGCCCTCCTGGATGAGATCGTCGCTGTCGCCGCCGATCAGGAAGTACGAGGAGGACTTGAGGCGTACGAAGGAGTAGTAGCGGCGCACCAGGCGTTCGTATGCCTCGGGGTCGCCCTGCTTGGCGAGAGCGATCAAGAAGCCGTCCTCAACATGCACTTGACCTTGAGTCTTTTGGGAGATCCGAGCCACGAGCACAGTCCTTCCTCGGGCCTCGAGCCCGAATGTTCGTGACGCACACCTCCCCCGGCGTCTTATGAGCTCGATCTAGGGGATAACCCTCAAGTCAAGCGTGATGTATTGTGCAGATTGACACGGTTATGTGGACGTGTCAAGTCGCTGCTGCAAGATCTCGTACAGCAGCACCGCCGCCGCCGCGCTCACGTTGAGCGACTCGATGCGCCCCCGCAGGGGCAGCGCGACCAGGTCGTCGCACGCATCGCGTACTCGCGGGCGCAGCCCCCGCCCCTCCGCCCCCAGCACGAGGACGATGCCACCGCGGTAGTCCGGGGCCCGGTAGGCGGTGCGCGCACCGGCCGCGGCGCCGTAGCACCAGCAGCCGCGGGCCTTGGCCTCGGCGAGGAAGTCCGCCAGGTTGCGGACGCGCGCGACCGGCAGGTGCTCGACCGCTCCGGCGGAGGCCTTGCAGACCGCGGCGGTGACCTCGGCCGAGCGCCGCTCGGGCAGCACCAGGCCCGTGGCCCCGGCGCATTCGGCCGTGCGGCATACTGCGCCGAGGTTCTGGGGGTCGGTCACCTCGTCGAGCGCGACGAGCAGCGGCTCGGGGCGGGCCAGCAGCTCGGCCGCGTCGGCGTAGGGGTACGCCGAGACCTCGGCGCAGATGCCCTGGTGGGCATCCGAGCCGCAGCGGGCCGCGATCTGCTCGCTGCTGGCCCGGGTGACCGGCACGCCCGGCAATTCCCCCTTCGTGGCCCACACGCGGCGCACCTCGCGCCGCCCGCGCAGCGCCTCGCGTACGGCGTTGCGGCCATAGACGACCATCAGGCCGCCGGCACGAGCTCCGGGCCGTCGGGGCCGTCGCGGACCTCCCAGCCCGCGGCACGCACCTGGTCGCGCAGCCGGTCGGCCTCGGCGAAGTCGCGCCGCGCACGCGCCGCCGCCCGCTGCTCGGCCAGCTCAGCCAGCTCCGGGGGCGGGCCGGCCTGCGCCTCGAGCAGGTTCTCGAGACCCAGCACCGCAAGCATCTCGCGCAGGTGCGCGCCGCCCACGGGGCCCGTGCGCCTGTTCGCCGCGCGCACCCAGTCGAAGAGGGCCGCCAGCGCTCTGGCCGTGTTGAAGTCGTCGGCCAGCGCATCGAAGAAGGCGTCGCGCAGGCCGGCGAGGTCCTCGGGCGACTCGCCGGCGTCCACCCTGCGCCCCAGCTCGCGGATTCGCTCCGCGCTTCGGGCCGCCTCCTCGAGCCGCTCGCGCGAGTAGGCCAGCGGCTGGCGGTAGTGCCCGGCGGCGAAGTAGAGGATCAGCGCGTCGCGCCCCACCTCGTCGAGCGCGGCCGCCAGCCCGCGGATGTTGCCCTCCGACTTCGCCATCTTGGCGTCGTCGAGCTGGACCATCCCGTTGTGCATCCACACGCGCGCGAGCGGCCGGCCGCGCGCGGCGAGGGTCTGCGCCGCCTCGTTCTCGTGGTGGGGGAACAGCAGGTCCGTCCCACCGCCATGGACGTCGAGCTCGACGCCCAGCAGCTCCTCGGCCATCGCGGAGCACTCGATGTGCCAGCCCGGGCGCCCGCGCCCCCAGGGCGAGTCCCACGCGGTGTCCTCGCCCGCCTTCTCGCCCTTCCACAGCGCGAAGTCGAGCGGGTCCTCCTTGCGGGCGGAGCCCTCGACGCCCTCCCCCTGGTCCATCTGGTCGACGTCGCGCCGCGACAGCTCCCCGTAGCTGGGCAGGCTGCGCACCCGGAAGTAGACGTCACCGTCGGCTGCGTAGGCGTGGCCGCCCTCCACGAGATCGGTGATCAGAGCGACGATCGGCACCATGTGCTCCGAGGCCAGCGGCTCGTGGTCAGGACGGCCTAGTCCCAGGCGCTCGGTGTCGGCGGTGTAGTGGGCGGTCATCTCGCGCGCGAGGTCGGCCGAGCCACGGCCTGCGGCCCGCGCGGCGTCGTAGATCTTGTCGTTGACGTCGGTGACGTTGATGACGAGGGTCACGACGTAGCCCTCGTGCTCGAGGAAGCGCTTGAGCAGGGAGAAGACGACGTAGGGCCGTGCGTTGCCGACGTGGACGCGCGAGTAGACGGTGGGCCCGCAGGCGTAGATGCCGACCCGGCCCGGATCGCGCGGCTCGAGCGCCACAGGGCGCCGGGAACGGCTGTCGTGCAGGGAAATCGGGCGCACGCTGCGGCACCTTAGCCAGTCCCCACCCCCACTCCGTATAGCGTCGCCGCCGTGCCGGGCCGTTCGGGCTGCAGAGCGCGTTCCGCTCCCTTCCGGAGCGGTATCTCGGTGCCGATCCGGGGTTCGACGCCACCTGCCACATCCGCCTCGCGGACATCGGCCACACATGGGAGGTCCGCTGCACCACCCACGGCGCCCGCGTCCGCGCCGGGATCACCGGCCGCCGGCCGGACGTCGTCATCGGCACCGACGCCGGCATGGGCGCCGCCTGAGTTGGGCGACCGGCTGCGCTCGCCGGTCACCCCACTAGCTCGGCTCCAGTGTCGCGACGGCCAGCGCGGCGACGCCCTCGCCGCGGCCGACGAACCCCATCCGCTCGGCGGTCGTGAACTTCACGTTCACGCTGCCGAGCACGGCGCCCAGCGAGGCGGAGATCTCATCGCGATGGGGAGCGAGCTTCGGGCGCTCCAGCATGACGGTCGCGTCCACGTGGGCCACCGCCCATCCCGCCCCCGCGACCTGGCCGACGGCGGCGCGCAGGAGATCCATCGAGTCGGCGTCGCGCCAACGCTCGTCGGTGTCGGGGAAGTGTCGGCCGATGTCGCCGAGCCCCGCCGCCCCCAGGAGGGCGTCGATGATCGCGTGAGCCAGCACGTCGGCGTCGGAGTGTCCGGCGAGGCCCTCGTCGTGCAGGATCTCGACGCCGCCGAGGACCAGCCGGCGCCCGGCGGCGAAGCGATGGGAGTCCACGCCGATGCCGGAGCGGCCCATCAGCCGATCGGCTCGAGCCGCCGCTCGCGGCCCTCGAAGACGCACAGCTCGCGGATGCCGACCTCCTCGAGCAAGGCGACCGCCTCCTCGTAGCGGTGCCCGAGGTCGTCGGGGACGTGCGCGTCGCTCGACAGCACGACGGGGAGGCCGGCGTCGGCCACCATCTCAAGGAAGGCGCGCGAGGGATAGATCTCGCCGACCGGCTTGCGCAGGCCCGAGGTGGAGACCTCGACCGCCACGCTGCCGTCGAGGAAGCCCTCCACCGCGGGCTCGTAGAAGCGCCGCGGATCCCCGTCCGGCGCCGGGCGCTCGCCGCCCCACACCTTGACGAGGTCGGGGTGGGCCATGATGTCGTAGAGGCCGCTGCGGGCGGCCTCCGCCATCGTCTCGAAGTACCGCCGCCATACCCGCTCGGCGGACTCGCCCCGCCCCCAGACGTCCCAGTCGCCCCCCATGTCGACGGCGCTTTCGCGCAGGAAGTGCACCGAGCCGACGACGTAGTCCCACTCGCGCGCTTCCAGGAAGCTCGCGATCCGGTCCTCGCGGCCGGCCACGAAGTCGGCCTCGATCCCCAGGCGCAGGTCGGTCTCCTCGCGCACGAAGGAGCAGTAGGCGTCCACGTCGTCGTGGGCGTTCGCGCGCCACCACGGGTGCTGCCAGATGTTCAGGGCGTCGGTGAAGCGGTGGATGTGCTCGGCCACGCCGAGCTCCGCGATCCCCCGCTCCGCCGCCACCGCCCTGTAGCGCTCAGCGTTGGCGGCGGTGAAGTAACGCTGCGTCGTGGTGCCGGGCTCGTCCGGGCGCAGGTGGACGTGGTAGTCGGTCAGCACGGCGGGTGAGGACTCTACGCGGACGCACCCGGGCGGCGGGCTCGCGCGCGGCCAAGCACCGTGGGTTGCGCGCCGAGCGGTCATGTGGTCGGGCATGACCCGGGCCGGCAGGCCCGGGTGTGCGGCCGCGGTTACCGGCGTGCCCATTCGGCGCGCACGGTGCGCGCACCGGCGAAGATCAGGAAAGCGCCAAACACCGTGCGGAGCGTGCCGGCCGGCACGGCGAAGGCGGCGAACGCGCCCGGCACCGCGCCCAGCATTCCCGCCGCGCCGACGACGGCGCCGATCCGCGGCGCCAGGGTGCCCTGCCCGTGGTGCATGACCGCGGCGACGACCACGGTCGGGATCACGGCCGCCAGGGCCACGCCCTGCGCGAGCACCTGGCTCGTGCCCAGGACGATGACCATCACGGCGATGACGATGGCGCTGCCCCCCACCCCCAGCAGCCCGGCGAGGACGCCTCCGGCCAGGCCGAGGCCGACGAGCAGCGCGAGCGTGCCGGCATCGAGCAGCAGCGTCTCCACGCCCGGCCCGAAGCCGAGCGGGACCACGAGCCGGGCGCCGAAAACCAGGCTGAGGACCGCCAGGCCCACGCGCAGTGCCCGCTCGGACACTCGCGCGTTGACCCGAACGCCGATCACCGCACCCGCGAGGCTCCCCGCGACCACCACCGCGCTGGCGGACGCGTCGAAGGCGCCCCCCGGCGCCACGGCGTAGGTGATCGTGCCGACGACCGCGATGGGCAGGATGGCCACCAGCGAGGTGCCCGTCGCCGTGTGGCGGCCGAGCCCGGCGGCCCAGATGAGCCCCGGGACGATGATGATGCCGCCGCCCACGCCCAGGAGCCCGGACAGCAGCCCCGCGCTCGCCCCCACGACGGCCAGTCGCCAGCACGGCGCGGTCGTTGCCGCCTCGGCCGCGCTCACCCGTTCGACCGCGGCACGCCGAGAAGCAGCTCGGCTACGCGCAAATCGTGCGGCGTGGTCACCTTGAGGTTCTCCGGGGTCGACTCGACCACCCGCACGGTCCCCCCCGCGCGCTCGACCAGCCAAGCGTCGTCCGTGGCCGCGGCGAGCACGTCGTCGGGGACCGCCAGTGCGCCCTCGAGCGCAGGGCGGCGAAACGCCTGCGGTGTCTGCACCGCCCACAGCCGCGAGCGGTCGAGGGTTGCGGTGACGAGCCGGTCGGCGCCCGCCTCCTTGACCGTATCGGTCAGCGGCGCCGCCGCGATCGCCGCGTCGGCCCGGTCGAGGGCGGCGAGCGTCCCGAGGACATGCGCCGCGGTCACCAGCGGGCGTGCCGCGTCGTGGACGACGACGTGCTCGTCGCGCCGAGCCGCTGCCAGCGCGTTGCGCACCGACGCCGAGCGCGTCAGGCCGCCCGCGACGCCCACGCAGCCATGGGGCGCGGCCTCCCCCGCCGGAAGCGCGACGACGATCTCGTCGACCCCTGCCGCGCGCAGGGCCTGCACGCTCCACTCGAGCATCGGGCGGCCGGCGAGCGCGACGAACGCCTTGGGCCGGCCGGCTTCGAGGCGTTCGCCACCGCCCGCGGCGACCAGCAGGGCCACCGCCATACGCTAGGGGGTCATACGCCCGCGAGCTTGTCGGCGCCAGAGCGCCGCAGCAGCTCGTCGAGGTGCTCCTCGGCCTGCTCCTCGCCCATCTCGAGCGCGTACATCAGCTCCGACGCGAGGATCTTCTTGGCGCGCGTGAACATCTGCTTCTCGCCGGTCGAGAGGCCCTTGTCCTGCTCGCGGATCGCAAGGTTGCGGACGACCTCGGCCAGCTCGTAGATGTCGCCGGTCTTGATCTTGTCGCGGTTGTGCTTGAAGCGCCGGTTCCAGTTCTTGGGCATCTCCGAGACGTCGTCGGAGAGCACGGCGAGCACCTTCTTGACCGTGTCCTCGTCGATCACGCGGCGCAGGCCGGCCTTGCCGGCATTCTCGCAGGGCACCATCACGGTCATGTCGTTGTGGAGGATCTTGATCGTGAGGTACTGGCGCTTCTCTCCGAGGACGTCCTTCTCCTCCTTCTTGATGACCTGGCCGGCGCCGTGGTGCGGATACACGACGTTGTCGCCGATCGCGAAATCGATGCACTCGATCTCGCGGCTGATCTCCAGGTCCTCGAGCTGCGCTGTATCGGTGATGGTGTCCTCCTCGTTCGGGCTCGGTCCGTGTGCCGGACCACCAGCGGAATTCACGGTCAGGTCTGCAGGTAGCGGTCGACGAGGTTGATCTCCTGCAGCCTGCGCAGGCCCTCGCGGATGTCCTTGGCGCGGATCTCGCCCACGCCATCCACCGACTCGAGCTCCAGGTCGCTGGCAGCCAGGATCAAGTCGAGCCCGTGGAACTCGTTGACGATGTTCTGCACGACGAGGCGGGGCAGCCTCGGGATGCGGCCCAGGATCCGGAAGCCGCGGGGCGAGACGGGGTAGTCGAGGGTGTTCACCTTGCGGTTGTAGCCGAGCAGCTCGGCGAGGCGCCCGAAGTCGAGCAGGTCCTGGTGCGGCAGCCGAGCGATGCCGTCGAGCGCGATCGCGAAAGCGTCGTAGACCGGCTCGGCCAGGTAGTCGTGCAGCAGCGCGGCTTTGTCGGCGGCCACGCCGACCATGGTCTCCTCGAGCTGCATCTCGATCAGGCGGCCCTCGGTGCCCAGCTCCACGATGTAGCGCTCGATCTCCACCGCCATGCGCGTGACGAGCTCGGCGCGCTGGAGCACGGTCAGCACGTCGTGCAGGGTGACGCCGCCCTCGAACTCCAGGGCGGTCAGGCGCGTGGAGACCTGGTCCAGGCGGGTGCGGTACTTGTCGAGGGTGGCGAGCGCCTGGTTGGCCTTGGCCAGGACCGCCGGGATCTCCTCGAGGATGTACTTCGTGCCGTCGACGTAGAGCGAGACGACCTCGCGCCGCTGGGAGATCGCGATGACGAGGGCGTCGGTCTGCTTGGACACGCGCTCGGCGGTGCGGTGACGCGTGCCGGTCTCTGCGGACAGGATCGTGGGGTCGGGCATCAGCTGCACGTTGGCCCACGAGATCTTCGTCGCGTTGAGGTTGAGGGCGATCGCGCCGTCCATCTTCGCGAGCTGGTAGAGCAGCTGCGGCGAGTAGTCGATGTCGAGCTTGATCCCGCCCGAGAACAGGAAAGCCAGTTCGTCGGGATCGCCGAGGACGATCAGGCCGCCGGTGCGGGCGTGCACGATGTTGTCGATGCCCTCGCGGACCGCCGAGCCCGGGGCCACCATCTCCAGCGACTTGACGAGTCGGGGCTCCTGCCGCGCTTCGAGCTCTGAAAGCTCTTCCCCTGATCGCGGCGTCATCAAGGACAGTCTAGCAGTACCTTAGCCTTGATTTATGGCCGAATTGCCTGCGCTAGAGCGGAATTCGTGGGTTGACGGGCGCCGGCGAAGCTGCTAGGCGGCGCGGGCGCTGGGGATCGCCGGGAGGGCGGCCCGCACGGCCGCGCGCAGCGTCGGCGCCTGCTCCGGTGAGATCGCCGGCGCCAGGCCGAACTTGCGCGCCTCCGCGAGGCGGCGGTCGGGATGGGCGACGCTCCGCAGCTCGCCCGTGAGGCCGACCTCGCCGAAGCAGGCCAACGGCAGCTCCCCCGCGCCCGCGATCACGCCGCGCGTTGCGCTCGCGACGGCGAGGGCCACCGCGAGGTCGGCGCCGGGCTCGTCGACGCGCACGCCTCCCGCGACGTTGACGAACACGTCGGCGCTGCCGACCCCGACGCCGGCGTGCCGGCCCAGGACGGCCAGCACGAGGGCGAGGCGGTTGCGGTCGATCCCGTTGGCGACACGGCGCGGCGGCA